>NZ_JBSFEP010000006.1:0-392421 GCF_053594495.1 Streptomyces sp. NPDC001920
GGCGTTGACTTTTGGCACGCTGTTGAGTTCTCAAGGAACGGTCGCTTCCTTCGTACTCACCCTCTCGGGCTTTCCTCCGGGCGCTTCCCTTCGGTCTTGCGTTTCCGACTCTATCAGATCTTTTCTCGATCCGATTTCCTCGGTGCTTTCCAGGTTCCCGCTCTCGCGTTTCCCTTTCCGGCGCTTCCGACTTTATCAGATCTTTCCGGGTCTGACTCCCAGTCAGCGGGGTCTGTCTTCGCGGCTGTTGGGCCGTTCCGACGTCTCAAACCTTAGCGGATCCTCTCGGCGATTCCCAATCGGGCCGCCGAGTCCCAATTCGAATTGAATTCGGGCACGCCGAAATCAACCCCGTCGGGAGATCGTGCTGATGGTTTGGTTTGCCGCTGTCGCGGCGGGAGGTGCTGTCGCAGAACCGTTACGGCTCCGCGGCAACCCGAAGAACTTTACGGATCGGGGAGGAGGGTGTCAAGCACCCTCTGTCAAGATCTTTTGCGGCGGCGACAGGGGCCGCGTCAGTCGAGGTCGGTGAGGCGTCCGCCGGCGTCCGGCTGGGCGTGCTCCACCCTGCGGAGCAGGCGTGTGAGGACCTCGCCGAGAGCGGTGCGCTCCTCGGGAGAGAGGTCCTGGAGCAGGTCCTCCTCGAAGACCGTCGCAAGTCTCATCGCCTCCAGCCACTTCTCGCGCCCCTCGCCGGTCAGCTCCACGATGACGCGGACGCGGTTGGACTCGTCCCGTTCACGGGTCACCAGTCCTTCGGCGACCATGCGGTCGATCCGGTGGGTCATGGCGGCCGGCGTGAGGCCGAGCCGCTTGGCGAGGTCGCTCGGGCCCATGCGGTAGGGGGCGCCCGACAGGACCAGGGCCTTGAGGACCTCCCACTCGGCGTTGCTGATGCCCAGGGCCGCGGTCTGGCGGCCGTAGGCGACGTTCATGCGCCGGTTCAGGCGGGACAGCGCCGAGACGATCTTCTCGACCTGGGGGTCGAGGTCCTGGAACTCGCGCTGGTAGGCGGCGATCTGCTCTTCGAGGGTCGGCTCGCTGAGGCCGGAGGGGTCGCCCATGGGCCGAGTATCGCATGGGCGTGCTTGGCGTCGAAGTCCTTCGATGTGTACTGTTTACCTTCGAAGTTTAGCTTTGAAGTCTTCACATCTATAGCGAGAGAGGTGAACGTGACCAGGGCGATGGGCGCAGCGATGCGCCGGATCCACGTGGGCAACGCACTCAGCGCGTTCGGGCTCGGTTTTACCGTCCCCTACCTGTACGTCTATGTCGCGCAGGTACGAGGGCTCGGTGCCATGACCGCGGGGCTGGTCCTCGCCGTCTTCGCCGTGGCCGCGCTGGTGGTGCTGCCGTTCGCCGGGCGGGCCATCGTCCGGCGGGGCCCGCTGCCGGTGCTGCTCGCCGCTCTGGTCACCGCCGCGCTGGGGTCGTTGTGCCTCGGGCTCGCGGGCGACGCCGTGTCCGTCCTGCTGTCGGCGGCGGCGCTCGGGGCGGGGCAGGCCGTGATGCAGCCGGCGCTCGCGACGATGATCGTGGACTGCTCGCCGTCGGAGACCCGGTCGCGGGCGTTCGCGATGCAGTTCTTCCTGCAGAACCTGGGGCTCGGGGTCGGCGGCCTCATCGGAGGGCACCTCGTCGACACGTCGAGTGTCTCGTCCTTCACTGTGCTGTTCGCGATCGAGGCGGCGATGTTCCTGCTGCTCGTCGTGGTGATGTCGACCGTCCGGATGCCGCGTGCGCCTCGGATCGAGGGTGCGCCGGGCGGCGGGCCGGTGAAGGGCAGCTGGAGGCAGTTGCTCGGGAACCGGGCGATGGTCCAGCTGTGCGTGCTGGGCTTCGTGCTGTTCTTCGCCTGCTACGGGCAGTTCGAGTCGGGGCTCGCCGCGTACGGGGTCGAGGCGGCCGGGGTTTCGACCTCGGCGCTCGGGACCGCGCTGGCGGCCAACACCGCGATGATCGTGGTGGCGCAGTTCGCCGTGCTGAAGTTCGTGGAGCGGCGCAGGCGGTCCCGTGTGATCGCGGCCGTGGGGCTGATCTGGGCGGTGGCCTGGGTCGCGGCCGGGTATGCGGGGCTCGGTCATGCGAGTCAGGCGATGGCCACGGCGGCTTTCGTCTCGACGTATGCGCTGTTCGGGCTGGGTGAGGCCATGCTCTCGCCGACGGTGGCTCCGCTGGTGGCCGATCTGGCCCCGGAGGGCATGGCCGGCCAGTACAACTCCGCTTTCGCCCTGGTGAAGCAGCTCGCTCTGGCTGTCGGGCCGGCGGTGGGCGGCCCGATGGGGGCGGCGCTGCACGGGCCGTATGTCGTGACGTTCTTCGGGTTCTCGCTGGCCATCACCTATCTCGCGTTGCGGTTGGGGCGCCAGCTCAGCGCCGTTCAGGACCAGCCGTCGTCGGCCAGGAGCCGGGTGGTGGCGCAGGGGACCGCGTCGCCGTCCGGGCAGGCCCGCACCCACGCCTGATTCTGTCGCCGCCGCACGGCGGGCCGGCTGCTACGAGCTCCGGTTCCCGCCTCCCGGCAGCACGAACTCGCACCACACCGCCTTTCCGCCGCCCGGTGTCCGGCGGCTCCCCCAGGCGGAGGCGATGGTGGCGACGATGGCGATGCCCCGGCCGGATTCGTCGCCCGGCTCGGCTCTGCGGCGGCGGGGCAGGTGGTCGTCGCCGTCGGTGACCTCGATGATCAGGCGGCGGTCGGTGCGGCGCAGGCGCAGCCGCATGGGGGGTGTGCCGTGCTGGAGGGAGTTCGCCACCAGCTCGCTCGTCGCCAGGACTCCCAGGTCGTGCAGGTCCGCGGGGAAGCGCCAGCTCGTCAGGACGCCGGAGGCGAAGGCGCGGGCTCGGGGGGCCGCCTCCACACCGCCCAGGAGTTCGAGGGCCGCGTTGCGGAAGAGGTCGCTGTCGGGGCCGGTGCGGGCCGGGTGCTGGAGGACCAGGACCGCCACGTCGTCGTCGTGGTCCGCGGTGACGCCCGCGCTGCGGACCAGGCGGTCGCAGACCACCTGGGGGGTGCCGGTCGCGCCGGCCAGGGCTCGTTCGAGGGAGGCGATTCCCTCGTCGAGGTCCTCGTCCCTGCGTTCCACCAGGCCGTCGGTGTAGAGGACGGCCGTGGAGCCGGGGCTCAGGGCGATCGAACCGGACGCGTGCATCCACCCGCCGGTGCCGAGGGGCGGGCCGGTGGGTTCGTCGGCGCGTTCGACCTGTCCGTTCTCGTCGCGGACCAGGATCGGTAGGTGGCCGGCGGAGGCGTACACCAGGCGGCCCTCGTTCGGGTCGTGGATGGCGTAGACGCAGGTGGCGATCTGGTTGGCGTCGATCTCCATGGCCAGGCCGTCGAGGAGCTGCAGGATCTCGTGCGGGGGGAGGTCCAGGCGGGCGTAGGCGCGCACCGCCGTACGGAGCTGGCCCATGACCGCCGCCGCCCGTACGCCTCTGCCCATCACGTCGCCGATCACCAGGGCCGTGCGGCCGCCGCCGAGGGTGATCACGTCGTACCAGTCGCCGCCGACCGCGGCCTCCGTGCCGCCCGGGTGGTAGGTCGCGGCGATGCGCAGGTCGTCCGGTTGTTCGAGCTCCTGGGGGAGGAGTGAGCGCTGGAGGGTGACGGCTGTTTCGCGCTGGCGGCGTTCGCTGGCGCGCAGGCGTTCGGCGGCCTCCGCGTGGTCGGTGACGTCGGTGGCGAAGACGAGGACACCGCCGTCGCCCTCCGTCACGGGGGTGCAGGTGAAGGTGTAGGAGCGGCCGCCGGGGGCCTTGCGGGACTTGAGGGTCCGGGGCCTGCCGCTGCGCAGGACCTGGTCGAGGAGGGGGAGCAGGCCCAGTTCGGCCAGTTCGGGGAGGGACTGGCGCGCGGGTTCACCCGGGAGGCGTACACCGAAGGCCGTCACATAGGCGTCGTTGACGTACGCCAGGCGGTGGTCGGTGCCGTGGACGAGGGCGACCAGCGACGGGATGCGGTCCAGGACCTCGCGGACCGGCAGCTCGTCCAGGGCGGGGACGGGCTGGGAGTCGTCGGTGAGGGGTTCGGCACGGGCGGCGGGGACGGCGCCCGGGCTCTCTCCCCGGCGGTCCTGGGCGACCGCCGCCGCGGGTTCGGTCCGCGCTGCGGCGCGGCGCTGCGTTCCGGGGAGCCGGGCGCTCCAGCGCGTGAAGTTCACGAATCCTTGCCTCGTGTCGTCGTCTTCGGCCAGCTCCGGACCGGGCCGGGGGTCTGCGGGGCGGCACCCCGGGGTTGCAGCACGGTGGGTCGTCCAGGGTCGGGATCGGTTCGGGGTCAGTCTGGCAGTGCGGCCGACCTGGCCGACACCCGTCAGACGCCCGCCCGGTCGATGGAGTTCCTGGGTCCGGTCAGGACGACCCCTTCGGGTCGCCTTCGGGCTTGTGGGGATGTTTTCCACCGGCCGCGAGTTCGAACTCCGCTCGGGGATGTTCGAGTGAACCGAGGGAGACGACTTCCCTCTTGAAGAGTCCCGACAGCGTCCATTCGGCCAGGACGCGGGCCTTGCGGTTGAAGGTCGGCACCCTGCTGAGGTGGTAGACGCGGTGCATGAACCAGGCAGGGTAGCCCTTGAGCTTGCGCCCGTAGACCTGTGCGACGCCCTTGTGGAAGCCGAGGGAGGCGACCGAGCCCGCGTACGTGTACGCGTACGTCTCCAGGGGCTCGCCGCGCAGGGAGTGGACGATGTTGTCGCCGAGCACCTTCGCCTGGCGCAGGGCGTGCTGGGCGTTGGGGGCGCAGTGCGCGCCGGGCTCGCCGGCGGTGACGTCGGGGACGGACGCGGCGTCTCCGGCGGCCCACGCGTGCGTGGTGCCCTCGACGGCCAGCTCGGGGGTGCACTTCAGTCGGCCGCGGTCGTTGCGGGGCAGGTCGGTCGCGGCGAGGATCGGGTGGGGTCTGACGCCGGCCGTCCAGACGACCGTGCGGGTCGGGAAGCGGGCGCCGTCGCTGAGGACGGCCACGCGGTCCGCGCAGGAGTCGAGACGGGTGCCCAGGCGTACGTCGATGTTGCGGCGGCGCAGTTCGGTGACGGTGTAGCGGCCCAGGTCCGTGCCGACCTCGGGCAGGATGCGGTCCGATGCCTCGACGAGGACCCACTTCATGTCCTCGGGCCGGACGTTGTGGTAGTACCGCGTGGCGTACCGGGCCATGTCCTCCAGCTCGCCGAGTGCCTCCACGCCCGCGTAGCCGCCTCCGACGAAGACGAAGGTGAGGGCCGCGTCGCGGATCGCGGGGTCGCGGGTTGAGGAGGCGATGTCCATCTGCTCGATGACGTGGTTGCGCAGGCCGATGGCCTCTTCGACGGTCTTGAAGCCGATGCCGTGGTCGGCGAGGCCGGGGACGGGCAGGGTGCGCGAGACGGAACCGGGGGCGAGCACGAGTTCGTCGTACGACAGCTGTTCGGTGCCCGTGCCCTCCTCCTCGGTGGCGAGGGTGGTGACGGTCGCGGTGCGCTTCGCGTGGTCGATGGCGGTGGCCTCGCCGATGATGATCCGGCAGCCGGGCAGGACGCGGCGCAGCGGTACGACGACGTGACGTGGGGAGATGGACCCGGCGGCCGCCTCGGGGAGGAACGGTTGGTACGTCATGTACGGGTCGGGGGTGACCACCGTGATCTCGGCCTCGCCCCGCGCGAGTTCCTGTCTGAGTCTCCGGGTCAGACGCAGGGCCGTGTACATCCCGACGTAGCCGCCGCCGACAACGAGAATGCGCGCACGTTCCTTCACCATCCCATGACGCACCCGACGCTTGCGTTTGTCCACAGGCTCGACAATTTGTGTGACCGGAGGCCGGTGGTGCCGCGATTTGGCCGAAATGCCGGAGTGCGGGGAGAGTCCGCAGGTCAAGGGGTGCGCGCCGAGGGATCGCGGGTGGCGCAATCTGGGCGTAAACGACCCGTACTCCGATCGAGGGGAGCTCCGTGCGGAACCTGCCCCTTCTGAATTGACCCCCTCTCAACTATGTTCGTGTGTCGACGGGGTGTAGGGGGATGCGCTCTTCGAGTCCGCGAGTCACACAGGGCGAACTCGTTGTCCGGGCTTGTTCCGCGACGCTCCGGCTTGCAATGACGGGGAGTGTCTCCGGGGGGAGACGTCATTACCGGGGGATCGCTTATGCATGTTCAGGATTCTCGTTGGTCTTCCGCGTCCGCCATCGCAACGGGCGGCGGAGCGGTGAGCGGCACGATGAGCGCGGCTGCGGGCAACGGACGCGGGGACAGCTCGCGTACGACGCCGCTGCGCGTGGACGCACAGCGCAATCTGGAGCACGTGCTGCGTGCGGCGCGCGAGGTCTTCGGCGAGCTGGGATACGGCGCGCCGATGGAGGACGTGGCGCGGCGCGCGCGGGTCGGCGTCGGGACGGTGTACCGGCGTTTCCCGAGCAAGGACGTCCTGGTGCGGCGGATAGCCGAGGAGGAGACCTCCCGGCTGACCGACCAGGCGCGGGCGGCGCTCGGCCAGGAGGACGAGCCGTGGTCGGCGCTGTCGCGCTTCCTGCGCACGTCGGTGGCCTCGGGCGCGGGCCGGCTGCTGCCGCCGCAGGTGTTGCGGGTCGGGGTCGCCGAGGACGGCGCCGCGCTCGACGATGCCCGGGTGCCGCAGCAGCGGATACAGCCGGGCGCCGGTGAGCTGCGTCTGGTGCCCGAGCCGCCCGCGGTGGTGACGGCGAACCCGGTGGACGACGCGGGGGCGGCGGCGCTGCTCGACGTGGTGGGCCAGCTCGTGGAGCGGGCCCGTGCGGCGGGCGAGCTGCGGGCCGACGTGTCGGTGTCGGACGTCCTGCTGGTGATCGCCACGGCGGCGCCCTCGCTGCCGGACGCGGCGCAGCAGGCCGCGGCGTCGGCGCGGTTGCTGGACATCCTGCTGGAAGGGCTGCGGTCGCGGCCCCAGGCATGAGTCGGCGGTCGCGGCCCCAGGCATGAGTCGGCAGGCGGTCGTGAGCCTGCCGGGGTGACCGAGAGGCGGGGCGGACCCCGCGCCGTCCTCGCCTCGAACGCCGCGGCGGGCACGACCGGGGGCTGCAGCCGCCGGACTCGACTCCCGTCGAGACAGGGCCGCTTGAGCTCAGCCCGTACGGGCGCGGGCAGGTCCTGTCCGCGAAATCCTGTCGTCCGCCCGGAGGGTGGGCGCCGCGGGGTCCGGTGCGTGCTCTGGGGCTGCCCCCGGCCTGAGGCCGGGGGAGTGCCGGGCGGAAGCACTCGTACTGGTGGTGCGTGACCCTTTCGGGCGGTACGGCGGGAGGCCGCCTCCCCCGCCCGTCGGACAGCGGGGAACGTGCCAGGCGCCGCGGGGCAGGCGGGACTTCGCGGGCACGGCCCGGTACTGCCGTACCGCCCTGCGGGTAGTCCCCACGGACGGGTGGATGTCCGTACGCATGGATCGTGACCCGAAGCCCATGTGGCACCCTGACCCGGTGGCCTGGACTGGTGGAGCTGGCGGCAGGGGCTTTCCGCGATGAGTGTTGACGGGCGGGACGAGTCGCACGGTGACGATGACTCGTCGACTCCGCAGGTGCCGAGTCAGGGCGGACGAGCGGACCTGCCGCCGGGCGGCGGTGCCGCGGAGGACCGCACACGAGGACACGCGCAGGGACGCGCCGGGGGCGGTGTCCCGGCCCAGCGCGACCGGCGTGAGGACAGCGCGCTGCCGTCGCCGCGCCGGCTGCCTCCCTCGGACGCCGACCTGGTCGGGCGGATGCGTTCCGGCGACGACACCGCGTACGAGGAGCTGTACCTCAGGCACGCGGAGGCGGTCCGCCGGTACGCGCGCACCTGCTGCCGTGACGCCCACACCGCCGACGACCTCACGGCCGAGGTCTTCGCCCGTATGCTCCAGGCGGTCCGCGGCGGCTCCGGTCCCGAGCACGCCGTACGCCCGTATCTGCTGACCTCGATCCGGCGTGCCGCGGCCGATTGGACACGGTCGGCGCGGCGCGAGCAACTCGTCGACGACTTCGCGGTGTTCGCCGCGCAGTCGGCGCGCGCCTGCGATGTCCCGGACGACGACACCGTCGACCTGGGCGCGGACGTGCGGGCGATGCACGAGGCCGAACGATCCCTGGCGATGCGTGCCTTCCGGTCGTTGCCGGAGCGCTGGCAGGCGGTGCTGTGGCACACCGAGGTCGAGGACGAGTCCCCCAGCGAGGTCGCCACGCTGTTCGGGCTCGACGCCAACGGCACGCGCGTGCTCGCCAGCCGTGCCCGCGAGGGACTCAAGCAGGCCTACCTACAGGCCCATGTCAGTGCCAGCCTCGCCGGTGACGAGGGGTGTGCCCGCTACGCCGACCGGCTCGGCGCCTACGCCCGGGGCAGCCTGCGTGCCCGTGCCGAGCGGGGGCTGCGCAAGCACCTGGAGGAGTGCGCCAGGTGCCGGCTGGCCGCGGGCCAGATCAAGGAAGTCGCCGGCGGCATCCCCGCCGTCGTGCCGGTCGCGGTCATCGGCTGGTTCGGCGCCGCCGGGTACGCCAAGGCGGCCGGGCTCATCGCCGGTGGTGCCGGGGCGGGCGCGGCCGGTGCCGCGGGAGCGGCCTCGGCGGGCGGCTCGTCGGGCGGTGCCGGGGCGACCGGCGGGGCCGCGACCGGCGGTGGTTCGTCCGGTGGAGCGAGCAGCGGCGCGGTGGCATCCGAGGGGCTCGGGGCGCCGCTGAAGGCCGGGATCGCGGCCGGTGTGGTCGCCGTGGGCGTGGCCGCGGCGCTCGTGCTCGGGCTGTCCGGCGGCGACACACCTGCCGGCCGGGAGGACGCCAAGCAGCCCTCCGTACCGACTCCCATCGTCGAGGGCCCCCCGACGCCCGAACCGCCGACGCCAACACCCACGCCCACGCCGACACCGACACCGACGCCACCGAAGCCGTCGGCGAAGGAACCCGCTCCGCGCCCCCCGGCGATCGTCCCCGCCGCCGGGCCGAGGCCGGCACCGACACCGACCGGGACCCCGTCACCCACGCCCCGTCCGAAGCCTCCGGCCACGCCGGCGCCGGCCCCCACACCGACACCGCCGCCGCCTCCCGCGCCTGCTCCCCCGCCCGCCCCTGCCGTCTACCAGTGGAGCGAGCTGTCGTACGACATCGCGGGCGACGGCAGCGCGCCGGAGATGCGGATCGGCCAGAGCAGCTGGGTGTGGCAGCGGTACGGCGGCGTGTCGATCGCCGGCAAGCGGTACACGCACGGCGTCACCGTGCACGGCCGGTCCTCCGTCACCATCGACCTCAACCGGGAGTGCTCCGCCTACGAGGCGCTGGTCGGCGTCGACGACTCGGCCCTGGGGCTCGGCGCCTTCTCCTTCTCCGTCCACGCCGACGGCGTCCGGCTGTGGCGGTCCGGGCCGCTCAAGGGCGGGGACCCGGCGGTACCGGTCCATGTGAACCTCGCCGGGCGGGAGACGGTACGGCTGGTGGTGGAGCCGCGCAGCACGGCCGACACCCTGCTCCTCGCGGACTGGGCGGAGTCGAAGTTCAGCTGCGTGTGAGGAGGCTGGTCGCGTCGCGCGGTGGGCGGGTGGCCGGGACCGGAACAGACGGGGCGCGGCCGGGACCAGGACCGGGGCGCGGCCGGCAGACGACCGTCGCCGCACCACGTGCGGGACGCACCTGACCGGCAGACCACCGAAGCGGGCGCACGGGCCGACAGGCACCCGTGAGCTGTCACACGCCCTCTAGGCCCGCCGCGCCGCGGCCCCCGCCCCCAACGCCCCCCGCTGCGGCATGATCCCCGCCGGTACCGCCCGTTGGCGTGCCGGGGTGCCCGTCCAGCAGGTGCCCCGGCGGGCGAGCAGGCGGCGCAGCCAGAGTTCGAGGGAGACCAGGTCGGCCAGGCCGTCCAGGGGCAGGGGCTCGCCCTCGGCCGCCGCGCGGAGGGCCTTGCGGACGACGCGGGCTTCCACCAGGCCCGCCTGGGCGAGCAGGGGGGTGCCGAAGAGGGACATCAGCGGGTCGGCGGCCACCCGCATGCCGGTACGCGCCGCTACCGCCGACGACCCGTGCGACGGGGCACCCCAGCCGACGGGGAGGTCGGCCACTCCGGCGCCCTCCAGGACCGTACGGAGAATCGCGGCGCGGGCGCCGGGCTGAACGCGCAGGGCCTCCGGGAGGGTCCGGCAGGCGCGCACGACCTGGTTGTCGAGGAACGGGGCGTGCAGGCGCTGGAAGCGGATCTCCGCGGCCTGTTCGAGGACGCGCAGGTCCGCCGCGTGCCGGGCGAGGGCCGCACGCGCGCGGTAGTCGCCGGGGCGCTGGCCCGGGCCGACCCCGTTGCGGTTCGTGGCCGCTTGCAGGCGAACCGATACTTCGGCCAGTGCCTCTCCGGTCAGCCAGCGGGCCGCCGGCCCCGGTCTGGCCCAGGTGAGCGCGGCGAGCGAGGCCCCCACGGCGCCTCCGGGCTCGTCGAAGCGGCGGTGCATGAGGCGGTCGGCCAGAAAGTCCAGGCCCGTCCGGTACGGGGTGCGGGCGAGTTTGCGCGCCGCGCCGTACACGCGTGCGGGGACCAGCACCGAGCCGTCCGCCTTCGCCAGCGCCGCGACCGGGCGGACGAGATGCCGTCGCTTGCGGTCCATCAACAGGTCCGCGAGGCGGGCCGGGTGGGCGTCCAGGACCTGGCGGGCGCCGTATCCGGTGAAGTGGTCCGCGCTGCCGGACGCCAGGCGCGCGCGGTGCCGCGCCGCCGTCACCAGACTCGGGCCCGGCTCGTCCGTGAGCGGACCGTCCAGGTCGGCGTACGGCAGTGTCTCCTCGCCGCCCGCCACCACCACGTGGTGCAGGCGCGGGTTGGCCGCGAGGGCGCCCGCCCGCTCCAGTTCGGCTTCCCGGCCGCCGACCGCGAGGTCGTTGAAGGTGACCGCGAGGAGGCGTTCCCCCGCGCCCGTGCCGTGGCCCAGGACGGTGCCCGGCATGCCGGGGAGGCCGGCGGCCAGCAGCGCCAGCGTCGCCGACGCGGGGCCGCCGGACAGGTCGGCGCCGATGCCCGGCACCGGCATCCCGCGGGCCGCACGCCGCTCGGCGGGGCCCATCCCCGGCACCGGGCCCGGGTCTATGTCGGCGCCGGGCACATGGCGGGGCGCGGACAGCCGGGTGCGCACCGCCTCCACGAGGGCGTCGCGCACGGCGTCCACCGCGCTGTCCGGGTCCGTCGTCGGGGCGGCCACGGCGAGCGAGGCGACCGGCTCGTACCCGGCGATCTCACGGGCCCCGGTGCGCAGAATCAGCGCATGCCCCGGCGGAATGCGCCGCACGCCGTCGTACGGGGTGGAGTCGTGCAGGGCCGCCGGTACGTCGGGGGCGGCGAGCAGGGCGGCGAGGTGGCCGAAGTCGAGGTTGGCCTCGATGAGGTCGGCGAGCGGGAGCGCGGCCGTCGCGTACGCCGTGCCCCCCGCCCAGGGGGTGTAGAACACGGGCCGCGCGCCTGCCAGGTCGCCGCACACCGTGATCCGGCGGCCGACCTGGACGACGGCCGTGTAGCTGCCGGGCCACGCCGTCAGGTGTCGCAGCGCCCCGCCGCGCGCGGCGAACAGACCGACCCGCAGTTGTTCGTCGCTCGCCCCGCAGGTTCCCAGCACCGCGATCCGGGTCTGCGCGTCGGCCTTGACCACGCGCACCTCGTCGGGGCGCCAGTCGCCGACCGCCCACAGCGGGTCGGGGTCGCCCCACAGGAGCTGGGACCCCACCGGGTGCAGGGTCTCGCCCTCGCTTCCGGTGGCCCCCGCGGAACCGATCCCGGCGGCCACCGCGGCGGTGCTGCTCCACCCCACCAACCACCGCATCGCCGCCTCCACAGGCTGTGGACAACCAGTGCACCGTACGAACCGGTTCACCATGCTGCCATGAAGGACGCCTGCCGGAGCGGCGACGGAGCCGCTCGAACTCCCCCAATTGCGCCCGCGCGGGCGCCCCTGTGACGATCGTGAAGAGTTCGAACTCCCGGGCGGACCAGGAGGTTCGCGCGCCGCCTGCGATGCGAATGCGCCCCCGGTACGCTCCCCGAGAACGCCCTTCGCGCCCTCAAGTTCCGTGGTGGGAGCGGTAATCACCCCGAAAGGCGGGGTCGATTTTCGGCCAAATCGGCGCTGCGACGCCGGGCGCGCGCACACAGCGTGCAACTCCCGCACGCTACTCGCCGTGCTCACGGACGCGCGCAGTCCGGGGAACGCGGCACGCCCCCCGGACCGTTCCGCCGCCCGCGGGGATGAAGGCGGCGGAATCCCCCAGCCCACTGGATCCAGTACAGCGGGCCGACCCACGCATGAGCCATGGAACCGCTCCCCCGATGGCCGGAGAAGAGCGCACGGACGGGCGCACGGCCACACAGCGGGAGCACGTCACAACTGTGCGTGCAGGGCGCGCACTTGAGTGCGGACCACAATCCCGCCATCCGGAACAATGCCCCTTAACGCTTGGGATGCGGCGAACTACGCTGGGTTTACGAATGCCGCGTGGTTATGCCAGCGCGGCAGCCGTCTGTGTCGAGGGGTGGCGCATGTCCAGGGAGCAACGCGGGCCGAACGAAAAACTCGGCGCCGTTCTCGCCCTCGCGGGAATCAGCAACGCAGGCCTCGCGCGGCGCGTCAACGATCTTGGCGCTCAGCGGGGACTGACACTTCGCTACGACAAGACGTCGGTGGCGCGCTGGGTGTCGAAGGGCATGGTGCCGCAGGGTGCCGCGCCTCACCTCATCGCCGCGGCCATCGGCCAGAAGCTGGGCCGACCGGTGCCGCTCCACGAGATCGGCCTGGCGGACGCGGACCCCGCACCCGAAGTGGGCCTCGCCTTCCCCCGGGACGTCGGACAGGCGGTGAAGTCGGCGACGGAGCTCTACCGTCTCGACCTCGCCGGACGACGCGCCGGCTCCGGCGGCATCTGGCAGTCGCTGGCCGGATCATTCGCGGTGAGCGCATACGCAACGCCTGCCTCACGGTGGCTGATAACGCCGGCCGACAGTTCGGTGGCGCGCGAGGTGAGCCCGTCCGAGAGCTCCGGCGCACCGCTCAAAGTCGGCCACAGCGATGTGCAGAAGCTGCGGGAGGCCGCCGAGGACGCCAGGCGCTGGGACTCCAAGTACGGAGGCGGCGACTGGCGTTCGTCCATGGTGCCCGAGTGCTTACGCGTGGAGGCGGCTCCGCTGCTGCTCGGCTCCTACTCCGACGAGGTGGGCCGGGCGCTGTTCGGCGCCTCCGCCGAACTCACGCGCCTCGCCGGGTGGATGGCCTTCGACACCGGACAGCAGGAGGCCGCGCAGCGGTACTACATCCAGGCGCTGCGGCTCGCCCGCGCGGCGGCCGACGTGCCCCTCGGCGGGTACGTGCTGGCGTCGATGTCGCTCCAGGCGACCTACCGGGGCTTCGGCGACGAGGGCGTCGACCTCGCGCAGGCGGCCCTGGAACGCAACCGGAGCCTGGCCACCGCCCGCACCATGAGCTTCTTCCGCCTCGTCGAGGCACGCGCGCATGCGCGTGCGGGGGACGCGCAGGCGGCCGGAGCCGCGCTGAAGGCGGCGGAGGGCTGGCTGGAGCGGTCGCGGGAGGGCGACAACGACCCGTCGTGGCTCGGGTTCTACTCCTACGACCGGTTCTGCGCGGACGCCGCCGAGTGCTACCGGGACCTGAAGGCACCGCGGCAGGTACGGAGGTTCACCGAGCAGGCACTGTCGAAGCCGACGGAGGAGTTCGTGCGCTCGCACGGGCTGCGGCTCGTCGTCTCGGCGGTCGCCGAGCTGGAGTCGGGCAACCTCGATGCCGCGTGCGAGCAGGGCGTGCGGGCGGTGGAGGTCGCGGGGCGCATATCGTCCGCGCGCACCACCGAGTACGTGAAGGACCTGCTGCACCGGCTGGAGCCGTACGGCGACGAGCCGAGGGTCGTCGAGCTGCGCGAGCGGGCGAGGCCGCTGCTCATGACCCCGGCATGACCACCTCGGCCCGGGACCGGCGGCTCGCGCGTCCGAGCCGCCGGTGCCTGTGCTGCGTCGAAGGCCCACCTGATGTGCGACCCGAGCGGCGCCGGGGGCGCCCCACCCTGGTTTGAGGGCGTTGTCAGTGGCGCAGTGCATTATCGAACCCGGGAGGTGGAGCAGGTGCGGGCGATCGCTTACGACTGTGACGTGCTCGTGATCGGCGGTGGGATCGTCGGGCTGGCCACGGCGTACGCGATCACACGTGCCGCGCCGGGCACGAAGGTGACCGTGCTGGAGAAGGAGCCGGGCCCGGCACGGCATCAGACGGGGCGCAACAGCGGGGTCATCCACAGCGGGGTCTACTACCGGCCGGGATCCCTGAAGGCGCGGTACGCGGTGCGGGGCGCCGCCGAGATGGTCAAGTTCTGCGCGGAGTACGGCATCGCGCACGCCGTCACCGGCAAGCTGATCGTCGCGACCGAGCGGGAGGAGCTGCCGAGGCTGCACGCCCTGGTGCAGCGCGGCCGGGAGAACGGCATCCCGGTACGTGAGCTGGGCGCCGCGCAGATCGCGGAGTACGAACCGGAGGTGCGGGGGCTCGCCGCGATACACGTCGGGACGACGGGGGTGTGCGACTTCGTCGGGGTCGCCCGGCAGCTGGCCGAGGCGTCGGGTGCGGAGATCCGGTACGGCGCGCAGGTCGAGCGGGTCGACCGGCGGGCGGAGCTGGGGGTCGCCGTACGCACCTCGCGCGGAGATGTCGTGCGGGGGCGGGTGCTGGTGAACTGCGCCGGGCTGTACTGCGACGAGGTGGCCCGGATGACCGGGGACGAGCCGGAGGCGCGGATCGTGCCGTTCCGGGGGGAGTACTACGAGCTGGCGCGGCCCGAGCTGGTGCGGGGGCTGGTGTACCCGGTGCCGGACCCGGCGTTCCCGTTCCTCGGGGTGCACCTGACACGCGGGATCGACGGCGGTGTGCACATCGGCCCCAACGCGGTGCCGGCGCTGGCCCGGGAGGGATACAGCTGGGGGATCGTACGGCCGCGGGAGGTCGGGGCGACGGTGGCCTGGCCCGGGGTGTGGCGGATGGCACGGCGGCACTGGCGGTACGGGGCCGGGGAGCTGCGGCGGTCGGTGTCGCGGGGGGCGTTCACGGAGGCGGTGCGCAGGTTGCTGCCCGCGGTGACCTCCGACGACCTGGTGCCCGTGGCGGCGGGGGTGCGGGCGCAGGCGGTGCTGCGGGACGGGACGCTGGTGGACGACTTCCTGATACGGGAGGGGGCCAGGGCCGTGCACGTGCTGAACGCACCGAGTCCCGCGGCGACCGCGTCCCTGCCGATCGGGCGGGAGGTCGCCCGGCGGGCGCTGGCGGTGCTGGAAGGGGCGTGAGCGGGGTGGGCTGCCGGGGCCGGCGCCGGCGGGTGACCGGCGCCGGACGCCGACCGGTGACGGCGACGTAAAATCGACCGCACTGTGTCTGACTCCCTCAACGCCCCCGAAGCCTCCCGGCCCGGCACGACCCCCGATCTGCCCGGCGGCCCCGGCGAGCACCCCGACCACACCCCCGGCGTCTCCGTCCGGCACACCCGGGCCAAAGGTGAGCCACGGTTCCCCGACGGGCCCAGAGCCGATCCGGCCGGGTCGCACTTCGAGCGTCGTATCCGCAGTTTCCAGCCGCGGCGCAGCCGGGTGACCGCGGGGCAGGCGGACGCGTTGCAGCGGCTGTGGCCCAAGTGGGGACTCGACATCGACGGACAGCGCGTCGTCGATCTCGGTGAGCTGTTCGGGAACGGCAACCCGGTCGTCCTGGAGATCGGCTTCGGGATGGGGGAGGCCACCGCCCAGATGGCCGCCGCGGATCCGGACACCAACGTCCTCGCGGTCGACGTGCACACCCCGGGGCAGGGGAATCTGCTCAATCTCGCCGACCGGAACGGACTGTCCAATCTCCGGGTCGGCAACGGCGACGCGATCATCCTGCTGCGCGAGATGCTCGCCCCCGACTCCCTCGACGGGCTGCGCGTCTACTTCCCCGACCCCTGGCCCAAGAAGCGCCACCACAAGCGCCGCCTCATCCAGCCGGAGTTCCTCAGCCTTGCCGCGACCCGGCTGAAGCCCGGTGCCCTCGTGCACTGCGCCACCGACTGGGAGCCGTACGCCGAACAGATGCTCGAAGTCCTGACGGCGCATCCCGACTTCGAGAACACCCAGGCGGACGGCGGTTTCGCGCCCCGTCCCGAGTTCCGGCCGCTGACCCGTTTCGAGGGGCAGGGACTGGACAAGGGTCATGTGGTGAACGACCTGCTCTTCCGCCGCGTACAGCGGTAGGAGCAGCACCGACAGCACCCCCACCGGCGCCGGGCCCCCTCGCGCTGCTGCGGGCGGTGCCCCTGTCTCGTTAGGGTCGATGCCGTGGCCACCCGTCCCCCGTACCCGACGCATCCCGCCGGTCCCGCCGGCGGCGCGCTGCGGCATGCGCACTGGTGGCAGAGGCGATGGGTGCGTTACGGCGCGCTCAGCACCCTGCTCGCCCTGTCCGGGCTGGTCATCCTCGCCCTGGTGCGGGAGCAGACGGGCACCGAGGGCTTCCTGGTCGGGCTGGGGCTCGCCGTGCTGCCCGTGCCGCTGCTGGTCGCGTCCTTCCGCTGGCTCGACCGGGTCGAGCCGGGCCCGTGGCGCAACCTGGTGTTCTCCTTCGCGTGGGGCGCCTGTGCGGCGGCGCTGATAGCGATCATCGCCAACAGCTTCGCGACCCAGTGGATAGCGACCGCGACGGCCGATCCGTCGCACGCGGACACCCTCGGCGCGACCGTCATAGCGCCCGTCGTGGAGGAGACCGCCAAGGCCGCGGCTCTCCTGCTGGTGTTCCTCTTCCGCAGACAGGACTTCACCGGGATCGTCGACGGCGTGGTGATAGCCGGCGTCACGGCCACCGGCTTCGCCTTCACCGAGAACATCCTCTACCTGGGCACCGCCTTCGGCACCGACCAGCTCACCGGCGACAGCGGCATCGCCTCCGTCACGGCGGCCACCTTCTTCGTCCGCATCATCATGTCGCCCTTCGCACACCCGCTCTTCACGGTCCTGTGCGGCATCGGCTTCGGCACAGCGGCCCTGTCGGGCGAGCGGCAGCATGCGCGGCGCGTCCTCCTCCCCCTCCTCGGACTTCTGCTCGCCATGGGCATGCACGCCATGTGGAACGGCTCGTCCAGCTTCGGCGAGTACGGGTTCTTCGCCGTGTACGCGGCCTTCATGGTGCCCGCCTTCGGGCTGCTCACCTGGATGGTGATCTGGACCCGGCAGCGCGAGCTGCGGACCGTGCGCGAGGAGTTGCCCGCCTACGTCGTCGCCGGGTGGCTGTCTCCCGGCGAGCCGTTCGTGCTCGGCTCGATGCGCGCGCGGCGGGTGGCCCGGCAGTACGCGCGCGGCCGTGGCGGACGGGCCGCGGCGCGGGAGGTGGCGCGGTACGAGGCGTACGCCACGTCGCTGGCGTTCCTGCGGCACCGGGGGCGCCGCGGCCGGGCCGGCGCCGACTTCGTCGGACGGGAACGGGAGTTGCTGCAGGAGCTGTGGCGCCGGCGGGAGATCGCACGGCCGGCGCTGGAGCACGCGGGCGCCACCGCGCAGCCCTGGCCGGGGTACGGGTACGGGTACGGGTACGGGTACGGGCCGTCGGCGCCGGTGCCTTGGCAGTCGTACGGCCAGGCTCCCGGAGCGGTCCAGGGGCCGGCGTACGGGCCGGTGCACGGGTCGGCACACGGGCCGGTGTACGGGCCGGTGGGGCCGTACACCGCGTACAACCCGTACCGGACGTGACCGGGAGAGATCGGCAGTGGATACCGGCTGAGGAGACGCGCGGGGACCACCGGGGAATCCGACGGACCGGTCAGGCAGACCAGGCGGCCCCTCCCCGACCCCGTCCCGGCCCCCCGACCCCGTCCCGGCCCCCCGACCCCGGTCCTGATCACGGCCCCCGCCCCCGCCTGAGTCAGGCGGACGCCGCCGTCAACCGAGCCAGCTCCTCCTCCGTCAGCCTCAGCTCCGCCACCCCGAGCAGCGCCGGCAGCTGCTCCACCGTCCGGGCCGAGGCGATCGGGGCCGTGACCGACGGCTGGGCCGCAAGCCAGGCCAGGGCGGCCGTGGCCACCGGCACCTCGTGGGCGCGGGCGACCCCGTCCAGGGCGTCGAGCACCCGGCGTCCCCGCTCGGTCCCCAGGTGCTTGGCGGCACCTGCGGCACGGGCGCTCCCCACCGTCGTACGGGCACGGTACTTGCCGGTGAGGAACCCCGAGGCCAGGGCGGAGTACGGGACCGCCCCCAGGCCCTCACGCTCGGCGAGATCCCGGAGTCCGCCCTCGTAGGTGTCCCGGGAGACCAGGTTGTAGTGGGGCTGCAGGGCCACGTACCGGGCGAGGCCCTCGCTGGCGGAGAAGTCAAGGGAGGCCTTCAGCCGCTCGGCGGAGATGTTGGACGCGGCGATGTACCGGACCTTGCCCGCCTTCACCAGGTCGTCCAGGGCGCCGATGATCTCCTCGACCGGCACTTCGGGCTTGTCGAAATGGGTGTAGTACAGGTCGATGTGATCGGTGCCGAGGCGGCGCAGGGAGGCGTCGGCGGCGGCCTTGATGGTGGCCGCGCTCAGGCCCTGGAAGTCGGGGTGCTGGCTGACCTTGGTGGCGATCACGACGTCGTCCCGGTTGCCGCGCGCCTTCAGCCATGAGCCGATGATGGTCTCGGACTCGCCGCCCCCGTTGCCCTGGACCCACGCGGAGTACGAGTCGGCGGTGTCGACGAAGTTGCCGCCCGCCGCCGTGTAGGCGTCGAGCACGGCGAAGGACTGGGCCTCGTCGGCCGTCCAGCCGAAGACGTTGCCGCCGAGGCAGAGGGGGAAGACCCGCAGGTCGGTGGAGCCGAGTGTGCGCAGTGAAGTCATGCTTCACCTCAACCGCCACGAGGGAGTGGACCATTCCGGGGCGGCGACGTTCCCGTGGGCCCGGCCCTCGCCGCCGGTCCGGCGCACCGGCGCACGGACCGGCGGCCCTGACGTCGGGGGGTCGTCGTCAGGGCCGCCGGGGATGAGTCGTGGGGTGTCCCGAGTGCCGCCTCGCAGCGGCCGGGTGTCAGACCGTCAGGCCCTTTCCGCGCAGCCAGGCCATCGGGTCGATGCCGCTCCCGCTGCCGTCGGGGTGGACCTCCAGGTGGAGGTGGGCGCCGGTCACGTTGCCGGTGGCGCCCACGCGGCCGATGACGTCGCCCGTGTTGACCTTCTGGCCGACGCTCACGCTGATCGAGGACTGGTGGGCGTACCAGATCTCGGTGCCGTCCTCCAGGGTGAGGACCGTCTTGTAGCCGTAGGAACCGTCCCAGCCTGCGAAGGTGATGGTGCCGGTGTGCACCGCCTTGATCAGGGTGCCGGAGGGGGCGGCGAAGTCGAGGCCCGTGTGGTAGCCGGAGGACCAGTAGGGGCCGGCCTGCCCGAAGGTCGAGGTGACGGTGTACGAGGAGGTCGGCAGCGCGTACTGCTTGGCCAGCTCGGCGAGGCGCTCGGCCTCGGCCTTCTTGCGGGCCTCCTCCTCGGCCTTGGCCTTGGCGGCGGCGGCCTTGGCCTCCGCCTCCTTCTCCGCCTTGGCGGCCGCGGCGGCGGCTTCCTTCTCGGCGGCGGCGACCGCTTCGGCGGCAGCCTTGCTCTCGATCTGGTCCTGCTGCTGCTCGACCTGGGCGATGATCCGGGCCCGCAGCGCCTCACCGGCGTCGCCGGTGCCCTGGGTGGTCTCCTCGGTGGTCGCGCCCATGGTGCTCAGCGCGGTGCCGGTGTCGGCGGCCGGGGAGTCGTCGTCGGAGATGAGGGGCAGGTCCGGCATGCTGATGGCGACCGGCGGCTTGCCCGTCTGCGCGGTGGCCATGCCGCCCGCGCCGACGGCGGCTATGACGCCGACGCCGAGAACCGTGGAGCTGCGGGCGAGTCCCCCGCCGCGCTGCTTGGCGACGCGATGCCTGCCGCGTACGGGGCGAATGGATTCCGCGGTGGGGTTCCACTCCTCGAACGGGCCCTCGTCAGTGCGGTAGCGGTCGTAGCCGAAGGTGTCGTCGGTGCGCTGACTCGGCACGAACGGGGCTTGCGTAGCAGGCCTGTTGGACGCCACGTGGGCGTGCTCCTTTCCTTCCTTCTCGCCTACCGGGTTAGCTGACGGGTTCGGAGCAGGAAGGTCTCCTACGCGCGTATACCGGCCGTGACTCCACGGCGGCTTCAGCGCGATTCACCCCAGGGTGGTGGTTCCCCGGTTCCCGTACGGGGTACAGGATTCGGCGCGTGCGCACGGAGCCGCCTCTTGTGACGGCTGGGACGACCGCGCTGCGTTATCGAACGTTAATAGACGCGGGGTACGGATTCCAAGCTGTTCTACTTGATCGTTAACGAATTTCGGGCGGACTTACAGGTCATGAGCCCCCCAAAACGGGCGAGTTGACCAAGGCTCCGCAGCCACACAGGTACTGACGGTGTGTCAGTTGTGATGCGGAGGGCGGTCGCCCGGTCACCGTTGGTGACAACACTCAAGGGTCGTCACGGCGGCGAAAGCAGAGAAAAAGCGGGCCCGAACACACTCAGGGCCGGAACTGAATCAGTTCCGGCCCTGAGCCATCAGTAGCGGGGACAGGATTTGAACCTGCGACCTCTGGGTTATGAGCCCAGCGAGCTACCGAGCTGCTCCACCCCGCGGCGATGACTCCATAGTACGCCATCCGCGGGACCGGACGCACACGGCTTTCCGGCGGCAGGCTCCCACCGGCCTTTTCATGGCAGCAGGTGCCCGTTCGGCGCCTTGGCCCGCTCCTCGAACTCGGGCAGGACCACGACGTCCACCCCCTGCTCCGCCAGCGCCCCGCTTCCGTCGGCCCCCATCACGAACGTGTCCGGCTCCCGCCAGGCCGTCACCACCCGCCGCACTCCCGCGTCGAGGATCAGCCGCGCGCAGGGCAGCGGGCGGGACGCCCGCCGCGTGCAGGGCTCCAGGCTGGTGTACACCGTCGCGTCCGCCAGTCTCGGATCGTCGGCGCCGATCTTCGCGAGGGCCGCCTCCTCCGCATGCACCACCGGGTCGCCGGCCTCCCGGGAGTGGCCGCGCGCCAGCTCGGTCCCGTCGGCGGCCACCACCACGGCGCCCACGCTGAACGCCGTGCGCGACGGCGGGCACTGCGCCGCGAGGTCGCACGCGAGCGCCAGCCAGTGCCGGTCCGCGGCGGCGGGCAGCGCGCCGACGCCGGGCGCCGTCGGCTCGTAGCGCATCAGCACGACGTCCTCGATCCGACGGGTCTCCAGCAGCCGCAGCCGCCCGCCCTGGTACCCGCCCGGCCCGAACAGCCGTGGCGCCTTCGGGTCGCCCACGAACAGCGGCGCCAGCACCAGCTGCACCTCGTCGGCCAGCCCTTGCTGGAGCAGCTGGGTGTGGATGAGTCCGCCGCCCTCCACCATCAGCCGCTCCACGCCGCGCACCTCACGCAGATGCGTCAGCAGGTCCCGCCAGTCCAGCTCCGCGCCCAGCGCGACCACGTCCGCCGCGACCGGGGCCCGCCGCAGCCGCTCGGCGCCCTTCTCCGTCGTGTAGACGACCTTCTCGCCGCCCGTGTGCCAGAAGTTCGCCGTCGGATCCAGCTCTCCGGACGCGCTGACCGTGACCTTCAGCGGATACTCCGGCTTGCCCGCCGCCACCCGCGCGGCCCGCCGCTCGGCCGAGTACACCAGCAGCCGCGGGTTGTCCGCCCGGATGGTGCCGGCGCCGACGAGGATCGCGTCCACGGAGGCCCGGACCTCGTCGACCCGGTCGAAGTCGGCCGGACCGGACAGGAGCAGCCGCTCGGCCGTGGTGTCGTCGAGGTACCCGTCCAGTGAGACGGCGGCGGACAGCAGGACGTAGGGGTACGAGGGCATCGGCGCGCTCTCCGCTCGGCGAACTCGGTCGTGGTTCACGGTCTTGGTTCACGTTCTTGGTTCAAGTTTGAAACAAACTTACACTGGGGGCATGACGACTCGCTGGCTCACTCCCCAGGAGCAGCGCGCCTGGCGCGCGTACATCGCCGCCGCCGCGCTCGTGGAGGACGCGCTGGACCGGCAACTCCAGCAGGAAGCCGGCATGCCCCACCTGTATTACTCCATCCTCGCCACCCTGTCCGAGGCGCCGGAGCGCCGGCTGCGCATGACCGACCTCGCGGAACGGCTGAAGATCACACGCAGCCGGCTCACGTATGCCGTCTCCCGGCTGGAGAAGGACGGGCTGGTGCGGCGCGAGGACTGCGGCTGGGACAAGCGCGGCAGCATCGCGACCCTCACGGAACAGGGCATGCGAACGCTGGAGCAGGCGGCACCCGGCCATGTGGAGACCGTGCGGTCGCTGCTCTTCGACCGGCTGACACCTGCGCAGGTCGGACAGCTGGAGGAGATCTTCACGGCGATCGGCGCGGGCTTCACCGGGGACGGCGCGCACGCCACCGCGGACGAGGTGCCCTGGCGGCGGCGCTCCGGCAGGTCGTGCCCCTGAGGCGTTCGCCGCGCCCGTGACGTACACGACAAACCCATTGCTTCAAATTTAAAGCATGGGGTAGGGTCCCGAACCGAGAAGCTGCTTCAAATCTGAAGCAGACGGCCCTCGTACGGAACCCGGAGAACCCGCATGCCCGACTTCATCGCCGCCGCCACCCAGCGCGCCCGCGTCCGGGTCCCGCTGCGCTTCCACGACGGCTACCGCGTCGACACCGAACTGGTCACCTTCCACGGCCTGGCCGACGGCCGCGAGCACGTGGCCGTCGTCCTCGGCGACCCGGCGCCCGGCACCACCCCGCTGGTCCGGCTGCACTCCGAGTGCCTGACCGGCGACGTGTTCGGATCGGCCCGCTGCGACTGCGGCCCGCAGCTGCGCGAGGCCGTCGAGCGCATCGCCGAGCGCGGCGGCGTGCTGCTGTACCTGCGCCAGGAGGGCCGGGGCATCGGCCTCTACAACAAGCTCGACGCGTACGCCCTCCAGGACCAGGGCCTGGACACCTACGCCGCCAACACCGCCCTGGGCCTGCCCGAGGACGCCCGCGACTACACGGCGGCAGCCCAGATGCTCACCGCCCTCGGCATCGGTGAACTCGACCTGCTCTCCAACAACCCCGACAAGGCCGACCAGTTGCGCACCCTGGGCGTCGAGGTCCGCGACCGTGTCCCCACCGGGGTCTTCGCCACCCCGGACAACGTCCGCTACCTGCGCGCGAAGGTCCTGCAGACCCAGCACACGCTCCCCCTGGGCGACCTCGCCGGGCTCGGCGTGGGCTGAGCGGACGTCGTCCGCGCACACGGCGATCCGCGCACAGGGCGATCCGCGCACAGGGCAAGAGGAAGGGCGGGTGCCCGGCACCGGACACCCGCCCCTCAACCGTGTGCGACGGCTACGGCGTGACCTTCTCGATCGTCACGCCACCCACGCCCGCGGTCGTCCCGCGCGCGTTCACCAGCCTCACCTCGCCGAGGAGTTGACGGCCCTCGGCCACCGCCTTCGCGACCGTGACCTGCGCCGAGACCTTCGTCGTGGCACCCGTGCCGAGCTTGACCGGCACCGACTCGTCGACGGCGACCTTGCCGAGGACGGAGGAGAAGAACACGTCCCGGTAGTCGTACGCGGTCGAACCGGACGGCACCTCGAAGCCCACGACCTCCACGGTGTACGTACCGGCGGCCGGGTTCGCGATCGAGACGGACTCGTCCGAGTCACCGTCCGCCGACTGGCCCGCGACCTTGCCCTGGGCGTCGTACACCGTCAGGTCGAGGTCGGCGCCCGCGTCGGAGACCCCGCCGATGGCGACGTCCAGCGACGTGGTGCCCTCCGGCACCTCCAGGGTGCTGGTGTGCGTCTCACCGCCCTTGATGGTCGGCCGCTCGGTCTTCGACGAGCCGAGGGCGCCGCCCTTCAGGGTGCCCTCGACGGCCGCCAGCTTGTTGGCCACCGTCCAGGAGGCGTCGACCGGCGTGCCGACCTTGGCCTCCGGCACGGTCACCGACTCCGGGTCGAAGGACGCGCCGTACGCGGTGACGTCCAGCTTGTACGGGTTGTCCAGCGGCACCGAGGTGCGCCGCGCGTCGACCTCGATCTCCCAGACGCCGGGCAGCGGGTCCGCGTAGGAGGCGATGTCCGTGGTCTTGGTGTCGTTGTCGGCGACCGGGACGCCGTACGGGTTGATGGCGCTGAACACCGTCCGGCTGCCCTCCTTCAGGCCGCCCAGCGTCACCTGGAGCGACTTCGCGCCCTCGGGGACGGTGACGAAGTACGACCTGAAGCCGTTGCGCTCCACCGAACCGGAGGCTGTGAAGGTGTGCTTCACCGGGGTGGAGACCACGACGGTGTTGAGGATCTGCTTGTCGACGCCGACCGTCCTCGGGTCGTCGGCCTCCAGGATCACGCTCTTGATGCCCGCGTGCTTCGGCGCGGCCTGGAGCTTCACGGTCACCGGCTTGTTCAGCGGCAGCTTCACCGCATGCGGGCCGAGGATCTTGAAGGTGCCGGCCTTGTTGTTGGCCAGCCGCAGGGTGTGCGGGAGCGAGCCGGCCGGGCCGGACGTACGGGTGATGGTGACGTCGTACGTCTTCTTCTTCTTGGCCTTCAGACCGCCCTCGCGGTCGTAGACGCCGGTGCCGAAGCCCGGCGTCTTCAGCGCCTGGTCGAGCGCGGTGTCGACCGGGGCCTTGACCGTGTAGTCGTGCGCGGTGGCGCCCGCCCGGATCGCCTTCCAGGCGTCGACGACGTCGATGAGGCCGGCACCCTCCTCGTACGCCTGGAGCCCCTTGATGTGCCGGGCCGTCGAGGTGAGCGCGGTGCGCAGCTTCTCGGGGGTGAGGTCGATGCCCTTCTGCTTGGCGGCCGACAGCAGCAGGGCGCTGGAGCCGGCGGCCTGCGGGGCCGCCATCGAGGTGCCGTTGTACATGGCGTAGCCGGCCGGCAGCTTCCAGCCCGCCTCGGCGATCGGCGCGCCGGGCATCCAGGCCGGGATCGTGCTGACCGCGGCGCCGGGGGCGACGACGGTCGGCGTGAAGCCGCCGTCCTCACGCGGGCCGCGCGAGGAGAAGTTGAACAGCTGGTACGCGTTGCGCACGCCGGTGCCGTAGTTGGCGGCGAACGTCTCCTTGGAGACGCCCGCGCCGACCGAGAGGACCTTGTCGGCGAGGCCCGGGTCGCCGATGGTGTTGGCGCCGGGGCCGGAGTTGCCGCCGGAGATGACGAGCTGGACGCCGTAGGTGTCGATCAGCCGGGTGTACATCTCGGCGCGGGCGTTGTTGCCGTCGTTCAGCGGGGGCAGGCCGCCGATGGACATGTTGACGATGTCGACGCCGCGGTCGGCGACGAGGTCGATCATGCCCTCGGTGAGCGCGACGTTGGAGCAGCCGGGGCCGAAGACGCAGGCCCGGGACGAGACGATCTTGGCGCCGGGGGCGGCGCCGTTCATCTTCTTGCTGCCCAGCAGGCCGTGGGCGGCGGTGATGCCGGCGACGTGGCTGCCGTGCGATCCGGCGGTGAGGCCGATGTTGACGAAGTCGGTCTTCTTGCCGACCCAGTCGCCGCCCAGCGGGTCCATCGGGACGTCCTTGCGGACCTGCACCACGAAGTCCTGGCTCTCGGGGATGTCCGTGGCCGGGTTGTCGGTGCCGAAGCGGCCGACCTGGTGGCCGTCCTTGTACGGCTTCATCGGGGTGTCGTCGGTGAAGTCGCCGTTGTCGTTCACGTCGACGGTGACCGTGCCGGCGGCCGGGTCGTAGAGCACGCCCCAGTCGTCGGTGGTGTCGCCGTCGCGGTTGACGTCACCGTCGGCGTCGCCCTCCGCGGCGCTGCCCTGCGCGGTGACGGCCTCGCGGAAGGTGCTGATCCGGTACGAGCCCTCGGGAGCCTTCCAGCTCTTGTCGCCGAAGGTGAAGGCAGGCCCGGCCACGGAGGTGGTCATCGCCCGCCAGGTGCCGTCACCGTCGACGATCGGGTCGGTGGCGGTCACCCAGTCGACGATCTTGCGCTCACCGGTCGTCGTCTTCTGCAGCGCCGGGCTCGCGAGGTCGACACCGGAGTCCAGGACACCGATGGTCACGCCGCGGCCGTCGGCCTTCGGGTTCTTCTTCACGAAGTCGACCGCGCCCGTCTCGAAGGACGGGTTGTACGGGTTCTTCGCGGGGGTCTTCCTGCCGGGGCCGGGGTAGGTCGCCGCGGAGGCACTCGACCTGCCGCCGCCGTCGAGGACCGGCTCCTCCAGGGGTATCTCGTCGCGCAGGTCGATGGCCTGCACGGAGGAGAGCCTGGCGGCGGCCGCGATGGCCGAGTCCGCCCTGCCGGTCGGCACGGTGGCCCGCACGTAACCGAGCTTGTCGTACGTACGGCCGACGGAGCCGCCCTTGACCGCGTCCAGCTCCTCGGCGACCTTCTCGGTCTGCCCGGGTGCCGTGGCGATCATCATCGTGACCGTCTTGTCGCGTTGCGCCTTGGCCTCGGCGAGGAGGTCGGCGTCGTCCGAACCGAGCTTGTCATGAGCGGACTTGACGCCCGGGTCGGCCACGGGGGCGGCGGGGCCGTCCGCGGCGAGGGCGAGGGGTACGGGCCCGGCCGCGGAGAGTGCGGCTACGAGGCCGGCGGCCACAGCGATACGGACGACGCGTTTCGCGCCCGGTATCGGGGCCGGGTGGGGGGTGGTGGGCATGGTGATCCCTGGTGCTGAAGGAATGTAGGCATCGGCGGCCGTATCGAGCACCTTCGACCGCCGCGGTCCGGAATGTGACCCCGGATGATCGCCTAGCTTCCCTCAAGGGATCTGTTTCTGTTGTTACTTCAGAGTCAAGAGATCACCAGCTGACGCAAACTCGCCATACGTCACTGGGGACTTAGTGGCACATGCTGCGACATTCCCCTGAGAGGTCAGTCGAGCCCGAGTCGTTCGCTCAGCCCTGCCTGCGCGAACGCCGCCACCAACTCCGCCCGGCCCTCGGTGAAGTGGGCCCAGCTGTCGAAGTGGACGGGAACGACCCGGCGGGCCCCGAGTATCCGGGCGGCCTCGGCGGCACGGGCGCTGTCGAGGGTGAGCAGCCGGCCGTCGAGGACGGCCCCGCGGGCGGCGCCCGCGAACAGGACCGCGGTGTCCACCGGCCCGAACCGCTCGGCGATCTCCCGGACCGGGTCGAGCTGGGCGTTGTCCCCGCTGACGTAGACCGTGGGCGGCCCGTCCCCGGTCAGCACGAACCCGACGACCTGCCCGATGACCGCTTCCAGTTCCTCACGCTCCCCCGGCCCGTGCAGCGCCGGCACCCCGGTCACGGTGATCGCGCCCCCGCCGGGCCGCTCCACCTCCACGGACTCCCAGTCCCGCAGCCCCCGGGCAGTACCGCCGAGGCGTTCCGCCCCGCTCGGCGTGGTCAGGGTGAGCGGCACGTCGGCCAGCAGTGCCCGCCCGGAGACGTCGAGGTTGTCGGGGTGCTCGTCGTGCGAGAGCAGCACCACGTCGACGGGGCCGAGCGCGGCGGGCGAGACGGAGGAGGCGGCGGTCTTCGTCAGCCCGTGTCCGCCGCCCAGGGGGTAGTCGCCCGGCGCGTCGAAGGTGGGGTCGGTGAGAAACCGCAGGCCGCCGTACTCGATGAGGGCGGTGGGGCCGCCGAAGACACGGACGGGAACCTGCTCGGCGGTGGCACGGGTGACGGTCATCGACAAACCTCACGGTTGAAGGGTGGCTTATCCGTGAGCCAAACCTAGCCGCATCTCACGGAAAGCCGCAAGCGAAAACGTGAGAAAGGGAAAGTCGCCCGGCGCGGGCAGGCGTACGGCTCTCACCCCTCGACGCCCTGGACGGCACACACCGGCCTGTCCCCATCCGGTGGACGACCTCGCGGGCAAACGCTCGACCAGCGCGTCCCGGCACCGGACCTCGGGTCGGACGACACGGCTGACGGGCAACGGCATTGCACGGCACCCGAGTTGACGCGAGGGAGCGGGGGGAGTGCACCAGAGGGCGGCGACGCGCCGGGCCCGGGCGGCATGGATCACGACGGTCGCCGATCGACTACGGGTGGTCGACGGACTGCAACGACGGGGCGGCACCTACACCAACTACCCTGTGATGCAGGGCCACGCCAGCGGGATCGGCTGGAGCCCGAAGATCCGCTCCGACAACGAACTGCGCAAGGGATGCGGGACCAGGTCTCCGAATCCGTAGGAGAGGCGCATGGTCGAACAACCCCCCACGCGGTACTCACCCGAAGGCACGCCGCTGGGGCGCACCGCGGACAACATCCGGCTCGGCAACAGCTACGCCACTGACGCTCCGCGGGCCCGCAAGCTGTGGTGGTGCATCAGGGACGTACTGCGCCGGCCGGTGAAGAACAGCGGGCAGCGCCACTGACGTGGGAACACGGACGGGCCCTCTCCGCAGGAGCACCCTGCGGAGAGGGCCCTGTTGGTGCGGTCCCCGCCCACGTCGTTGAACTTGCGGTAACCGGAGTTGCAGTTCCTCCGGTACTTCTCGGCGTACGCGCCATGTCGTTGCAGTCGTGACCCGCCCGGACGGTGGCCTTCGCCTCGGTCCGGACGCGAGGCTCGTTCGTGCCGGCCGGCGCCTCCTCGGGGGCGGGCCCGTTCGGGCGGGTCCCGCCAGGCCGCCCCCGAGGACAACTTCCACAGGATGCCGTTGAGGACCTGCCGCCGGTCGCGGACCGGGCGGCCCATCCGCGGCGGAGCCGGCAACGGCTCAATGACCGCCCATGCCTGATCAGTCAGCTCGTGACGACGCACCCGAACAGTCCAAGGCACCAACCACTGTGCGGAAACGACCTGGTTGGCGGTGTGCGGGCCCGTCTTGCCCGTGAACGGGAAGAGCGGATAGCTCTCCACGCATTGACCCTCGGGTGGGTGATAAGGCCAGCCCATCCCAAACCGGTACAGGAGGGTCAGCATGATGGCCACTCCGAGCGGGGCGAGCCACATGGTTGCCCGCCCGCCGGGAAGAGGCCGCCTTCGCAGTGCGAGTTGGGTCAGAAGCAGCAACAGGGCCATGCAAAGCCACACGACGGGCATCATCATCTGCAGCCCGATGTTGTTGCTGAAGTTGTTCCCGAGCGGGCAGTCCGCCCACGATCGAACAGTCCACACTGTGCCGCCGTACACGCCGACGGCAGAAAGAGCGGGGGCCAGCAAATACCAGCCGCAACCCGGCGCAGAGGTGATCGCCCCGTCCTGCCCCCGCGAAACGTGCATCCCGTTGCCTCCACTGAGCGACTGCGGCGCCGGCTACCAAACAAGCTGACCGGCCGACTCCCCCACGCGGCGACCGAGCTACTTCACTCACGCTGACCAAAGAGACCATCAGTCGGTTCCCGCTTGAGCCGCCGTCTCATGATCGGCCGGACAAGTCCTGGTCGCGACGCTCGCGTACCGCCGATCCGGATTGGCTCAAGCAGTTCGATCTGCCGGCATGAGCAAGCCGAAGGCACTCCAGGCGGCGCGTCCCCCGCGCATCCGCTCACGCATCGCTCACGCACAGCCCCGAGAACGAAGCAGCGCCCGAGCCGACCGAAGCCGACTCAGGCGCTGCCCAGCAGGTCAGAGGGCACTGCCCCCGCCCACCACCGGTAGGCCCTGTGGGACTCGAACCCACAACCAATGGATTAAAAGTCCACTGCTCTGCCAATTGAGCTAAGGGCCCAGGCGATGTTGCCACCCCGAGCATAGCCGGACGTTGCCGCATCGCCGATCGGGTATCGGGGTCACGGCCGCGTCGGCGGTGGCGGAGGGCGGTGGGAAGAGCCGTCCGGCCACATCTGACGGCCTGCCAGACACACCGGAGCGGGTCAGGCGTCCAGGGGCGGCGGACGCGGAAGGGCCCGCACGACGGACATCGTGCGGGCCCTTCCCGGGATCAGTCGGCGTCAGCCGTTGCGCTTCCAGCGCGGCTTGTCCTCGCGGCGCCCGAAGGAGCCGCCGCCGCGGTGGTCGTCACGACGACCGTACGGCCGCTCGTGGCCGCCGGAGCGGAAGCCGGGCCGGTCGTCGCGGCGGTCCCGGTTGAAGGGACGGTCGCTGCCTCGGTGACCGCCACGCTCGTCGCGCCGGTCGAAGGACCGTCCGGCCCGGTCGTCCCGGCGGAAGCCGCCGCGGTCTCCGTCCCGACGCTCGAAGGAACGCCCACCACGGTCGTCGCGGCGCTCGAAGGAACGCCCACCACGGTCACCCCGGTCGTCCCGGCGGAAACCACCGCGGTCGCCGTCCCGACGCTCAAAACCACGCCCACCACGGTCGTCGCGGCGCTCGAAGGAACGCCCACCACGGTCACCCCGGTCGTCCCGGCGGAAACCACCGCGGTCACCGTCCCGACGCTCGAAGCCACGGTCGCGGTCCCGGTCGCGGTCCCGGTCGCGGTTGAACCCGCCCCGGTCGTCCCGGCGCTCGAACGAACGCCCACCCCGGTCACGGTCGAACGAACGCTCCCGGTCCCGACCGAAGTCACGGTCACGGCGCTCACCGCGCTCGGCCCGGTCGACGTCCTGCGCGGCCGGCTGCTCGGGCACGACCACCTCGACGGCCTCGACCACCGCGGAAGCCTGCTCCGCCTGGGCCTCGGCCACCGCTGCCGACGGGTCCTCGCCCCGCTCACGCGCGACCCGGGCGACCAGCCGGTCGGCTTCCTCACGCAGCTCCGCGGCACGCCGCTGCGCCCGCTCCAGCTGCTTGGTCAGCTGTGCCACCTCGCGCTCGGCCTGCTGAGCGGCGTTGCCCGCCGACTCCGCCTGCACCTCGGTCATCGAACGGGCGCCGGTGATCTCGGCGACCTCCGGATCGAAGGCGGCACCGCCCTGGATGATGTGGCGCGAGGCGTCGACGCCCGCGTCCTCCATCAGCCGGAAGATCTGCCGGCGCTGGTGCGGCAGCGACAGGGAGACGACCGTGCCCGTGCGCCCCGCACGCGCCGTACGGCCGGCCCGGTGCAGGTAGTCCTTGTGGTCACCGGCCGGGTCCACGTTCAGGACGAGGTCGATGCCGTCGACGTGGATACCGCGAGCGGCGACGTCGGTCGCGACGAGCACGTTGACGTACCCGTCCTTGAAGTCGGCCAGCGTCCGGGTCCGCGCGCCCTGCGTCATGCCGCCGTGCAGCGCGTCCGCCTTCACGCCGGCGTCGCGCAGCTGCTCGGCGACACGGTCGGCGCCCAGCTGGGTCCGCACGAAGATGATCGTCCGGCCCTTGCGGGAGGCGATGGCGGCGGTGACGGGCGCCTTGTCCTTCGGCTTCACGATCAGGATGTGGTGCGACATGGTCGTCACCGCGCCCTGCGCCGCGTCCACCTCGTGCAGGACCGGATCGCTCAGGTACCGGTCGACGAGGGTCTTGATCTCGTTCTCCATCGTCGCGGAGAACAGCATCCGCTGACCGCCCGCCGGAACCTGGTCCAGCAGCTCGGTGACCTCGGGCAGGAAGCCCAGGTCGGACATCTGGTCGGCCTCGTCGAGGACGGCGACCTCGACGTCCTGCAGGGAGCAGGCGCCGCGGTTGATGATGTCGCGCAGCCGGCCCGGGGTGGCGACCAGCACGTCCACGCCCCGCTCCAGGGCGTAGATCTGGTTGCCCATGGACGTACCGCCGCAGACGACCTTCATCTTCAGGCCGAGCTGGTCGCCGTAGGGCTGAAGCGCGTCCGCGACCTGCATCGCGAGCTCACGGGTCGGGGTGAGGATGACGGCGCGCGGCTTGTGCTTCTCGGTGCGGCCGCCGGACAGGCGGGCCAGCGTCGGCAGGCCGAACGACAGCGTCTTGCCGGAGCCGGTGCGGCCACGGCCGAGGATGTCCTTGCCGGCCAGGGCGTCCGGGATGGTCGCCGCCTGGATCGGGAAGGGCACGGTCACGCCGTTCTGCGCGAGCTTGCGCACGACGCCCTCGGGGAGACCGAGGTCGCCGAAGGTGATCTCGGGGGCAGCCGTCTCTTCGGTGCTCTCGGGCACGACGACGTGATCAGTACTGGAAATGGACATGCGTATGCGAAACCTTCCGGAGTCTCGTCGGCACGCGCCCGTCAACTCCGTGATTCGCTATACGACCGCCTCAATGCGGTCCGCCACGGCAAGGGAGAGTACGCGCCACACGGCGCGCTCTGTGGTGGCGCCGGGCAAATGGGATCAAACGATCTACCACCATACGCACCCCCAGCCCCCGAAGGCAAACCGGCCGTCACCCGTGTAGGCAACGTCACGTGCCACCGCCCCCACGCCTCCGTCGGCGCTACCCGGTCCGAGCCGGGCGAGCCCGCCGCCCACGCCTCACGCCGGCGCCCCCGCGGCCGGAGCGGGCTCCCGCTGAGCCAACTGCGGCCCGGTCTCCTCATGTGCCGACGACGACGGCTCGGCCTGCGTGGGCGTCGGCGAGACGGGCGTCGGCTGCTCCGTCGGCGTCGGGTCCGGATCCGGCGTCCGCGTGGGCGTCGGCTCGACCGGACGCGTCGGACCCGGCTTCGCGCTCTGTCCCGGCCCGCCCCCCGCGGGAGCGGACGCGCTCACCCCGGCCGACGGCGAGACGGCCGGAGACGCCGACCTCGCGGCCCGCTCCTTCTCCTTGCCCTTCCGCTTGCCCTTGCCGTCCTTCCCCCGCCGAGGCTTGCCGGCTTCGGCATGCGCGCCGACCCCGGATCCGCCACCCGACACCGCCGACCCGCCGTCGGGCGCCTCACCACCCCGGTGCCCCGCGGACGGCGACGGCTTCGCATCACCCCCACCGCCGTCATCGCCCACGCTCATACAGCCGGCGGCGGCAGCCACGGCCACAGCCGCGGCGGCCAGACGGACGGATACGTACAAGGGGCGCACGGAAGCCACCTCCAAGGGCGGGCGAAGAAGTCAACCTGCCCAACTCCCGCCGCCCACAAGAGGACACGCGCCCCTCGGCACGGCCTCAGGCCCCCACCGGCACCCGCTCACCCGTACCCGAGCGCGTGCAGCCGGGCGTCGTCGATCCCGAAGTGATGGGCGATCTCGTGCACCACCGTCACCTCGGTCTCCTCGACGACCTCCTCCCGGGACTCGCACATCCGCAGCGTCGGACCCCGGTAGATCGTGATGCGGTCCGGCAGGACCCCGGCGTACCACTCCCCCCGCTCGGTCAGCGGCGTCCCCTCGTACAACCCGAGCAGTTCGGGATCGTCCGACGGCGGCTCGTCCTCCACGAACACCGCGACGTTGTCCATCAACCGCGTCAACTCCGGCGGAATCCGGTCCAGCGCCTCGGCAACCAGTTCCTCGAACTCCTCGCGCGTCATCTCCAGCACAGGCCCATTGTCCGCCACGCCCCCCGCCAAGGAGCCGCCAACGGCCCCGCATATCCGGCCCGGCACCCGGGCATACGGCACCAATGGCCCGCGTCCCCGCCGCAGTCATGAACGTCCTCGGGCACCTCCCCAGGGCGCCCCGCGCCCTCGCCCGCCGCTACGCCACCCGCCGGCCCCACCCCACCCCGGAACTCGTCACCCGGCCCCACCCCTGGACCCGCGCCGTCGGCCTGGTCACCGTCGTCCTGCTCGGCACCTGGCTCGGCCTGCTCGTCGTCGGCAACGTACGCGTCCCCGTCGGCCCCATGAACACCACGATGACCCTGCGCCCCTCCCTCACGGGCGGCACGAAGATCAACATCTCCCCGCTCGGCGCACTCCAACTGGACAGCCACATCGCACCCGTCCGCCTGGACGTCAACGTCGACCAGCTCGACCCCGAACGCGCCCAAGCCCTCGTCGACCACCCCGAACGGCTCTCCGGCCTCCAGGACGAGATCGCCCAGGACATCACCGACGGCACCCGCGACCTCGCCCTGCGCAGCTGCGTCGCCGTCGTCACCGGCGCCGCGGCCCTCAGCCTCGCGATCCACCGCCGCCCCCGCCGCGCCCTGGCCGCCGGCGGTCTCGCCCTCACCGTCCTTGCGGCCTCCGGCGGCACCGCGTTCGCCACCTGGAACCCCGACTCGGTCCTGGAACCGAAGTTCTCGGGCCTGCTCTCCTCCGCACCGTCCGTGGTCGGCAACGCACGCAGCATCGTCACCGAATTCGACGTCTACCAGAAGGAGTTGGCGCGCCTGGTCACCAATGTGACCAAGCTCTACGACGCCACCTCCACGCTCCCCGCCTACGCCCCCGACCCGAGCACCATCCGCGTCCTGCACGTCTCCGACATCCACCTCAACCCGGCGAGCTGGAAGATCATCGCCTCGCTCGTCGACCAGTACGAGGTCAACGTGATCGTCGACTCCGGCGACACCATGGACCACGGCACCGCCGCCGAGAACGGCTTCCTCGACCCCATCGAGGATCTGGGCGCCCCCTACGTCTGGGTCCGCGGCAACCACGACTCCCGGGAGACCCAGCGCTACCTGCGGGGCCTGAAGAACGTCCACGTCCTGGACGACGGCAGGGCGAAGACCGTCGCCGGGCTGCGCTTCGCCGGCATCGGCGACCCCCAGTTCACCCCCGACCGCTCCACGGTCCCCGGCGGCGACGCCGCCAACGAACTGGCCGGCGCCCGCCTCGCCACCGCCCTGCGCGACCAGAAGACCGCCGGCACCCCCGCCGACGTCGCCGTCGCCCACGAACCGGTCGCCGCCCGGCAGACCGACGGCGAGGTCCCCCTCGTCCTGGCCGGCCACGTCCACCACCAGGAAATGGAGCTCCTCCCGTACGGCACCCGCCTGCGCATCGAGGGCTCCACCGGGGGCAGCGGCCTGCGTGCCGTCGAGGGCAAGCACCCCGACCCCATCCAGACCTCGATCCTCTACTTCGACCGCGACACCCGCCGCCTCCAGGCCTGGGACGAGATCGAACTGGGCGGTCTCGGACTGACGACGGCGGAGGTGAGGCGCCACCTCGTCGAGGAGAACCAACCCGGCGCGACCGGCTCCCCGAGCGCCCCCGTCAGCCCCTCCCCGTAAACCGTTTTGGCGATACCTCCCGCCATCCCATATGCTTCTCACGTCCCCGACGCGCTGAGAAGCGCCCAGGCGGGCCGATAGCCCTCATCGTCTAGCGGCCTAGGACGCCGCCCTTTCAAGGCGGTAGCACGGGTTCGAATCCCGTTGGGGGCACGCAACATCGTGTGCAACACTGTCGTACACATCGCTTGGTCCTGTGGAGCAGTTTGGAGTGCTCGCCACCCTGTCAAGGTGGAGGCCGCGGGTTCAAATCCCGTCAGGACCGCTGAGGCTTTACACAAAGCCTCGACGGCTGGGTAGCTCAGTTGGTACGAGCGTCCGCCTGAAAAGCGGAAGGTCGCCGGTTCGACCCCGGCCCCAGCCACCGTCAGCCCACCAGGGCATACGGCCCCACCGAAGATTTTCGGTGGGGCCGTTTTCGTGTCGGGTGCGCCAGGTGATGTCACTGCGGCGGTTGCCCCTGGCGCAGAGAAAACCCTTCAGCGCCGCGAGCGCCAGGGCGCCGAGGGCTGTCGTCACGAGGACGGCGAGCGGTCGGTGGACAGCCGTACCGGGCAGGGCAGGGCGTCGTGTCATGCACACAGAGTCGGGTGAAGGCACTCCGCTGCACGAGCAGGCGTGCTCAGCATCAGGACCGGCGGACGGGGGGCCGTGTTCACCGCGGGGACACCGCGGCGCATAGAATCGAACACGTGAACGACCCTGTCCCGTCGAGACTCGTGCTGCTCCGCTTCCTGGAGCGGGTGCAGCTCAGGGACCTGGAGCGCACCCGCCGGTGGATCGCGGACGAGGAACGGCGCGACGCCGAGCGGCAGCGCGGCATGAACGCCCGGCCGGCGGCGCCGGAATGGCTTCTCGAACGGGGCCTGTCCGGGCGGGCCCCCGCCTACGTCCATGTCGGCGGCTGCTGGAACGCCGGCAAGCGGTCGAAGGGCATCACACGGGACCAGGCGCTGCGAGCACTCACGGAGCAGGGTGTGCCGCAGTGCCCGCACTGCCGCCCGGACACCGCGCTGGGCATCCTCGACTGAGCGCCTTCGGCGCGCTCCACCACGCCCCCCGTGGCCGAAGTCACAGCACATGGCGCGCCCGGTCGGCCCGTCCGGTGAGGCGAGGTCAAAAGCGTTCGCCAGGGATTTCGGTGGGATGAGATCCTGGATCGCGTATGTCTACGCATCCTGCCCCCGCCCTCGGCCCCCTCGCCCCCCGTCTGAACGAGCTCTCGCTGCGTGACGCGCAGCGGCTCGGGCGGCGGCTCGACGGTGCCCGCAAGATCCGTAAGCCGGAGGCACGGGCCGCCGTGCTCGCCGAGATCGAGGCCGAGGTCGCCAAGGGCGAGGAGCGGATCGCCGCCCGGCGCGGCCGTGTGCCCGCGGTCCGGTATCCGGAGCAGTTGCCCGTCAGCCAGAAGAAGGACGACATCGCGGCGGCCATCCGCGACCACCAGGTCGTGATCGTCGCCGGTGAGACGGGTTCCGGTAAGACGACGCAGATCCCGAAGATCTGTCTTGAGCTGGGGCGTGGCGTGCGCGGCATGATCGGGCACACGCAGCCCCGGCGTATCGCCGCCCGTACGGTCGCCGAGCGGGTGGCGCAGGAGCTGGACTCCCCGCTGGGTGAGGCCGTGGGCTGGAAGGTCCGCTTCACCGACCAGGTGAATCCGGAGGCCACGTTCATCAAGCTGATGACGGACGGCATCCTCCTCGCCGAGATCCAGACCGACCGCGAGCTGCGCGCCTACGACACGATCATCATCGACGAGGCGCACGAGCGGTCCCTGAACATCGACTTCCTGCTGGGGTATCTGGCCCAGCTGCTGCCGAGGCGGCCCGACCTGAAGGTCGTCATCACCTCGGCGACCATCGATCCCGAGCGCTTCTCCCGGCACTTCGGGGACGCGCCGATCATCGAGGTCAGCGGACGCACGTACCCGGTGGAGGTGCGGTACCGCCCCCTGCTCGAGGAGGACTCCGACGACTCCGACCGTGATCAGATCACCGCGATCACGGATGCCGTCGAGGAGCTGATGGGCGAGGGGAAGGGCGACATCCTCGTCTTCCTCTCCGGTGAGCGGGAGATCCGGGACACGGCGGACGCGCTGACGAAGAAGCAGTACCGGTTCACCGAGATCCTGCCGCTGTACGCCCGGCTCTCCCATGCCGAGCAGCACCGGGTCTTCCAGCCGCACACCGGACGCAGGATCGTTCTGGCGACCAACGTGGCGGAGACGTCCCTGACGGTCCCGGGCATCAAGTACGTCATCGACCCCGGCTTCGCCCGGATCAGCCGCTACAGCCACCGTACGAAGGTGCAGCGGCTGCCCATCGAGCCGATCTCGCAGGCGAGCGCGAACCAGCGCAAGGGTCGCTGCGGCCGGACCAGCGACGGTATCTGCATCCGGCTGTACTCGGAGGACGACTTCCTCTCCCGTGCGGAGTTCACGGACGCCGAGATCCTGCGCACCAACCTGGCCTCGGTGATCCTCCAGATGACGGCGGCCGGCCTCGGCGACATCGAGAAATTCCCCTTCATCGATCCGCCGGACCACCGCAACATCCGCGACGGCGTGCAGCTCCTGCAGGAGCTGGGGGCGCTGGACCCGACGCAGAAGGATGTACGCAAGCGGCTGACGGACACCGGCCGCAAGCTCGCCCAGCTGCCGGTCGACCCGCGTCTGGCGCGCATGGTGCTGGAGGCCGACCGCAACGGCTGTGTGCGTGAGGTCATGGTCATAGCGGCCGCGCTGTCCATCCAGGACCCGCGTGAGCGCCCGGCCGACAAGCAGGCGCAGGCCGATCAGCAGCACGCCCGGTTCAAGGACGAGACGAGTGACTTCCTCGCGTTCCTGAACCTGTGGCGTTACGTCCGTGAGCAGCAGCGCGAGCGCGGTTCGTCGTCGTTCCGGCGGATGTGCAAGCAGGAGTACCTGAACTTCCTTCGCATTCGCGAGTGGCAGGACATCTACACCCAGCTGCGTACGGTGGCCAAGCAGATGGGCATCCACCTCAACGAGGAGGACGCCCCCGCCGACCGTGTCCACGTCTCCCTGCTGGCCGGTCTGCTGTCGCACATCGGCATGAAGGACGTGAAGGAGTCCAAGGACTCCGGTCCCGGCGCCCGCAAGGACGGCGGTCGCAACGAGTACCTGGGTGCCCGGAACGCCAAGTTCGCGATCTTCCCGGGTTCGGCCCTGTTCAAGAAGCCGCCGCGCTTCGTGATGTCGGCCGAGCTGGTGGAGACCTCCCGTCTGTGGGCCCGCGTCAACGCGAGGATCGAGCCCGAGTGGGTCGAACCGCTCGCCGAGCACCTCCTCAAGCGCACGTACTCCGAGCCGCACTGGGAGAAGGACCAGGCGGCGGTGATGGCGTACGAGAAGGTGACGCTGTACGGCGTCCCGATCGTCGCGCAGCGCAAGGTGAACTACGGCCGGATCGATCCGGAGGTCAGCCGCGAGCTTTTCATCCGCAACGCACTGGTCGAGGGCGACTGGCGCACGCACCACAAGTTCTTCGCGGACAACCGCAGACTCCTCAGCGAGGTCGAGGAGCTGGAGCACCGGGCGCGGCGCCGGGACATCGTGGTCGACGACGAGACGCTGTTCGACTTCTACGACCAGAAGGTCCCCGAGCACGTGGTGTCCGGGGCGCATTTCGACTCGTGGTGGAAGCGCAAGCGGCATGAGCAGCCGGACTTCCTGGACTTCGAGCGCGAGATGCTCATCCGGGAGTCGGCCGAGGCGGTCACGAAGGCGGACTATCCGGACTCCTGGCGGCAGGGCACGCTGAAGTTCCGGGTGACGTACCAGTTCGAGCCGGGTGCGGACGCGGACGGCGTGACGGTCCACATCCCGCTCCAGGTGCTGAACCAGGTCACCGACGAGGGGTTCGACTGGCAGATCCCCGGTCTGCGCGAGGAGTTGGTGACGGAGCTGATCCGTTCCCTGCCGAAGCCGATCCGACGCAACTACGTGCCGGCGCCCAACTTCGCCAAGCGGTTCCTGGAGCAGGCCGTCCCCGGGCAGGAGCCGCTGACGGTGACCATGGCGCGCGAGTTGAAGCGCATGGTCGGAGTGCCCTTCACCGCGGACGACTTCGACTGGTCGAAGGTCCCGGACCATCTGCGCGTCACGTTCCGGGTCGTCGACGAGCGGCGTCGCAAGCTCGCCGAGGACAAGGACCTGGAGGCGCTGCGGCTCCGTCTGAAGCCGAAGGCCCGCAAGGCCCTGTCGCAGGCCGCCGCGGCCACCGCGTCCCGTCAGGGCGGGGAGTCGCTGGAGCGCACGGGCCTGACGGACTGGACGATCGGCACACTGAGCCGGGTCTTCGAGACACGGCGGGCCGGGCAGCCGGTGAAGGCGTACCCGGCGCTGGTGGACGACGGTGACACGGTCTCGGTCCGGCTCTTCGACACGGAGGCCGAGCAGCAGCAGGCGATGTGGCGGGGCACGCGGCGGCTGATCCTGCGCAACATCCCGGTCAACCCGGGGAAGTTCGCGAGCGACCACCTGACGAACGCCCAGAAGCTGGCGCTGTCCGCCAACCCCCACGGTTCGATGCAGGCCCTGTTCGACGACTGTGCGCGGGCGGCGGCGGACAAGCTGATCGGTGACTTCGGCGGCCCCGCCTGGGACGAGGAGTCGTACCGGAAGCTGTACGAGAGGGTGCGCGCCGAGATCGTCGACACGACGGTCCGTACGGTGGGCCAGGTGCAGCAGGTCCTGGCCGCCTGGCAGGCCGCTGAGCGCCGTCTGAAGGCGGTGAACAGCCCTGCCCTGCTGGCGAACCTCACGGACGTCCGCAAGCAGCTGGACGCCCTCGTGAGGCCGGGTTTCGTGACGGATGCGGGTCTGCGGCGGCTGCCGGACCTGATGCGGTACCTGATCGCGGTGGACCGCCGTCTCCAGCAGATGCCGACCAACGTGCAGCGGGACACGACGCGCATGCAGAAGGTCCACGAGATGCAGGACGAGTACGCCTGGCTGCTGGAGCAGATGCCGCAGGGCCGCCCCGTCCCGCAGCAGGTCCTGGACGTCCGCTGGATGCTGGAGGAGCTACGGGTGAGCTATTTCGCCCACGCGCTCGGTACGGCGTACCCGGTCTCGGACAAGCGGATCGTGAAGGCGATCGACGCGCTGGCGCCGTAACGGGTCGTGCACGTTGGGTGAGTTCGACCAGGGGCTCACCCTCCTGTACAGTCTCTTCTCGCAGCGCAACGCACGAATAGCGCAGCGAAACCTGGTCCTGTGGAGCAGTTTGGAGTGCTCGCCACCCTGTCAAGGTGGAGGCCGCGGGTTCAAATCCCGTCAGGACCGCAGAAAGAAGAAGGCCCGCACCCGCGAGGGATGCGGGCCTTCTTCATGTCCCGGCAAGTTGCGGTGACATCCCGGCGCACGGACCCGGCGCGGAAAGTGACGACCGCGCCCGGCGGGGCCCCCGGCCACCTTGACGGAGTCACATTCGCTCGGTACCCACGAATCAGGGCACCTTCCCGCGCAGCCCCCGGAGGTGGCGTATGGCGGCATCGGTTAGGCACGAGACGCGGGCCCTGCTCCGCGCGCACCTGTCCGCCGCCTCCTCCTACCGGCGGCACCTGACCCGCCATTGCCCGATCTGCCATCACCTGCTGCGTCTGGCGATGGACCTGCCGCCGCGCACCGCCCAGTCGACCGAAGGCCAGGTCGCGGACGGAGAAAGCCCTTCCACCGCGTGACCGCCGAGGCGGGCGTCGCGGGTCTCAACTCCCGTGCCGCCATGGGGCGCTGACACACCCGCACCCCTTTAGCGCACTTGGGCAAGCGGCAACAAGAACCGGGGCATGTGACGGGTGTCACCGCATGAGTTTCCGGAAGTGCGGTACTTACACCCCGCCTACAAGTGGTCAATTTAATATGTGCAATTGCACCAGCTTCCCGTGTTCGCCCTGTGTACGCTGAGCGACCATCCCGGGCAGGCCCACAGGAGATCCGGCCCGCGCATCCAGCCCTCGGAGGGCCCGCCCGCAGGGCCGACGGCCGGTCACCGGCCGGCACTCGACCCCCCGGCCCAGCACTCTCCGCACACAAAAAAGGGATCGCGCTGGACCCGGCGGAGTCCAGCGCGATCCACGACGCACCCTTGTTGCGTGCCTCACGTGCTCTGATCGGCTTGGGCGTGAGCTCTGTTGGGGCAGAACCCGCGTCGCTTGGAGCTAGAGTTCGGGCGCCACGGCGAGTTGGGGGAACTGCCTGTTTGCCCGGTTATGGAGTTGTTCAGGCCTCGCTGCGCTGCTGCGGGATGCCCGCGAGCAGTGCGCGGACCTCGGCCTCGCGGTAGCGGCGGTGCCCGCCGAGCGTACGGATGGAAGTGAGCTTCCCAGCCTTCGCCCACCGCGTGACCGTCTTCGGGTCCACACGGAACATGGTGGCGACCTCAGCCGGGGTCAGCAGCGGCTCGGCATCAGGGGTGCGAGCGGTCATGAGCGGCCTCCTCGGGAGAACCGAACCTTCTCGGTTCTTTCCTCTAAATTCTGCACCTTGACCCGCGTTGCCCGAAATGGCGGACGCGAGTCGAGTCGGTTATAGGACGAACGGCTTGTCCTCGGCACTACAACTACACCATCTGTCCAGCCGCGTCGGCCAAACCGATGGAATTGCCCTCCCAGGTGTTCATCAGCGACGGAAGCCGATGGACCATGCCATAGCGGACAGTCACGCCACTGTGACGATCAGTCACAGTGGCGTGCAGGAGTCTCAAGACCCCCCAAAGCGTGCAATGTCGAGCTAGAGCCCTCCCCGGACTCCTTGTCCTATTTTGGCACGAGGGGGGGTTAGGGGCGCAAGGGCCGCGTACGTGCGGTCCATCACGCTTACGCGCGTTGAAGCCTGGTTGATGCATACGCCCGGATCGGGCCCTACATCCCTTGTTGACGAGGCATCAAGAACCCCAGAACGAGCACGAAACCCCAAAACGGGCGTGCCGTCAAACGCCAGTTCGTTATGTCACGCAGTGGGCTACGTCACAACAGCCTCGGCGGTACGTCACACCGGACCGCTCAGTTCGCCGACTGCCGGTCGCGCACGGACCGCCACCGCTCCACGAGCCGCCCGTAGGCCTCGCCCGCGGCCGCCCCGTCGCCGCGCCGCAGCGCGTCGATGCCGTGGGCCACGTCGGCCGCCGAGTGGTCGTCCTCCAGCTCGCCGGCCGGCAGGGCGTGCACCAGGCCGCCGTAGTCCAGCTCGACCAAGGAGCGCGGGTGGAACTCCTCCAGCCAGCGCCCGACGTCGACCAGTCCGTCGATGAGCGGCCCTTCGTCGATGGCGTCCTTCAACGTCCGCAGAGCCCGCGCCACCCGCCGCCGCGCCTCCACCATCGGCGTCCGGTAGCGCAGCATCGGCGGGACCTCGCCCGAGCCCTTGTCGAAGCGCCGCTCCTCGTCGGACACCAGCACGAACCAGTGCAGCGGCACCTGCCAGGTCGAGGTGCGGATCCACGGCCGGGCGTCCGGGTTGCGGGCCAGCCACCGCTCGTAGTCCTGGGCCGCCTGCCGCCGTACGACCTCCGGCAGCACCGCGTCCAGGACCGCCCTCGGCAGCTCCTCGGCCAGCTCCCCGAGGGCCTGCCAGCCGCGCAGCCGGGTCCGCCAGGGACACACGCACAGCACCCCGTCCACCTCCAGCACGAAGGCGTCGCTGCTCTCGTGCACCGGCACGGGGATCGGCGGGGTCGGCAGCAAGTCCGCCAGGGAGCGGCGCAGTTCGTCCTGGTACGAGGGGCGGTCGGGACGGCGGGCATAGCGGTCCCAGTGGCCGCGCTCCGGCTCGGGGAAGGCGGCCAGCGGCTCGTACACCCGCAGATAGGTCGCGTACGGGACGATCACCGAGGACACCTTGGGCACGCCTGCTCCCTCCCCCGCCGTCTGCCAGGAAAACCTGCGAAACCCGCTCACAAACGGGCGGGAAAACTATGCAAATCGTCGCACGGTTGTACTCCGGGAGTAGGTGATCCTGAGCACTGCGGGTTCAGCGGGCGCTCACGGGTCTAATCTCATGCTCACAGCCCCCGCCACCCGTACGGGAGCCAGCTCCTTTCGCCGCAAGTACTCAGGAGTCACCACAGTGACCGACGTAACACACGGCGTCCTGCACACCCTGTTCCACTCGGACCAGGGGGGTCATGAGCAAGTCGTGCTCTGCCAGGACCGCGCCACCGGCCTCAAGGCCGTCATCGCCATCCATTCCACCGCTCTGGGCCCCGCCCTCGGCGGTACGCGCTTCTACCCGTACGCGACCGAGGAAGAGGCCGTCGCCGACGCGCTGAACCTCGCGCGCGGGATGTCCTACAAGAACGCCATGGCCGGTCTCGACCACGGCGGCGGCAAGGCCGTCATCATCGGCGACCCCGAGAAGATCAAGTCCGACGAGCTGCTGCTGGCCTACGGCCGGTTCGTGGCCTCGCTCGGCGGGCGGTACGTCACCGCGTGCGACGTCGGTACGTACGTCGCCGACATGGACGTCGTGGCCCGCGAGTGCCGCTGGACGACCGGGCGCTCCCCGCAGAACGGCGGCGCGGGCGACTCCTCCGTGCTGACCGCCTTCGGGGTCTACCAGGGCATGCGGGCCAGCGCCCAGCACCTGTGGGGCGACCCCACCCTGCGCGGCCGCAAGGTCGGCATCGCGGGCGTCGGCAAGGTCGGCCACCACCTGGTCGAGCACCTGCGCGCGGAGGGCGCCGAGGTCGTCGTCACGGACGTGCGCGAGGAGGCCGTCGGCCGGATCCTCGCGGCCCACCCGACCGGCGTCACCGCAGTGGCGGACACCGCGACGCTGATCCGCGTCGAGGACCTCGACATCTACGCCCCCTGCGCGCTCGGCGGAGCCCTGAACGACGACACCGTGCCGGCGCTGACCGCCACGGTGGTGTGCGGCGCGGCCAACAACCAGCTCGCCCACCCGGGTGTGGAGAAGGACCTCGCCGACCGCGGCATCCTCTACGCGCCGGACTACGTGGTGAACGCCGGCGGTGTCATCCAGGTCGCCGACGAACTGCACGGCTTCGACTTCGACCGCTGCAAGGCGAAGGCCGCGAAGATCTACGACACCACGCTGGCCATATTCGCACGTGCGAAGACGGACGGGATTCCGCCGGCTGCCGCGGCCGACCGGATCGCCGAGCAGCGGATGGCGGAGGCGCGCGGGGCGCTCTGATCCGCCCGATCCGCCGAACGGATCCGACCCATGACACGGGTTTGGCCGGTACCCGCCGGTGGGCAGTTGGAGAGAACTCTCACTTTCACCGGCGGGTCGACCGTCGATAAGTGGTTAAAATCGCGGTTGACCAGCGAGGACGGGGCGCCTCGAAGGTCCTGTGCACACGCGCGTGCTGCGGGCGACGTACCGTATGGGCGCGGGCTCAGGTACCGTGGAAGCCCTACGGACCGGCCTCTCCACGGAGAGTCCGTTCCGGATCATGAACGCGTGTCAGACTCTGGGGCCGTCGAGCCCCGTCGTTGAGGGGGTCGAGCCATGGGGCGCGGCCGGGCCAAGGCCAAGCAGACGAAGGTCGCCCGCCAGCTGAAGTACAACAGCGGTGGGACTGACCTCTCACGCCTGGCTGAAGAGCTGGGCGCATCGACATCGAACCAGTCGCCGAACGGCGATCGTTTCGAGGACGATGAGCAGGACGACGACCTGTATTCGCGGTACGCCGACCTCTATGAGGACGGCGACGAGGACGAGGACGACGAGGGATCCTCGCAGCAGCGTCGCGGCGCTTGACCTCGCACTGAGCACTCACCCGGTCGGTGACTCCGGTCACCGACCGGGTTCTGTGCTGCCTGCGGGGGATCAGGCGGAGTAGTCGCCGACCAGGGCGGCGCCCGTCTCGTGGTCGCCCCTGTCCGTGATCTCGCCCGCGACCCATGCCTCGACCCCGCGGTCGGCCAGTGTCGCCAGGGCGGCCTCCGTGGACTCCTCGGGCACGATCGCGATCATGCCGACGCCCATGTTCAGCGTCTTCTCCAGCTCCAGGCGCTCGACGGAGCCGGTGGTGCCGACGAGGTCGAAGATCGGGGCCGGGGTCCAGGTGGTGCGGTCGACGATCGCGTGCAGGCCGTCCGGGATCACCCGGGCCAGGTTGGCCGCGAGGCCGCCGCCCGTGACATGGCTGAAGGCGTGCACCTCGGTGGTGCGGGTGAGGGCCAGGCAGTCCAGCGAGTAGATCTTGGTGGGCTCCAGCAGCTCCTCGCCGAGGGTGCGGCCCAGTTCGTCGATCCGCGTGTCCAGGGCAAGACCGGCCTGGTTCAGCAGGACGTGCCGGACGAGCGAGTACCCGTTCGAGTGAAGACCGGACGCCGCCATGGCGATCACCGCGTCACCCTTACGGATGCGATCGGCGCCCAGCAGCCGGTCGGCCTCCACGACGCCCGTACCGGCGCCGGCGACGTCGAAGTCGTCCTCGCCCAGCAGGCCAGGGTGCTCGGCCGTCTCGCCACCCACCAGGGCGCATCCGGCGAGCACACAGCCCTCGGCGATGCCCTTGACGATGGCGGCGACCCGCTCGGGGTGGACCTTGCCGACACAGATGTAGTCGGTCATGAACAGCGGCTCGGCGCCGCACACCACGATGTCGTCCATGACCATGGCGACCAGGTCGTGGCCGATGGTGTCGTAGACGCCCATCTGGCGCGCGATGTCGACCTTGGTGCCGACGCCGTCGGTGGCGGAGGCGAGCAGTGGGCGCTCGTAGCGCTTGAGGGCGGAGGCGTCGAAGAGGCCGGCGAAACCGCCGAGGCCGCCGAGGACCTCGGGGCGCTGGGTCTTCTTCACCCACTCCTTCATCAGCTCGACCGCGCGGTCTCCCGCTTCGATGTCGACGCCGGCAGCCGCGTAGGAAGCACCGGGAAGGGCAGTCTCAGACATTGCCTGGGATCTTTCGGGTTGGGTTCTACGGGGCTTACGGGCGACGGATCGCGTCGACGGCAGCCGGGGCGGCCGTGCCGGCCGCGAGCTCGGTCTCCAGGAGCTGCTTGCCGAGCAGCTCGGGGTCCGGGAGCTCCATCGGGTACTCACCGTCGAAGCAGGCACGGCACAGGTTCGGCTTGGCGATGGTGGTCGCCTCGATCATGCCGTCGATGGAGATGTACGCCAGCGAGTCGGCGCCCAGCGAGGTGCCGATCTCCTCGATGGTCATGCCGTTGGCGATGAGCTCGGCGCGGGTGGCGAAGTCGATGCCGAAGAAGCAGGGCCACTTCACGGGCGGCGAGGAGATCCGGATGTGGACCTCGGCCGCGCCCGCCTCGCGGAGCATGCGGACCAGGGCGCGCTGGGTGTTGCCGCGCACGATCGAGTCGTCGACGACGACCAGGCGCTTGCCCTTGATGACTTCCTTCAGCGGGTTCAGCTTCAGGCGGATGCCGAGCTGGCGGATCGTCTGCGAGGGCTGGATGAACGTACGACCGACGTACGCGTTCTTCACGAGCCCCGCGCCGAACGGGATGCCGCTGGCCTCCGCGTAGCCGATCGCGGCCGGGGTGCCGGATTCCGGGGTCGCTATGACCAGATCGGCCTCGACCGGGGCTTCCTTGGCGAGCTTGCGGCCCATCTCCACCCGGGAGAGGTAGACGTTCCGGCCGGCGATGTCGGTGTCCGGGCGGGCCAGGTACACGTACTCGAAGACACAGCCCTTGGGCTTCGCTTCCGCGAACCGGGAGGTACGCAGGCCGTTCTCGTCGATGGCGACGAACTCGCCGGGCTCGATCTCGCGGACGTAGCTGGCGCCGACGATGTCGAGGGCGGCGGACTCGGACGCGGCGACCCAGCCCCGCTCCAGGCGGCCGAGCACCAGCGGGCGGATGCCCTGCGGGTCACGGGCGGCGTAGAGGGTGTGCTCGTCCATGAAGACGAGGGAGAAGGCGCCCTTGACCTGCGGGAGGATCTCGTGGGCCGCCTCCTCGATGGTCAGCGGCTTGCCGTCCTCGTCCGTCTGGGCCGCGAGCAGCGCGGTCAGCAGGTCGGTGTCGTTGGTGGCCGCGACGCGCGGGGTGCGGCCGCCTTCCTGCTTGGGCAGGTCGGCGACCATCTCCGCGAGCTGGGCGGTGTTGACGAGGTTGCCGTTGTGGCCGAGCGCGATGGAGCCGTGCCCGGTGGCGCGGAACGTCGGCTGGGCGTTCTCCCACACGGAGGCACCGGTGGTCGAGTAGCGGGCGTGTCCGACCGCGATGTGACCCTGGAGCGAACCGAGCGAGGTCTCGTCGAAGACCTGGGAAACGAGGCCCATGTCCTTGAAGACGAGGATCTGGGAGCCGTTGCTGACCGCGATTCCCGCGGATTCCTGGCCCCGATGCTGGAGGGCGTAGAGCCCGAAGTACGTGAGCTTTGCGACCTCTTCGCCCGGAGCCCAGACACCGAAGACGCCACACGCGTCCTGGGGGCCTTTCTCGCCGGGAAGTAGATCGTGATTGAGTCGACCGTCACCACGTGGCACGGTTCCGAGTGTAGGCGAGGTCGACCACTGGTCCGAATTGGGGATACGCGACCGTAAAGGATCACTCAGCGGCGGTCGCGTTGACGCTCTGGCCGTTTTCGCTGGTCAGAGTGAGGTTCCGGTGATCCAGTCGGTAGGTCACGGTGCCGTCGAAGAGCCGGAGGAGGGTCTTCTCCGTTTTCATGAGTGAGGTGTCGCACATCATTCGGGTGGTGGACGCGGTGCCCAGCGTGATACTGCCGTCGCTGACCGTTGCCTTCGCCCTCACCCTGTTGCAGCCGAGGCTGCCGCTGACCTGCCCGGTCTTCTCGTCGAAGGTGAGGTGCGCCTTGCCGTCGGCGTCGGGGCTGGTGATGGTCCACTTCGTGCCCTTGAGCGGGGCCGCCTCCTGCTTGGTGAGGGCCACCTTGTCGCCGTCCTTCGTGGTGAGGGTGAGCTTGTCGCCGTCGACCTCGGTGGTGAGGTCGCCGTCGGCGAGGACGCGCGAGAGGGTCTGCTCGAAGTTCGGGGGCACGCCCTCACAGGCCATCTCGGTCGCGTGGAGCTTGTCGAAGGTGACGTGGCTGTCCTCGAAGGAGGCGTCGGCTCCGAAGTTGTTGCAGCCGAGGTTGCCCCTGACCTCACCGCCGTCGGCGATCCGCAGGTAGGCGCCGCCCGGGGCGGCGCTCTTCCTGCCGTCGACGGTGACGTCGTCCACCGACCAGTGGGCGCCGGAGACGGAGGCCGACGCGCCGGCGCCGACCGAGTCGCTGTCCGCCTTCTCATTGCCGCAGGCGATGGCGAGCGGGAGCAGGGTCAGTGCGGCGAGGGCGGTCAGTCGCTTGTCCATGCGGAGGGTGCCGAATGTGTTCATGCCGGTGGGACGGGAGGGACACGGGACCGGTTCCGCCGGGTTCCGCCTGCCGGTGTCAGCCCATGAGCGGCAGCAGTCCGCCCAGGTCGGCCCGCTCCCCGCTCGCGCTCACCCTGGCCTGCGCGAGCGCGTCCCGCCACCGCAGCCGTCCGGTCGCGAGCCGGATCCAGGTCAGCGGGTCGGTCTCGACGACGTTCGGCGGCGTCCCCCGGGTGTGCCTGGGCCCCTCGACGCACTGCACGACGGCATACGGCGGGATCCGCACCTCGGTGGAGCCGCCGGGCGCCCTGGCGGCGAGCGCGTCGGCGAGCAGGCGGGTGCAGGCGGCGAGGGCCTGGCGGTCGTACGGGATGTCGAGGCCGGGGACGGCGGCGTTCAGGTCGTCGGTGTGGACGACGAGTTCGACGGTACGGGTGACCAGGTAGTCGGCGAGGGTCATGGCGCCGGTGCGGGCGGCGAGGAGGCGGTCGCCGGGTGCCTTCGCCAGCCGGTGCGTGAGGCGCTCCTCGGTGCGGGCGTACAGGGCGTCGAGGCCGGGGTCGGCGGCGGACAGTTCCCGGGTGTCCTCGGCGATGTCGCCGGCGCGGGCGGCGGTGGCGAAGGGCCAGTCCAGCAGGATGAGCTCCGCCTTGGCCGGCTCGTCGCGGTCGAGGTTGCGGCTGACGGTCTCCACGCCCATGGCCACGTGCGCGGCCAGGTCCCGTACGGTCCAGCCGGCCAGACGCGTGGGCAGGGCGAGTCGGTCGTCGGTGAGGGTGGGCACGGCCTGCCGGACGTTCCCGAACTGGGCGAGGACCGCCGTGCGGATCTTGGCGGGGTCGTAGGTGCGGGCGCGCTTCTTGGCCGGGGACATGGCGGTGAGCCTAGTCGTCGTGGCCAACTGGCCGACGGTGAGCGCCCTCGGCCCACCTCGTCGCGGCGCCCGCCGAGTCCCGTACTGCAACCAGCGCGACCGCGCAGGCGCAGCGCCAGCCGCAGGCCGGTGTGTTCGTCACCGACGGTGACCGCGTGCACGTCTCCTCGACTCCGCCGCCGACCGCCGCCACGGCTGGTGGAAGAAGATCTCCGGTCCCGGCACCAAGGCCAAGGTCACCACGACTGCTCGTGCACGGTCGGCTGACCCTGCACCCGTGGACCGCCACCGCTCAACGGGCCGGACGGCGGCACCCGGTTGCGGGCCGTCCTGCGGGAATGGTCCCTCGAAGCCGTCGTGTGGGTGCTGGAGATCGTCACCGACGCCCTGCGTGAGACAGGGCTGACGGCACAAGCGCGGGTACGGGTCGCCCTGTGACCTGCCCGCCGCACGCGAAGGCCCCGCCCGAGTCCTGGACTCGGGCGGGGCCTTCGCCGTCGTACCGCTACGACCGTCGGCGCGTGACCGGCCTGCGCTTACGCGAGCAGCGCCGGGATCGTCCCCTCGTGCGCCTCGCGCAGCTCCTCCAGGGTGAGCGCGAACTCGCCCTGGACGTCCACCGAGTCGCCGTCGACGACACCGATACGGGTGGCCGGCAGGCCGCGGGCACCGCACATGTCGTTGAAGCGGACCTCCTCGGAGCGGGGCACGGCCACGACCGCGCGGCCCGCCGACTCCGAGAACAGGAAGGTGAAGGCGTCCAGACCGTCCGGAACGATCAGGCGGGCGCCCTTGCCGCCGAGCAGGGCCGACTCGACGACCGCCTGGATCAGACCGCCGTCGGACAGGTCGTGCGCGGAGTCGATCATGCCGTCGCGGGAGGCGGAGATCAGGATCTCGGCCAGCAGGCGCTCGCGCTCCAGGTCCACCTTCGGAGGCAGACCGCCGAGGTGGTCGTGCACCACCTGCGACCAGGCCGAACCGCCGAACTCCTCACGCGTGTCGCCGAGGAGGTAGATCAGCTGCCCCTCCTCCTGAAAGGCGACCGGCGTGCGCCGGGCGACGTCGTCGATGACGCCCAGCACGGCCACGACGGGGGTGGGGTGGATGGCCGCCTCGCCCGTCTGGTTGTAGAGGGAGACGTTGCCGCCCGTGACCGGGGTGCCCAACTGCAGGCACCCGTCGGCCAGTCCGCGCACCGCCTCCGCGAACTGCCACATCACCGCGGGGTCCTCGGGCGAGCCGAAGTTCAGGCAGTCGGACACCGCGAGCGGCTTGGCACCGGTCGTGGCCACGTTGCGGTAGGCCTCGGCGAGGGCGAGCTGGGCGCCCGCGTACGGGTCCAGCTTGGCGTACCGGCCGTTGCCGTCGGTCGCGATGGCGACGCCGAGGCCGGTCTCCTCGTCGATGCGGATCATGCCGGAGTCCTCGGGCTGGGCGAGGACGGTGTTGCCCTGCACGAAGTGGTCGTACTGCGAGGTGACCCACTTCTTGGAAGCCTGGTTGGGGGAGGCGACCAGCTTCAGGACCTGGTCCTTCAGCTCCTCGCTCGTCCCCGGCCGGGGCAGCTTGTTCGCGTCGTCGGCCTGCAGCTCGTCCTGCCAGGACGGGCGGGCGTACGGGCGCTCGTAGACCGGGCCCTCGTGCGCCACCGTGCGCGGGTCGACGTCGACGATCTTGCCGCCGTGCCAGTAGATCTCCAGGCGGTCGCCGTCGGTGACCTCACCGATGACGGTGGCGATGACGTCCCACTTCTCGCAGATCTCCAGGAACCGGTCGACCTTCTCCGGCTCCACGACCGCGCACATGCGCTCCTGCGACTCGCTCATGAGGATCTCCTCCGGCGAGAGCGTCGAGTCACGCAGCGGTACGTCGTCCAGCGTCACGCGCATACCACCGGAGCCGTTGGAGGCGAGCTCGGAGGTGGCACAGGAGAGACCGGCGGCACCGAGGTCCTGGATGCCGACGACCAGCTTCTCCTTGAAGGCCTCCAGGGTGCACTCGATGAGGAGCTTCTCCTGGAAGGGGTCGCCGACCTGCACCGCCGGGCGCTTGGACGGCTTGGCGTCGTCGAAGGTCTCGGAGGCCAGGATCGACGCGCCACCGATGCCGTCGCCGCCCGTGCGGGCCCCGTACAGGATGACCTTGTTACCGGCGCCGGACGCCTTCGCGAGGTGGATGTCCTCGTGCCGCATGACGCCGATGGCACCGGCGTTGACCAGCGGGTTGCCCTGGTAGCAGGCGTCGAAGACGACCTCGCCGCCGATGTTGGGCAGGCCGAGGCAGTTGCCGTAGCCGCCGATGCCGGCGACGACGCCGGGCAGCACGCGCTTGGTGTCGGGGTGGTCGGCGGCGCCGAAGCGCAGCGGGTCGACCACGGCGACCGGCCGTGCGCCCATCGCGATGATGTCGCGCACGATGCCGCCGACGCCGGTGGCCGCGCCCTGGTAGGGCTCGACGTACGACGGGTGGTTGTGCGACTCGACCTTGAAGGTGACCGCGTAGCCCTGGCCGACGTCGACCACACCGGCGTTCTCGCCGATGCCGACGAGCATCGCGTCGGACTCGGGGGCCTTCTCTCCGAACTGGCGGAGGTGGACCTTGGAGGACTTGTACGAGCAGTGCTCGGACCACATGACCGAGTACATGGCGAGCTCGGCACCGGTGGGCCGGCGGCCGAGGATCTCGACCACGCGCTCGTACTCGTCCTTCTTCAGGCCCAGTTCGGCCCAGGGCAGCTCGACGTCGGGGGTCGCGGCCGCGTGCTCGACCGTGTCCAGAGGCGTCCGGCTCATGCGTTGACCAGCTTCTTGAGGATCGAGGTGAAGAACGGGAGGCCGTCGGTGCGGCCGGTGCCGATGAGCGGCTCCACCGCGTGCTCCGGGTGCGGCATCAGACCCACGACGTTGCCGGCCTCGTTGGTGATGCCGGCGATGTCGTTGAGCGAGCCGTTGGGGTTGAAGTCCAGGTACCGGAAGGCGACCCGGCCCTCGGCCTCCAGCTCGTCCAGCGTGTACCGGTCGGCCACGTAGCGGCCGTCCATGTTCTTCAGCGGGATGTGGATCTCCTGGCCGGCCGTGTAGTCGGTCGTCCAGGCGGTCTCGGCGTTCTCCACCCGCAGCTTCTGGTCACGGCAGATGAAGTGCAGATGGTCGTTGCCGAGCATCCCGCCGGGCAGCAGGTGGGCCTCGGTGAGGATCTGGAAGCCGTTGCAGATGCCGAGGACCGGCAGACCGGCCTTGGCCTGCTCGATGACCGTGTCCATCACCGGCGAGAAGCGGGCGATGGCCCCGGCCCGCAGATAGTCGCCGTAGGAGAACCCTCCGCACAGCACCACGGCGTCGACCTGCTTGAGGTCCTTGTCCTTGTGCCACAGGGCGACGGGTTCGGCGCCCGCGAGCCGGATCGCACGCTGGGTGTCCCGGTCGTCGAGAGAGCCCGGGAAAGTGACGACGCCAATACGAGCGGTCACTTCGCGGCCTCCGCGACTTCCTCGACGCGGACGGTGAAGTCCTCGATCACGGTGTTGGCGAGGAAGGATTCCGCAAGATCGTGGATGCGGGCGAGCGCGGCCTCGTCGACCGGCCCGTCAACTTCCAGTTCGAAACGCTTTCCCTGACGGACGTCCGAGATGCCGTCGAAACCCAGCCGCGGCAGTGCGCGCTGCACCGCCTGGCCCTGGGGGTCGAGGATCTCCGGCTTGAGCATGACGTCGACTACGACGCGTGCCACGTGCACTCCCGGTGGTGTGGTGCTGAGCAGGTTCCTGCAGTGGTTTCAGACTACCTGCACAAAATTTCTACGCGCGTCGACTCGTAGGAAGCTACGTGATCGCGGTCACGCTGCGGAACATGGGCCTCCGTCGGCGAAAAGTTCCGGAAAAGATCCCGGATCGACACCCGATACCTATTGCGCACGCCCCTCTCCCGCCACCACCCTTCAATCGAAGTCGCTGCGCTCCCTCTTGATTTTGGACACGCGGGAGGATTTAGTCGAGCTTCACATTGCATTGTCGGGCACGGTACAAATGAATTGTCAGCGTGCCGTACGAAGGGACCGATATTCGTGGCGCAGAAGGTCGTGGTCACTCTCTTTGACGACATCGACGGCTCAGAAGCGGCGGAAACGATCGCCTTCGGACTCGACGGCAAGTCGTACGAGATCGACCTGAATGAAGCCAATGCCAAGAAACTGCGTAAGGCGCTCGCACCGTACGTGGAAGCCGGCCGCAAGCGGTCGAAGTCAGGCAAGGCGTACAAGCAGACCGAGGTCGCCCCGGACCCGGCTGCCGTCCGGGCCTGGGCCCAGGCCAACAAGATGGAGGTCCCCGCTCGCGGCCGGATCCCCAAGAAGGTCTACGAGGCCTTCGCCTCCGCGCAGTGAGGTGACCCGGGAGCACGCCCTCAGGGTCCGTCAGCGGGCCCCGGGGGCAGCCGACTTGCGCTACCCCCCTGCCGATCAGCTAATGTCTGGGACACGCCGCCGAGCGGGGCAGAAAAGCCCAGCTCGCGAAGGCATGCGGGTGTAGTTCAGTAGTAGAACATCCCCCTTCCAGGGGGAAGGCGCAGTGTGCAATTCCTGTCACCCGCTCTGCACCGCCGTACGGACCACTGTTGTGGATCAGGTAGGCTGGTGCTCGCACCGATCGGTGAGAGCCGGTCGGGGGCAATGCGGACGTAGCTCAGTTGGTAGAGCGCAACCTTGCCAAGGTTGAGGTCGCGAGTTCGAGCCTCGTCGTCCGCTCTGACGGAAAACCCCGGTCCACTGGACCGGGGTTTTTCTGTGCGTGTCCACCCGCCTGACATTTGTCATGCGGAGTCATGACAGCGTGCACTGCTGCCGCACCCCGGTCGCCGGGACGCTTATGTCATGAACATCGACGAACGCGAACACGTGATTGAGGTCACTGACCTGCGGCGTGTGTACGGGGGCGGGTTCGAGGCGGTGCGCGGAGTGACCTTCCGCGTGGACCGCGGCGAGATCTTCGCACTGCTCGGTACCAACGGCGCCGGCAAGACATCGACCGTCGAACTGCTCGAAGGACTCGCCGTACCCGCCGGGGGGCGGGTACGGGTGCTCGGGCACGACCCTTACACCGAGCGGGCCGCCGTACGGCCGCGGACCGGGGTGATGCTGCAGGAAGGCGGCTTCCCGTCCGAGCTGACCGTCACCGAGACCGCGCGGATGTGGGCCGGGTGCGTCAGCGGGGCACGGCCGCCGCGGGAGGTGCTGGACATGGTCGGGCTGGCCGGGAAGGCCGGTGTACGGGTGAAGCAGCTGTCCGGGGGTGAACGGCGGCGGCTGGACCTGGCGCTCGCGCTGCTCGGCGACCCCGAGGTGCTGTTCCTGGACGAGCCGACGACCGGCCTGGACGCCGAAGGGCGCCGGGACACCTGGGAGTTGGTGCGGGCACTGCGCGACTCCGGTACCACCGTGCTGCTGACCACGCACTACCTGGAGGAGGCCGAGGACCTCGCCGACCGGCTCGCGATCCTGCACGAGGGGCGGATCGCGGCCACCGGGACACCGGCCGCCGTGACCGCCTCCCAGCCGTCGCGGATCTCCTTCGAGCTGCCCGAGGGCTACTTCCTCGGGGACCTGCCGCCGCTGGGGGAGCTGGGCGTGACCGAGCACCAGGTCGACGGCCGGACCGTCCGGCTGCGGACCCGCCTGCTGCAGCAGGCGGCGACCCGGCTGCTGGTGTGGGCCGAGACGGCCGGCGTGGAGCTGCGCAGGCTGGATGTGCGCTCGGCCTCGCTGGAGGAGGCGTTCCTGGGGATCGCCCGCGAGGCGTCCAGGGATTCCGTCGATGTGAAGGAGTACGCGGCATGAGCAGGACCGCCACCACGCCCATGGGGCGCGTCGCGGCACTCGGACGGGCCGAGTTGACGCTGTTCATGCGCAGCAAGGCCATGATCTTCGCGGCGCTGGTCGTGCCGCTGGTGCTGCCGTTCAGCACACGGACGTTCGTCGAGGACATGGACCTGAAGGGGACCGGGCTCAGTATCGGGCTGGTGCTGCTGCCCGGTGCCATCGGGTTCTCGCTGCTCTTCGCGGTGTACTCGGCGCTCCTCAACGTCCTCGTCGGGCGGCGCGAGGAACTCGTCCTGAAGCGGCTGCGCACCGGAGAGGTGCGGGACGTCGAGATCCTCGCCGGTGCGGCGGCCCCGTCCGTCGCCCTCGGCCTCGTCCAGTCCCTGGTCCTGGCGGTCGGCTGCAGCGTGCTGCTCGACGTCCCGGCCCCGAAGGCGCCCCACTTCGCCGTCGTCGGACTGCTGCTGGGCCTGGTGGTGTCCGTGGCCCTGGCCGCCGTCACCTCGGCCTTCACCCGGACCGTGGAGAGCGCCCAGGTCACTTCACTGCCACTGGTGCTGGTCTCGATGATCTGCTCCGGGATGGCCGTCCCGCTGGAGGTGCTGCCCGACCGGGTGGCCTCGGTCTTCGAGCTGTTCCCGCTGTCGCCGGCGATCACGCTGATACGGGCCGGGTGGACCGGGGACCTCTCCCTGTACGAGGCGGTGGGGCCTGTCATGACCGCGCTGGCCTGGACGGCCCTGGGAGTGTTTGCTGTACAGCGGTGGTTCCGCTGGGAACCCAGGCGCTGACGTAGGGGGAGCTGGGACATGCGCAAGGCGGGGGGCTGGTGGCGGCGAAAGAGCACGCCGGAGAAGTTCGAGGCGTACATCCGGTGGTCGTTCCACTCCCTCGCCGCCACCGAGATCCTGCTGGTCGGGCCGTCCGCCTTCGCCGGGGTCGGGCCGCGGCTGGGCGGCTGGGTGTTCCTCCTGGTGTGCATGCACTCGGTGCTGTGCTGCCTGACCGTCTCGCGAGGGATGAGCTGGGGGCGCGGCCGGCGTGAACGGCCCACGGCACTGCTGTGGGCGCTCGGCGTCGCCACCGCCGCGGCCGGTACCGCGGCGCTCGCGGTGGCCCGGTACGGCCCCGGCGGCGAGGCCGTGGACTCCGCGGCGGGCGGTGTCTTCGGCATCGTGCTGATCTACGGGGTGGGGGTCCTCGTGTTGGGGGTGCGCAGCCGGCGACACGTCATCGCGACCGTCGGGGGCTTCGCCGCGGGCGCGGCGCTGGTGACGCTCGCCCTGGGCGGGCCCGCCTGGGCCGCCCTCGTCGGTGCGCTGGCGGTGCTGGTCGGCGGCGGGTTCGTGGCCGCCACGGCGGTGTTCTCGCTCTGGCTGGTGAACGCCGTCTACGAACTCGACGAGGCCCGCGAGACCCGCACCCGGCTCGCCGTCGCCGAGGAGCGGCTGCGGTTCGGGCGGGATCTGCACGACGTGATGGGGCGGAACCTGGCTGTCATCGCGCTCAAGAGCGAGCTGGCCGTGCAGTTGGCGCGACGGGGACGGCCCGAGGCCGTGGAGCAGATGATCGAGGTGCAGCGGATCGCGCAGGAGTCGCAGCGCGAGGTGCGGGATGTCGTACGCGGGTACCGGGAGGCCGATCTGGGGGTCGAACTCACCGGTGCGCAGGGCGTGCTGACGGCGGCCGGGATCGAGTGCGAGGTGACCGGGGAGGCGGCCGGGCTGCCCGCCGAGGTGCAGTCGGCGCTGGCGTGGGTCGTGCGGGAGGCGACCACCAACGTGCTGCGGCACGGAGATGCCGGGCGGTGCACGGTGGGAGTGCGGGTGACGGAGGGGCACGTGAGGTTGACGGTGGAGAACGACGGCGCTGTCGAGTCCGCCGACGGCGGTGGGGGCTCCGGGCTGGCCGGGCTGCGGGAGCGGCTGGCGGCCGTGGGCGGGACGCTGGAGGCCGGGCCCGCCGGGGAAGGGGCGTTCCGGCTGGTGGCGCAGGTCCCGTTGGCGGCGGGCGTGCGGGAGGTCGCCGTATGACCGCCCCTGTACGGCTGCTGCTCGCCGACGACGAGCATCTGATCAGGGGCGCGCTCGCCACGCTGCTCTCCCTGGAGGACGACCTCGTGATCGTCGCCGAGGCGGCCACCGGACCCGAGGCACTGGCGATGGCGCGGGCGCACGAACCCGACGTGGCCGTCCTGGATCTTCAGATGCCCGGGGCGGACGGTGTGAAGGTCGCCACATCCCTGCGTGCCGGGCTTCCCGGCTGCAAGGTGCTGATAGTGACCAGTCACGGGCGGCCCGGGCATCTGAAGCGGGCACTGGAGGCCGGTGTGAGGGGGTTCGTCCCGAAGACGGTCAGCGCTCAGCGGCTCGCGGAGATCATCCGGACCGTGCATGCCGGAAACCGTTACGTCGACCCCGAGTTGGCGGCCGACGCGATCGCCGCCGGGGACTCGCCGCTGACCGCGCGGGAGGCCGAGGTGCTGGAACTCGCCGCCGACGGGGCACCCGTCGCGGAGATCGCGGAGCGGGCCGCGCTGTCCCAGGGGACCGTACGGAACTACCTGTCGTCCGCCGTCTCCAAGCTCGGGGCGGAGAACCGTCATGCGGCAGTGCGTCTCGCGCGGGAGCGAGGTTGGGTATAGTTGCTCTCGCGCCACGGCGCAGTGCGGACGTAGCTCAGTTGGTAGAGCGCAACCTTGCCAAGGTTGAGGTCGCGAGTTCGAGCCTCGTCGTCCGCTCGGGAAAAAGACCCCGGCCCTGATGGGCCGGGGTCTTTTCGTGGTCTAGGTCCAGCTCGTACCGGTCAGGCGCTCGTACGCCTCCACGTACTTCGCGCGGGTCGCGTCCACCACGTCCTGCGGCAGCGGGGGCGGGGGCTGCTCGCTCCTCCGGTCCCAGCCGGACGCCGGCGAGGTCAGCCAGTCACGGACGAACTGCTTGTCGTACGACGGCTGCGCGCGGCCCGGCTGCCACTGGTCGGCCGGCCAGAAGCGGGAGGAGTCCGGGGTGAGGATCTCGTCGGCGAGGACCAGCGTCTCCCCGTCGAAGCCGAACTCGAACTTGGTGTCGGCGAGGATGATGCCGCGCTCACGGGCGATGTCCCGGCCGCGGGAGTAGACGGCGAGGGTGGCCTGCCGGAGCCGGGCGGCGGTGTCGGCGCCGACCTGGCGGGCGACCTCCTCGTAGGAGACGTTCTCGTCGTGCTCGCCGACCGCGGCCTTCGTGGCCGGGGTGAAGATCGGGGCGGGCAGTTCGGAGCCGTCCACGAGTCCCTCGGGAAGGGCGAGGCCGCAGACGGTGCGGGACTCGTCGTACTCGACCAGGCCGGAGCCGGTGAGGTAGCCGCGGGCCACCGCCTCCACCGGGACCATCTGGAGCGACTTGCAGACGAGGGTGCGGCCCGCCCAGTCGGCGGGGGCGCCGGCGGGCAGGTCGGTGCCCAGGACGTGGTTGGGGATCAGGTCGGCGATCTGGTCGAACCACCACAGGGACAGCTGGGTGAGGACGCGGCCCTTCTCGGGGATCTCGGTCGGCAGCACCCAGTCGTACGCGGAGATGCGGTCGCTGGCGACCATCACGAGGTCGCCCGCCTCGTTCTGGTACAGCTCGCGCACCTTGCCGGTGTGCAGGTGCACCAAGCCGGGAACCTGGGTCGGCTCGGGCTTTTCTACGAATCCGGACACGGTTCCTCCCCGTGGTTCTGTCCAAGTGGCTCGATTCTCCCGTATGCCGGAGATCGACCGCGGACGGGGGGTGCTTCAGCTGAGGTCAGTCACGTTTGCAGATGCGGTCGAGGAGGTTTGCGGTGGCGCGCTGGACACGCGCGTCGACGTGGCCCGGGCGGTCCAGCGCGGGGGACCAGGCGAACGTCCCGGACGCGAAGACCAGGGCGCCGGAAGGTGCGCGGTACAGGGACGTCTCCTGGTGGCGGACGACGCCCTCCTTGTCGGTGTACGGGGAGTGGGCGAGCAGGACGCGCTCCTCGTGGTCGGGCAGCGGGGTGCGCGGAAAGTAGCGGTCGGCCTCGCCCGCGACCATGCCGGCGAGTTCGTCGCCCTCGTGTGCGCCGGTCGCCTCCCACAGCCAGTGGTCGGCGTTGCGGACGATCAGGGGGTGCGGCTCGGGGACGTGGCCCGCGTACTGGATGCCGATCACCTCCTGCTCGGGGCGGTCGATCTCGCGCCAGAGCACCGGGCGGCCGGGGCCCTTGCGCTTGCGGCAGGTGAGCAGGCGGTCGGGGACGCCGGAGGGCGAGGGTCCCAACTCGACCTGCCAGTACATGGAGTTGGCCGAGAGGAAGACCAGGGAGGTGCCGTTCTCGCGGGCGACCTCCACCGTGCGGCGCATCTGCGTCGACCAGTACTCGTCGTGGCCGGGGAAGACCAGGCCGCGGTACCGGGTGGGGTCGACGTGTCCGGCGTGCAGGTCGCGGGCGTCGGCGTAGGCGAGGTCGTAGCCGTAGCGCTCGGCCCAGCGGATGAAGTCGTAGGCGTGGCCGACGTGCAGGGGCAGGCCCGCGCCCGCGTACGGGCGGTCGAAGGAGACGGTCGTGGCGGCGTCGGTCTCGCCGAGCAGCCGGCCGTCCTCGTCCCAGGCGTGATAGAGGCTGGCTCCGGTGCGGCCGTCCTCGGGGTAGAGGTTGTACGCCTGCCAGGTGATGTCGGGCAGGAGCAGGAGCAGGTCCGCGGGGTGCTTGTCCCGCACGGTGAAGGGGATGTGGGAGCGGTAGCCGTCGGCGGTGGTCAGGACGGCCACGTACGCGCCGATGCTCCAGTACGACGGGATCTGCAGGCGCCAGGACAGCCACCAGTGGTGGCAGGAGACCGTGCGGTCGGCGGTGAGCGGTGGGGGCTGCACGATGCCCGAGAGACGCGGGCTGGTGGTGATCTTGGCGGCGCCGTCACCGCCGTAGTGGCCGATGCGGTAGACGTCCACGGCGAATTCCTGGGGCGGGTCGACGGTGATGTGGAAGTCGACGGCCTCGCCGGGGGTGACCGCGCCGGTGGATGTGAAGCCCTTGATCTGGCGGTGGATGTCGTCGGCCGAGCGAGGGCCGGCGCTTCGGGGCGCCGGGACCCTGGGTGTGTTCGCCGTCGGGGGGTGGGCCTGACCGTCCACGTACCAGGGGACGACCTGGCCGGTGTCGTCGAAGTACGTCACGTTGCCGCGCAGCCAGGGGACGGGTCCCTGCCCGAAGGGGTCCGTCACGGCGTGCGCGAGTGCTCCCGACTCCCAGCGGCGGATCTGCTCCGACCCCATGGCCACTACCCCTCCCTCGTCCCCCGTGGCGGTGCGTCGAGCGTTGTGTGGTGCCAGTTGCCCATGTGACTTGCGGTTTCTTCCTTCAGGCGCGGGCCGCGGTGACAACTGTCGTCTGTCGTAAGCCCTTGCCATATGCGCTATCGGTCCCAGCACATCACATTGCGCACGCATCCTGTCACTATTCGTTGCGAATTGGCCGAAAGTGGAACCGGGGCCTCCGACCGCGAACGCGTCCGGGCCGCTGTGTTCCAGGTGTTCAGACGAGTCGTACCGGCTTCTCCGGGCGTATCCCGGACTCCAGCAACCAGGCGCGCAGAGGTGCCGGATCGCCCTCCTCGATCAGGCTGAGCACCCTGGGGGTCAGATCGGCGGCCCTCTCGCCGTTGATCAGAAGGGTGGGCCCGTCGAGCCAGTCCAGCCCTGGGGCCGCGCCTGCCGTGTCCATCGCGGCGCAGCACACCATCGCCGTCACGTGGTCGGTCAGCAGCTCCCGGGACGTGCGCGGCGGTTGGAGCGGGAAGAGGGGCAGCGCGCCGATGTCCAGGAGAGTGCTGCCGGCGGCCGGGGAGGCCGTCCGGTCCGTCGGCGCCGCGGCCTCCTCACGGGCCAGTTCGGCGGTCAGGCCGGCGGCGAGGGTGGAGCTTCGCTCGGTTTCCTCGGCGTCCGAGGGGTGCTCTTCGGCCATGGATGCGTAGGGGGCCTTGGGGGGTGTCGGGGTGTTGGGCGGGGTGGGGGCGATGGGGGCGCCCGGGGCGCCGGGGCCGCTGGGGGCGCCGGGGCCGCTGGGACCGCTGGGACCGCTGGGGCCGCTGGGGCCGCTGGGGCCGCTGGGGCCGCTGGGAGGGTGTGGCGGCTCGGGAGCGTCGGTGGCCTGGGGGGTGGTGGGGGGATGAGTGCCGGGGGTGGGGGTGGGGGTGGGGGTGGGGGTGGGGGTGGTGAGGTCTGAGGTGGGGCCGAGCTCGGGGGTGGGGCCGGTGGTGGGGCCGGGAGCGAGTTCGGAGGCGGGGCCGGTGGTGGGGCCGGGGGTGGGCTCCGAAACAGGGCCGGGAGTGGGCTCGGAGGCGGGTCGAGCTGCGGGGCCGCTCGTGGTCCCGGAGGCGGGCCCGCCATCGGGTGCGGCCGTGGGGTCGGAAGCGGTCGCCGGGCCGGGCCCGGTCGGGGGACCGGTGATGGTGGTGGAGGTCGGTGGGGTCGACAGGTGGTCCAGGACGCGGGCAAGGGTCGGGCCGTCCGCCTCGGGCGCGGTGCCACCGGGCGTGGGGCGGACGCCGAGGGTGTCGAGGACGCGGTGGAGGCGGGCCGCGTCGGTACGCCACTTGCGGTCGACGACCTCCTCCGGATACGCCTGCCAGTCCACCGGGGACCAGTCCGGTCCGGGCTCGGCGGGACCGCCGTGGAAGAGTCGGGCGGCGAGCAGTGAGGCGGCCTCGTCGATCGCGCCGGGCTCTTCGAGCAGGTCACAGGCGGGGCGCTCGCCCAGTCGGGAGGCGAAGCCCTCGGCCAGCCGGTCCCGTCGGGACAGTTCGGTGAGCGCGGCCACGACGCCCGCGTCCAGCCGGGACGGCCAGCGGCCCATCCGCCAGGCCGGCAGTGCGACGCGGGTGAGCAGCCGGTCCCAGCCGGCGTACGCCAGCCCGACCTGTTCCTGGGCGACGATCCGCAGCCCGTAATCCACAGCCTGTGCACGCTCGGCGGCAGCGGCGGCCACGCCCCGCTCCATCTCGGCGGCGTGATCCCGGCAGCTGCGCAGCAGCAGGCGCGCGACCCAGCCGAGGGCCGCGCACACCGCCCGCGACCCCGGGCAGCGGCCGCTCGTCGAGGCGACGGCCACCGCGGCGTCCAGGCCCCGGACGAAGCGCCGGGCCAGGGCTATGTCCGGGTGGGCGGACGGACCCGTACCGGCGACGACCGGGGCGAGGACCGCACGCAGTTCGCCCACGCGCATCCACCACAGGAACGGGGAGCCGATGACGAGGACGGGGGCGGCGGGCGCACGGCGCTGGGCGCCACGGGCGCTCGGGCCGCGCAGGCCGCCAGGTTCGTCGCCGTCCTCGGCCGGTGGACGGCCGTGGGACGGATGCGTGCGGTCCTCCAGCCAGCTGTCGCAGTCCGGGGTGAGCGCTATCGCGGACGGAGCGGGCACGTCCAGGCGGTCGGCGAGGTCGCGCACCATCCGGTACAGGTCCGGCGCCTGCTCCTCGGTTATCGGGACCGTCGGGCTGACGGCGGGGCGGGCTCGGGCCACGACCAGGGCGACACCGGCGGCGGCGAGCAGAACGAGCGCGGCGACCGGGGTCACCACCCAGCGGGCGACCTGCCAGACCGGCCCGACGAGGTGACCGGTGGAGACGCCCGCGAGCAGCACCACGGCGACCGCGGCGGGCAGCAGGGCCACGGCGAGCGCACGGCTGCGAATGCGCAGCACGGCGAGCGCACGGGCGCGCGCGGCCTGCGCACCCATCTCCACACCCATACCGGTCACGCCGGACCTCACCCCCTCCGCGCTGCCCTGGCTGTCCGGACTGTCCTGGCTTTGCTCACTCCCCCACTGTGGCACCCGCCACTGACATCGCAATGCCGGTGGGCCAAGTGCCGGAATGCTTGCGCCGCACCCTAGTTGGGGCCCCGGCTCACGTCAGCCGGATGGGGCATCGGTCACTCGATGGAATGGCTTTGGGGAAAGGTGAACGACGGACAGCAAGGATCAGGCCCCGAATCCTGAGACGGATTCGGGGCCCGCGGGGTTTATCGGAAGCAGGGGTTTCGGGGGTGCCTACGCGCCCTGCGCCGCCTTCGCCGCGATGTCCGTACGGTGCTGGGAGCCGTCGAGCCGGATACGGGCGACGGCCCGGTAGGCGCGCTCGCGGGCCTGGGTGAGGTCCTTGCCGGTCGCCGTGACGGACAGGACGCGGCCGCCGGCACTCACGACCGCCTCGCCGTCGCGCCTGGTGCCCGCGTGCAGGACGTAGGCGTGCGGGGCGTCCTCGGCGGCCACCTCGTCGAGGCCGGTGATCGGGTCGCCGGTGCGCGGGGTTCCCGGGTAGTTGTGCGAGGCGACGACGACGGTGACCGCGGCGTCCTCGCTCCAGCGCAGGGGCTCCAGGTCGGCGAGGTCGCCCCTGGCGGCGGCCAGTAGGACGCCGGCCAGCGGGGTCTTCAGACGGGCCAGGACGACCTGCGTCTCGGGGTCGCCGAAGCGGGCGTTGAACTCGATGACCCGTACGCCGCGGGAGGTGATCGCCAGACCGGCGTAGAGCAGGCCGGAGAACGGGGTGCCGCGTCGGCGCATCTCGTCGACGGTCGGCTGCAGGACCGTCTCCAGGACCTCGCCGACCAGCTTCGGGTCCGCCCACGGCAGCGGGGAGTAGGCGCCCATGCCGCCGGTGTTGGGGCCCTCGTCGCCGTCGAGGGCGCGCTTGAAGTCCTGGGCGGGCTGGAGCGGGACGACCGTCTCGCCGTCGGTGATGGCGAAGAGGGAGACCTCGGGGCCGTCGAGGTACTCCTCGATGACGACGCGTTCGCAGGCGTTGGCGTGCGCCCGGGCCGCTTCCAGGTCGGCGGTCACGACGACGCCCTTGCCGGCGGCGAGACCGTCGTCCTTGACTACGTAGGGGGCGCCGAAGGCGTCGAGGGCCTCCTCGACCTCGGCGGGCGTGGTGCAGACGTAGGAACGGGCCGTGGGCACGCCGGCCGCGGCCATCACGTCCTTCGCGAACGCCTTGGAGCCCTCGATCTGCGCGGCCTCCCCGGAGGGGCCGAAGACGGGAATGCCCGCCTCGCGCACGGCGTCGGCGACCCCGGCGACGAGCGGCGCCTCCGGCCCGACGACGACGAGGTCGGCACCGAGCTCCGTGGCCAGCGCGGACACGGCCTTGCCGTCCAGGGCGTCGACCTGGTGCAGCTCGGCGACCTCGGCGATGCCGGCGTTGCCGGGTGCGCAGTGCAGCGCGGTGACGTCGGGGTCGAGGGACAGGGAGCGGCACAGGGCGTGTTCGCGGGCGCCGCTACCGATGACGAGGACCTTCACGGGGGTCAGCCTAACGGGGTTCTTGTGCGGGATGCCGAGGGGCCGGGGGTTGGCGACCTGTACGTTCCTCCAAGTCCGCCCCGTGTGCTCGTTCAAGTCCGCGCGTCTACGAAGTCAGTGCTCTGCGAAATCCGCGCGTCTGTGAAGTCCGTGCGTCTACTCGTTCATGATCTCTTCCACCACCGTCGCCCCCAGCTCCCGGACGATCAGGTCGTACCCGGACAGGGCCGACTCGTTGAGGTCGGGGTCGTCGTCCTCGGGGATGTCGTCCTCGATGGAGACGGGGGGCGGCGGCTCGGGTGCGGAGCGCTGCGGCGCCGGGGCGGGGGCCGAGGCCGTCGGGGGCGAGGTCGGCGCCGTGGACTGGGCAGGAGCCGGGCGCTGAGGGGACGGCGCACCGCCGCCGAAGCCGCTGTTGCCGCCACCGCCGTAGCCGCCCGCGCCGCCCCCGGCGTGGCTTCCGGCCCCGCCGCCGCCGAAGCCGGGGGAGCCGCCGGTCGGCGCAGGAGCCGAGCCGCCACCGGACGGGTCGACGATCGCCTCGATCTTCCACTGCACGTTGAACTGCTCGGCCAGCGCCTGCCGCAGGACGTCCTCGCTGCCGCTGCTCGCGAAGTTGTCGCGCGCCCCGGCGTTGACGAAGCCGAGTTGCAGGGTGGTGCCGTCGAAGCCGGTCACCTGGGCGTTCTGGCTGAGCAGGATCCAGGTGAAGCGGCGCCGGTTCTTGACGGCCTCCAGGATGTTGGGCCAGAGCATGCGCGGGTCCAGGCCGCCGCTCGGAGGGGCGTAGGCGGGTGCCGCGCCCGGGGTGGGGGCCGGCGGGGGTGCCGAGGGCTGCGGAGCGGGTGTGGGGGCGCCGCTCGGCGCGGCCGGGGACTGCTGGGCTCCGCCGCCCGCCGAGGCCGCCGTGGGCCAGCCACCGGGGCGGCGGCCGCCGCCTGCGGACGCGGCGGTGGGCCAGGCGCCGGGGGCCGGGGCAGAGGCGGGAGGCGCGGCGGGAGCGGCGGCCGGGGCGGGCGCAGGCGTGGACTCCGCGGCGACAGGGGCCGGAGCTTGGGATTGCTGGGGTCGCTGGGGCTGTTGGCCGGCCTGCGGTCCCGCAGCGGGAGCCGAGGGGGTGGGCGGGGTGGGTGCCGTGGGCGGCGCACCTGGAGTCCGTACGGCGGCCCGGGCCGCGGCGGGCCCGCCACCCGGCGGAACGGGCGCGGCGGCGGCCGCCCCCGCATGGGCGTCGGGCCCCGGCACGTACCCCATGGCGGGCATGCCGGCACCCGCGGAGAAGTTGCCGCCCCGTTCCAGGCGGTCGAGGCGGGCCATCACGGAACGCTCGTCCCCGTACGCCGCGGGCAGCAGCACCCGGGCGCAGATCAGTTCGAGCTGGAGCCGCGGGGAGGTGGCGCCCCGCATCTCGGTCAGCCCCTCGTTGACGAGGTCGGCGGCCCGGCTCAGCTCTGCGGCGCCGAAGGTGCCGGCCTGGGCCTGCATGCGCTCCAGGACGTCGGCGGGGGCGTCGAGGAGCCCCTTCTCCACGGCATCCGGCACGGCGGCCAGGATCACCAGGTCCCGCAGCCGCTCCAGCAGGTCGGCGACGAAACGGCGGGGGTCGTTGCCCCCCTCGATGACACGGTCCACGACCTCGAAGGCGGCGGCCCCGTCGCCGGTCGCGAAGGCCTCCACGACGGAGTCGAGCAGCGAACCGTCGGTGTAGCCGAGCAGCGAGGTGGCCATGGCATACGTCACACCCTCCTCCCCCGCTCCGGCGAGCAGCTGGTCCATGACGGACATCGAGTCACGCACGGATCCCTGACCCGCGCGCACGACGAGCGGCAGCACGCCGTCCTCGACGGGGATCTCCTCCCGGCCGCAGACCTCGGCGAGGTAGTCGCGCAGCGTGCCCGGCGGGACGAGCCGGAAGGGGTAGTGGTGGGTCCGCGAGCGGATGGTCCCGATGACCTTCTCGGGCTCAGTGGTGGCGAAGATGAACTTCAGGTGCTCGGGGGGCTCCTCGACGACCTTCAGCAGCGCGTTGAAGCCGGCCGACGTGACCATGTGGGCCTCGTCGATGATGTAGATCTTGTAGCGGCTGGAGGCGGGGCCGAAGAAGGCCTTCTCCCGCAGCTCACGGGCGTCGTCCACACCACCGTGCGACGCGGCGTCGATCTCGATGACGTCGATCGAGCCGGGCCCGTTGCGGGCCAGGTCCCGGCAGGACTGGCACTCTCCGCACGGGGTCGGCGTGGGCCCCTGCTCGCAGTTCAGGCACCGCGCGAGGATCCGCGCACTGGTCGTCTTGCCGCAGCCGCGCGGTCCGCTGAACAGGTACGCGTGGTTGACCCGGTTGTTCCGCAGCGCCTGCTGCAGCGGGTCGGTGACATGCTCCTGCCCGATGACCTCGGCGAAAGACTCCGGGCGATAGCGGCGGTACAGCGCGAGAGACGACACGCCTACGAGGTTATAGGCGCCCACTGACAACGAGCCCCGCCCGCCGACCCGCCTCCGGACACGCAAGCGCCCCCCACGCACCCGCCAGAGCCAACCTACCCTTGCTGCCTTCCGGCCCTGGGGGAGTTCAGTCAGATAGCGCCGCGTGAGGGGCTCCACAGAGAGTACCCGATGTCAGCAGCGGGGAACGAGTTCGCGAGCACTCCTCTCGGTCATGTAATGTTTCCGGCGGAGGATTCGCCTAGAGGCCTAGGGCGCACGCTTGGAAAGCGTGTTGGGGGCAACCCCTCACGAGTTCGAATCTCGTATCCTCCGCCAGCCCAGAGGGCCGGACCGCATCAGCGGTCCGGCCCTCTGGCGTTTGTCCGTCTCGGTTTCCGTCTCGGTTTCCGTCTCAGTCGGTTCTCGGCGGCTCCCGGAGCTCGTCGCCGACCTCTTTCGCGACCTTGCGGAGCATGGTCCCGGTCACATGCACGGACGAGCTAGCCTCGCCGAGGGCGACCCGGACATGCGTTCTCCGAGACGTACGGCTTGGCGATGTTCTCGGCCCGGTGCTCAAGCCGGCTCCGGATTGCGGTGCCGCGGCGGCATCCGATGAGCGCGAGAATCATGCCGGCCTGGGTGCCCCGGCATGATGGGCACGACCGTGCATCACGGCTACCGGCGGCGGCCTGGTGCATCCGGGGGTTCCGCAGCGGCGGGCCGGGGGGATCTTCCGTGGGGTGAGGTCTTCCGACTGCACGAAGGGGGGCATCGTGGACGCCGGTTGGACGGGGTTGTTGATCGCGGTGGTGGGCGTGGCGGGCACGCTGGGAGCCGCGGTGCTGACACAGAACCGCGCGGACCGCACCAAGCGCATGGAGCTCCAGGCCGCCGCTGAACAGCGGCGTGAGGAACGCGGTCATGCCGAGGAACTGCTCAGGGCGGAGCAGACCCGACAACAGCAGCGCGAGAACCTTGAACGGCGGCGCACCTGCTACGTCACACTGAACACTGCCTCACGCCAGTACGTGACGGCGATGACCAACTACCTCTACGCGCTTCAACGCAGCGAGGACGTTGCCACGGCCCTGGAGAGTCTGGAGGCGGGCAGGCTGGCCTATCGGGACAGCTACGCGGAATCCCAGATGATCGTTCCGGAGGCGGTGTTGCGCGCCTCCAGCACGGCAAAGAGACGTTTGAACGCCGCGTACGGCAAGCTCAGGAAGTACGGAGCGGCACCCGCCACCTATGCGGAGGAACTGGCGGCCCTGGAGGGTGAACTCCGCAAGGAGGTCTGGCCTTACCTGGGGGCGCTGAAGAAGGCCATGCGTGCCGACCTGGGCGTCGACGACTAGAGCGAACCGGTCCGGCCCGGGCCGCAGACGTCCTGAGCGGGGCAGGCGGGGTCTCGGGGCGAGGTGGCCTGCGCGGCGGCCGCGGTGTCAGGTCCGGGACCTGTGTCGGGGAGGAGATCGAGCTGACGGCCGGGACCGCGGCCGTCGTGCCGCGCGGTCGCCGGCACCGCATCGCCCTGGGCGGCCCCAGCGACCTTATGTCCGTCACCCTGCCGCGGGGCAGCCGCCTGGAGAAGCGGAAGCGTGGGTGATCTTCATGTCCCGTGGTCGAGGGCCTGCTCCGTCCAGATCGTCTTGCCCTTCGGGGTCTGGCGTGTGCCCCAGCGTCGGGTGAGCTGGGCCACCAGGAGCAGGCCCCGGCCGCCCTCGTCGTAGGTGCGGGCGCGGCGCAGGTGGGGGGAGGTGCTGTCGCCGTCGGTCACCTCGCAGATGAGGGAGCTGTCGTGGGCGAGGTGGATCAGGCGGAGCTGGATGGGGGGCTGGGCGTGGCGGATGGCGTTGGTGACCAGTTCGCTGACGACCAGTTCCGTGACGAAGGCGGCGTCCTCCAGGTCCCAGGCGTCCAGCTGGGCCAGGGCGTCCTTGCGGGCCTGGGCGACGGCGGACGGGTCGGCCGGGACGTCCCAGGCGGCGACCTGGGAGGCGTCCAGCGCGCGTGTACGGGCCAGGAGGAGGGCGACGTCGTCGGGCGGGCGGGGCGGCAGGAGGTCGGTGAGGATCCGGTCGCACTGGGCGTCCAGGGTCGGCTCCGAACGCGTGAGGAGGCGGCAGAGGCGAAGGACGCCATCGTCGCCACGGGCGCGGCGGCCCGGTGTGATCAGGCCGTCGGTGTAGAGGGCGAGCAGGCTGCCCTCGGGCAGTTCGATCTCGGCTGCCTCGAAGGGCAGGCCGCCCAGACCCAGCGGCGGGCCGGCCGGCAGGTCGATCAGCTCGGCGGGGCCGCCGGGGCTCACCACGGCCGGCAGGGGATGTCCTGCGCGGGCCAGGGTGCAGCGCCGTGAGATCGGGTCGTACACCGCGTACAGGCAGGTCGCTCCCACCTCGCCGCCGGTGTCCCGCTCGGTGGACAGGCGGGCGACCAGGTCGTCGAGGTGGGTGAGCAGTTCGTCCGGCGCCAGGTCGATGTCGGCGAGGGTGCGTACGGCCGTGCGCAGGCGGCCCATGGTCGCCGAGGCGTGGATGCCGTGGCCGACGATGTCGCCCACGACGAGCGCCACGCGCGCCCCGGACAGGGGGATCACGTCGAACCAGTCGCCGCCCACGCCGGCGTGCGCGTCGGCCGGGAGGTAGCGGGAGGCGACCTCGACCGCGGCCTGCCGCGGCAGCCGCTGCGGCAGCAGGCTGCGCTGCAGCATCACCGCGGTGCCGCGTTCGCGGGTGAAGCGGCGGGCGTTGTCGATGCACACGGCCGCCCTGGCCGCCAGTTCCTCGGCGAGCACCAGGTCGTCCTGCCGGAAGACGTCGGGGTTGCGGTGACGTGCGAAGACGGCGACGCCCAGGGTGGTTCCGCGTGCCGTCAGGGGCACCGCCATCACCGAGTGGACCCCGAACTCACGGACCCGGGAGGCACGGGCCGGGTCGCGGGCGACCAGGGCGGTGATCGCGGGGTTCGTCATCTCGTACAGCTTGGCCCGGCCCGAGCGGAGCGTCTCGGCCGGCGCGGAGCCCGCCGGGTACTCGTCGAGGCTGCCGAGGGCGACGACCGCCTCCGGGACGCCCGGGGTCCCGGACTGGTGGGCGGCCCGGCGCAGCACGACGGGGCCGGTCGTGGCCACGGCGTCCGGTGGCGGCTCCTGGAGGTCGTCGAGGGTGGTCAGCAGGTCTACGGTGACGAAGTCGGCGAAGTCGGGGACCGTCACGTCGGCCAGCTCCTGGGCCGTACGCATCGCGTCGAGGGTGCTGCCGATGCGCCGGCCGGCGTCGGCCATCAGCTGGAGCCGCTTGCGGGCCCAGTACTGCTCCGTCATGTCGTGCGAGGTGAGGCACACGCCGCGCAGGGTGCCCGCGGCGTCGCGCAGCGGCGACATGAGGACGGACCAGGCGTGCGTTCGGGACGCGCCGGCGGGGCGCAGGAAGTCCTCGTCGTACTGCGGCTCGCCGGTCCGAAGGACCCGCGCCATGCTCTGCTCCGCCCGCTCGCCGGCCGGGTCGTCCACGATCTCGTTGACGCGCAGGCCGAGCATGTCGGCCTCGGTGAGGGCCACGGCCTTCTCCATGGCCCCGTTGGCCCGCCGCAGGCGGAGCCTGGTGTCGTACAGCGCCAGCGCGCAGCACGGGGACTGGGCGAACGTCCAGGACACGAACGGCTCGTCCAAGGGCTGGGGCCGGCGGCCGGTCACCGCGGAGACCACGAACCATTCGCGTCTGCCGGTGGGCGCCGTCCTGTGGTGCGCGAGGACCTTGATCTCCCGCCGTCCGCCGTCGAGGTGCCGGAGGGGGATCTCGCCGTGCCATCTCGACAGCCGTGCGAAGGGCGGCAGGTCCGGGGCCGGGACCGGGTCGGCCAGCAGGTCGGCCGCCGGCCGTCCGACGATCTGTGCGCCCGAGTACCCGAGGAGCCGCTCGGCACCCGCGTTCCACCCGGTCACCGTGCCCTGTTCGTCGATGGTGACGCGGGCCGTGAGCTCCTCGCCGACCACCTCGTCGAGCGGACCGGGCGCCCGGCCGATGGCGGGCTCGTCCATGATCGCTCATCTCGCTCTCGCAGAGATCCGTCAGGTCGGCGATCCGCGGCGCGCGGTCCGCCCCCGCGCGTCCGCGGACGTCGTTGCCCGGACTCAGAGCCCCGGACAGCAGTGGAGTCCGATCAGCTCGCGGGGTCCGGGTGCGTGCGACCGCAAGGCGCCGGAAGCTCCTCGCAGCGGAGCTACCAGGGGCTTTCGGCAACGCGGCGAGCGTACGTGCCGGGCGTCGCGAGCCGGACTCCAACCTTGTGCGGAGCTCTTCAGCCATTATCGCCGTCCGGTGGCGCTCGGCGCGGCCTGGCAGCTCGGGCACCACACCGTGGTCCGGCCGCCCACGCGGGTCCGGCGCAGGGGGGTGTGGCAGCGGGGGCAGCGAGGGTCGGGGGAGTCCCGGTGGCCGGTCAGCCAGGAGTCGCGGGGCGGGACGCAGCCGGCGGTGACCGCGGGACGCAGGGTGCGGCGCATCTCGGTGTACAGACGGTGGGCCTCCGGCCCGGTCAGGGCGTTGGCCGGGGTGCCGGGGCGCAGCCTCGCGCGCCACAGGATCTCGTCCGCCAGGAGGTTGCCGAGGCCGGCCACCACCGACTGGTCGATCAGCACCGCCTTGAGGCGACCGCGGTGCGAGGCGAGCGCCCCTTCGAATGCAGCGCGGTCCACCGTCAGGGCGTCGGGGCCCTGCCGGCCGAGCAGTCGTAGGACGTCGCGGTCGTCCTCCGCCAGCCACAGGCCCTGGAGTTTGCGCTGGTCGCGGTAGCGGAGCTGGCGGTCGCGGGCGAGGGTGAACAGGACCCGGTCGTGCGGCTCGGGCCCGTCGTCGGGGTGGGCGCAGAGCAGCCGGCCGGTCATGCCGAAGTGCAGCAGCAGGGTGGGGCCGCCGGTACGGGCGAGCAGCCACTTGCCGTGCCGTTCCGTCCCGGTGACGCGCCGCCCCTCCAGGGCTTCCCGCAGCCGCCGCGCGTCGATCCCGTGCAGGACGCCCGCGTCGCGCACGTCGACGCGCCGGACGACTCTGCCCTGGGCGCAGGACCGGAGGACCTCCCGGAACCCTTCGACGTCTGGCAGCTCGGGCATGGCGGACGGCTTTCGGCACTGGGAGGCGGTGTGCCTGCCCGAGTGCCCCGTCAACGCCTCTTGAACTCCACCGGTCCCGCGTTCATCTCGACGGTGCCGTCCGGGTGGAGGACCGGGCGGCGTTCGGTCATGCGGGCGCTGTACGCCTCGACCTGGTGGATCGCGGCTCCGTCGGCGTCGGTGAAGTCGACGAGGGCGATGGCCACCCAGTAGCGGGTCTTGGTGTTCTCGAAGAGCGGGACGGTGACCGTGGAGCCGCGACCGTCGGTGACCACGACCTTCGCCCCGAAGCTGCGGAACGAGCCGAAGCCGTTGCTGACCGCGGAGTACGCGCAGAGCAGGACGTAGCCCTGCTGGTCCGGGCGGACGATCCGCAGTGTCTCGCGGCCGGGGACGCGGGCGTCGCCGTCGAGGTGGATGAAGGGAGGGTGCTTCAGGGAGCCGAGGCTCTTGTAGTAGACGACGTCACCGTGGCCGCCCTTCTTCGCGGCGCTCTCGCCGGGGGCGGGGCGGGACCTCTTCTTCGCCGTGACGAGGGTGCCGGGTGCCTGGTCGCCGCGCACCGCCTTCGAGGCGGGCACGAACAGGGCGTACAGGTCGAGGTCGGCTCCTCTCCTGCGGCGTTCGTCGCTGCCGCCGTCCCACTCCAGGGTCGCCGTGACCACCAGCTCGCGATCGGCCTTGTCCAGGCTCATCGAGACCTGGCCGCCCTTGTCGAGGCTGACCGTGCCGAGCGGGGGCTTGCGCAGGCTCATGGGGGGCGGGACGGCGGCGGGTCGCGTCGGTACGGGCCGCTCGGGTTCCCCGGACGGCTGCTCCGGTTCCGCCACGTCGATGCCGAAGTCCGTGGCGAGACCGGCCAAACCGTCGGCGTAGCCCTGGCCGATGGCGCGCAGCTTCCATGTCTCGCCCCTGCGGTACAGCTCCACCAGCAGCACGGCGCGCTCGCCGTCGGTGAGGGCGGGCGGACGGAAGCGGACCGGGTCGGCGCCGGCCTGGGTGGCGTGGACCAGTACGTCCTCGACCTCGCGGAAGGTGCGGCTGACGTCGTCGGGATCGCAGCTGCCGACCAGGACCACCCGGTCCACGTCCGCGGGCAGGGCGGCCGGGCTCACCTCGATGCGTTCGGGGCCGTCGGCATCGGCGGCGAGGTGGCGGACGGCACCGGACTCGGCGGACGGCTGGTTGTAGAAGACCAGGTCGTCGTCGGAACGCACCTTGCCGTCCGCGGCCACCAGCAGGGCGCTGAGGTCGACCGTGCCGCCGACGGTGCGCAGTTCGGCCACGAGGGGCCCGGAGCCCACCACGGTGTTCCCGCCCTTGCTCAGCTCCGGCATGCCGCCCCGCCCCTCGAATATCCCGATGATGTCCCGCCACCCTGTCACTCAGCGGGGCTCGCGCACCACCGCCGTCTCCCCCGCCGGGACGCTGACCGCCCCCGGCGCCGGTTTGCCCGTGAGCAGTTCGGTGGCGCCGGACGCGACCGCGACATGGGCGGGCCGGTCGGTGTGGTTGATCAGGAAGAGGTAGTCGGCGTCCGGGCCGCGTCGCAGCACCGCCTCGACGCCCCGCGGGGTGCTGCGCACGGGCTCGACGCCCGCCTCCCCGCGGATGCGGTCCAGGAGCCCGGTGAGGGTCTCGGGGTCCGGCAGGGTGGCCAGGTACCACGCGACGCCCGCACCGTGGGCGTGCCGGGTCACCGCCGGTACGCCGCTCAGGGGCCCGCTGGTGTACGACGCGACCGTCTCGGCGCCGGCCGGGCGCACCCGCTCCGACCACAGGGTGCCGCGGCCGCCCGAGCTCAGGCCCACCGACTCCCCCGGCAGCAACGGGAACAGCTCGTCCGTCCGTACCCCCAGCACGTCCCGGAACGCTCCGGGGTAACCGCCCAGCCGCACATGGCAGTTCTCGTCGACGGCGCCGCTGTGGAAGCCGACGGCCAGCGTGCCGCCGCGCTCCACGAAGCCGGTGAGGTTCGCCGCGCCCGTGTCGTCCACGAGGTAGAGGCTCGGGGCGAGGACCAGGCGGTAGGCCGACAGGTCCGCGTCGGGGCGTACGAAGTCCACCGCGACGCCCGCCCGCCACAGCGGCTCGTACCAGGCGCGGACCAGGTCGTGGAAGCGCAGTTCGGCGCTCGGCTGGGACGGGAGCTCCATCGCCCAGCGGGCGTTCCAGTCCCAGACGATGGCCACCTCGGCGGTGCCGGCGCTGCCGCGCACCTCGGCCAGCGCCCGCAGGTCGGCGCCGAGTCGGACGACGTCACGCCAGATCCGGCTGTCCGTGCCCGCGTGCGGAAGCATCGCCGAGTGCCACTGCTCGGCGCCCGCCTTCGCCGCGCGCCACTGGAAGTAGGCGATGCCGTCCGCGCCCCGGGCCACATGGGCCAACGCGTTCCGCCGGAGCTCGCCGGGGCGCTTGGCCCGGTTCACCGGCTGCCAGTTGACGGCGCCCGTGGAGTGCTCCATCAGCAGCCAGGGCCCGCCCGCGAGGGAGCGGACCAGGTCGCCGCTGAGCGCGACGTCGATCTCGGACTCGGGGTCGGCGGACTGGAGGTAGTGGTCGTTGGAGACGATGTCCAGCTTCGGGGCCCAGCGCCAGTAGTCGAGGGCGTCGAAGTTGTACATCACCATGAAGTTGGTGGTGGCGGGGATCGAAGGGGCCGCCTCCAGCAGCACCCGGCGCTCCGCCTCGTACAGCGACAGCAGTTCGTCGCTGCAGAAGCGGCGCCAGTCCAGTTGGTGGGTGGGGTTGGGGACGGCGCCGGTGGGGCGGGGCGGGAGGATCTCGTCCCAGTCGTAGTACCACTGGCTCCAGAAGCGGGTGCCCCAGGCGTGGTTGAGGGCGGTGAGGTCGTTCGCGTACCGCCCGCGCAGCCAGCGCCGGAAGGCCGCCGCGCTCTGGTCGCAGTAGCACTCGGCGTTGTGGCAGCCGTACTCGTTGTGGACGTGCCACATCACCAGGGCCGGGTGGTCCGCGTACCGTCCGGCCAGCGCCCGCGCCATCCGCAGGGCCGCCTCCCGGTAGGCGGGGCTCGACGGGCAGAACGTCTGGCGGCTGCCGTACGACAGCGTCCTGCCGTCCTTGTCCACGGGCAGCGCCTCGGGGTGGGCGCGGAAGAACCACGCCGGGGGCGCCGCCGTCGGGGTCGCGAGGTCGGCGGCGATGCCGTGGGTGTGCAGCAGGTCCAGGACGCGGTCGAGGAGGGAGAAGTCGTACGCGCCCTCGCTGGGCTCCAGCAGCGCCCAGGAGAAGATGCCGACGCTGACCATGGTCACCCCGGCCTCGCGCATCAGGCGCATGTCCTCGGCCCAGACCTCCTCGGGCCACTGCTCGGGGTTGTAGTCGCCGCCGTAGGCGATGCCGGGGACGGACAGTTCGCGCTTCACCGGGCGGCTCCCTGAAGGAGACGGCGGGTGGTGGTCACGCCCCACTCGTCGAGCGAGAGCAGACGGTCGCTGGACGCCACCAGGCCGCCGGTCGCCTCGACGTGCGCGGCCCACCGCTCCCGGGTCTCGACCGCGGGGCGGGCCATCAGGCAGTCGGGGTCGTTGATCCAGAGCCGGCCGTGCTGCCACTGGCGTCCGGCGCCGGTGAACTCGGCGGGGTCCTGGCCGGGCTGGCTGTAGTCGTCGGCCTCGGGGCGGCGGTGCGGGGCCGTGTCGGGGCTGACCCGCATCGCGTCGAACAGCCCGATGGACGCGAGCAGGGGCGCCCCACAGCCCAGCAGGTAGGCGTCCGCGCCGATCGCCTCGCGGATCAGGTTGATGCCGGCCCGGTAGGCCGTCAGCGCGTCCACGTCCGGGTCGTGCCGTACGCCTTGAAGCGCGCCCGCGTACAGGAAGTCGACCTTGAAGTAGTCGTAGCCCTCGGTGCGCAGGGTGCGGAAGACCTCCGTCAGGTACGCCGCCGCCCCGGGATGCGTGGTGTCCAGGACGTGCAGGTCGTGGCCCCAGTTGCGGCCGGCGTGCGTGAAGCCGCCGTCCTCGTTTCGGACCAGCCACTCGGGGTGCTCGGCGGCCAGCTCGCTCGCCGGGTCGACGAGGAAGGGGGCCGTCCAGATGCCGGCGCGGCGGCCTCTGGCCCTGATGGTGTCGGCGATGCCCGCGCGGGAGCGGAAGCGGCCGGAGAGGGTGAGCCAGTCACCGAGAGCCCGCTGGTATCCGTCGTCGATCTGGACGACGTCGATGGGCAGGTCGAGCGTGTCCATCGCGCGGAGGTTCTCGTGGATGTCGTCCTCGGTGACCTGGGTGAAGTACTCGTACCAGGAGCACCAGACGGTGGGGGCCGGGCGGGGAGCGGGCAGCTGGAGGCTGTCGGCCCACTCGCCCAGCACCGTCCCGACGGTGGACCCCGTCCACTCCTTCACGGCCCCGTCGGAGCTGACCTGCGCCCGTCCGTCCGTCATGACGAGCCGTACGGACGGGACTTCGCGCGTCGGATCGACGGCCGCCCACAGGCGGACCGGTGAGCCGTCGCCCGGGTCGAGCGCCAGCAGGCCCTCGCCCTGGAAGGTTCCCTCGGGGACGGTGACGCCGGGCCGGTAACACACGGTCGCCCAGTTGTCGTTGGTCGGGCGGTACGGCTTGTCGCCGAGGGCGTAGGCGCCGCTGGGGCTCCAGGACTGCCAGCCCTCCTCGTGGACGCGGGCCTTGCCGGGGTCCACGGGCACGGAGGCGACCGGGGTGAAGGGGTTGTGCACGGGGGTCTCTTTCAAGCTGCGGGCCGTCAGCCCTTGTTGGCGCCCAGCGTCAGGCCGCTGACGAACTGCCGCTGGAGCACGAAGTAGACGATCAGCGTGGGGATCGCGGTGAGCAGGGCGCCGGCGGCGACCAGGTTGGGGTCGGTGAAGTAGGCGCCGGTGAGGTTGTTCAGGGCCGAGGTGATCGGCATGTTCTCGCCGGTGGAGATCAGCACGAGGGCCCAGAAGAAGTCGTTGTAGATCCAGATGGACAGCAGCGTCGCCAGGGCGGCCATCGCCGGACGGCACAGCGGCAGCACGATCTGCCAGTACTGCCGCCACACCGAGGCGCCGTCCACCAGCGCGGCCTCGGTCAGCTCGTGCGGCAGGGTGCGCATGTAGTTGCTGAGCACGAAGGCGCAGAAGCCGGACTGGAACGCGACATGGATCAGGACCAGGCCGAGGGCGGAGTCGTAGAGCTTGCCGCTCATCGTGATGCCGGGCAGGTCGATCAGCAGGTACAGCCGGTACAGCGGGGTGATGATGACCTGCTGCGGCAGGAGGTTGCCCGCGGTGAAGACCAGCAGCAGCGCGAGGTTGAGCCGGAAGTCGAAGCGGCTGACGTAGAAGGCCACCATCGACGACAGGAACAGCGTCAGCAGCACCGCCGGGACGGCGATGATCATCGTGTTGACGAAGTAGTGGCTCATGTCCGACTGCGTGAACGCGTTCGTGAAGTTGTCGAAGTTCAGCGTGTCCGGCCAGGACACGTATCCCTTCTCGCTCGTCTCCGAGTACGGCCGCAGCGCGGAGTAGACGGCCCACAGCAGCGGCGCGAGCCACGCCAGCGCGGCGCCGGCGAGGAAGAGGTGCAGCAGGATCCGGGCGGGGCGCAGGGGGGTGCGCTTCCTCGGCGTCAGGGTGCCGGTGCTCATGCGCGCCGCTCCTTCCGGAAGGTGGCCACCAGGTAGGGGATGATCACGACGAGGGAGATCAGCAGCAGGACGACCGCGATCGCGGAGCCGTATCCGATGCGGCTGGACTCGCCGATGATGTTGTTGGTGACCAGGATCGAGAGCAGCTCGGTGCCCTCGGCGCCCTTGTTGAAGACGAAGACCAGGTCGAAGCAGCGCAGGGCCTCGATGATGGTGACGACCAGGACGACGGTGTTGGTCGGGCGCAGCGTCGGGAAGACGACGTTCTTGAACGTCTGCCACTCGTTGGCCCCGTCGAGCGCGGAGGCTTCCCGCAGCGCGGGGTCGACGCCCTTCAGGCCGGCCAGGTAGAGGATCATCATGTAGCCGGTGTGCCGCCAGGACGCGGCGACGAGGATCGCCCACAGATTGAGGTCCGGGTCGCCGATCCAGTCGATGTACTTGCCGGGCTCGTTGGCCCCGATGATGCTGTTGATCAGTCCGGTGTCCGGGTTGTAGATCAGCTGCCAGACGAACCCGATCACCGCCATCGACAGCACGACGGGCAGGAAGAACGCGGTCTGGTACACCCGGCTGAACCGGATCCTCTTGTCCAGCTGCACGGCCAGGAACAGCCCCAGCGGCGTCGGGATCACGATCAGCACGACGAACCAGATGACGTTGTGCTCGACGGCCGGCCAGAACTGCGGGTTGTTGGTGAACAGCTCCTTGAAGTTCTCCAGCCCGACCCACGTGATGGAGTCGAAGCCGATGCCGTCCCAGGTGGTGAAGGCCAGCGCGATGGAGGCGAGGGCCGTCACCCACACGAGGGCGATGTGCAGGATCGTCGGCAGGCCCGCCATCAGGCCGAGGGTGAACCGGTCGCGGCGGGTCAGCAGGCGGCGGTGCCCGTGGGGCACGTGTGTGGCGTTCGCGGCGGGGGCAGCGCCCGGAGGCGGCACGGCGGCCGCCTCCGGGTTCTCCTTGGTGGTGTGCGTGGTCATCTCGATCAGCCCGACGCGAAGATCGTCTTCTTCTGGCGCTCGATCGAGGACAGCAGACCGTCGACCCCCTTGGGGTCGCGGACGAACTTCTGCAGCGCGGGCTGCATCACCGTGGAGGTGAAGTCCGGACGGCTGTCGCGGTCCATGAACTGCGTCAGGGACTTCGCGCCGGAGATCATCTCGTACGCCTTCTTCTGCAGCGGCGTGTACGAGGAGGTGTCGGCATCGGTGGTGGCGTGGACCACGCTCGGGTCGGACTTGAGGTAGATGTCCTCGGCCTCGGACGTGCCCAGGTACTCCAGGAGCTTGACCGCCTGGGCCTTGTTCTTCGGGCTCTTGCTCATCATGAAGCCGTCGGTGGGCGCCTCGACGGTGTCCTGTCCGTGAGCCGGGTCGATCTCCGGGAAGGCGAAGAAGTCGAGGTCCTCCAGGGCGGCCTTGTCGGTGAACTGCTGGGCCACGAAGGTGCCCAGCAGGTACATGCCGGCCTTCTTCGAGGCGAGCGTCTGGGCCGCGTCCTGCCAGGTGCGGCCGACGGCGCCCTCCTGGTGGAACGGGAGGATCTCGGACCACAGGTCGAAGACCTTGCGCACCTTGGCGTCGGTCCAGGAGGCCTTGCCCGCCATCAGCTCGACGTGGAAGTCGTAGCCGTTCTGGCGGAAGTTGATCTGGTCGAAGGTGCCGAGCGCGGGCCAGGCGTCCTTGTCGCCGAAGGCGATCGGGACGAGCCCGTCCTTCTTCATCTGCTTGCACAGCGCGACGAAGTCGTCCCACTTCGTCGGGACTTCGTAGCCCTTCTCCTTGAAGACGCTCTTGCGGTAGAAGATCGCCCACGGGTACGAGTACAGCGGCACGAAGTAGTACTTGCCGTCCTCACCCTTGCTGAGCTTGTGCATCGCCTCGGGGAAGTTGCCCCCGATGGTCTTCCACACGTCGTCTATCGGGGTGGCCAGGCCCTTGGCCGCGAAGAACTGCATCCGGTAGCCGGCGAACCAGGTGAACACGTCGTCGGGCGTGCCCTGGAGGTAGGAGTTGATCTGCTCCTGGAAGGTGTTGGAGTCCTTCGTGTTCACGTCGACCGTGATGCCGGACTTCTTCGTGTAGGCCGCGTAGATGTCCGCGAACGCCTTCTTCGGCACCGGGTCGGACGCCTTGGAACCGAGGGTGACCGTCTTCGGGTCGCTCGCCGCGCCACCGCCCCCGCAGGCGCTGAGCAACGGGACGCCCGCGCCGAGCAGCGCGGCACCACCGAGGCCGCGCAGCAGGGTGCGGCGGCCGGGAGAGGGCAGGGAGAGACCGGAGGGGGAGAAGTCGTGCATCTGCGGCTCCTGAGGGCAGGGTTCGATCACGAGGGTGTGACTGTCGAAGTCCGTCGCAACCGATCAGAAATCAACTTGACCGAACACGATGGCGCAATAACAGCCCTATGTCAGGTCATGCGTCAAGAGATGCCCATCGACGTTTCGGAAACGTGACCGACATCTCGAACCGGCCCTCGCAGCGGGTCGGCCTGCCCGAAGCGGCAGGCCTCAGCGCACCACCACGGTCCTGGTCTCGCTCACCTGGTCGACCTCGGACGTCCGCACCGTCACCTTCATCTCCCAGGTGCCGGCCAGGGGCAGGTTGAGGAAACTGTTGGCCCAGTAGCCGCCCTTGTCGGTGAGCTCGGCGTCGATGGGGCCGATGTCCTTGGCCGGGAGCGTGAAGGAGATCCGCAGCTCGGGGACGATGGCCACCCCGCCGTCGGGCCCGTAGACGAGGGCCTCGACGGAGTTGTCGCCGACCCGGCCCGGGTCGAGGGTGATCTGCACCTTGCCGCGACCGCCGGGGGTGCCGACGTCGAAGGGCACGTCGGTCACGGAGGCGCCGACCACCGCCGGTGTCCCGGCCGCCGCCTCGGCCTCCGCGCGGCCGGGCAGGGTGCTGGTCAGGAGGGTGGTGAGCGCCAGGACCGCGGCGCCCACGGCGACCTCGGCGAGGACGGAACGGCGCAGTCCCCGGCGCTCCGCCTCCGCGGCCGACGGCCCGTCGGTCCGCGGCGGCTCCGGCAACGGCGGCCCCCCGACCGGCGCCGGCACCTTCTCCCGTACGACCGTCTCCGCGTCCGTCTTCGCCTTTGCCTTCGCCAGCAGCGCCGTCCAGCGGCGGGACACGGCCGCCGCGCCGAGGAGCAGCCCGACCGCGACGAGCTTGAGGACCAGGAGCCTTCCGTACGTCGTGCCGCTGAGCGCGTCCCACGAGCCGAGACCGCGCCAGGACTGGTAGACGCCGGTGACGACCAGGACGATCACGCAGGTGAACGCCAGGCGGGAGAACCTGGCGACCGCGGCCGGCGTCAGATGCGCCCGGTACAGGATGACGAGCAGGGCCGTGAGGCCGCCCAGCCACACCGCGGTGGCCAGCAGATGCAGCGCCGAGGACGTCATCGCGGCCGGCACCTGGATGCCCGCGGAGGCGTGCTCCCCGGCGGCCCAGGTCGCGGCGAGGCCCACGGCGAGGGCGGCGCCGGACCAGCCGTAGGGCTTGCGGCGCCCGGCCGGCCGTACGAGATAGACCCCGGCGGCCAGCAGCAAGGCCAGCCGGGCCAGCAGGACCAAGCCCGGCCGGCCGGTCAGCGTCCGGGCCAGGGCGTCGGGGTCCAGTGCCCCCAGCGGCCCCTCCCCCGTCTCGTACGGGGCGCGCAGTGCCAGCAGGGCGAGCGTGGCGGCGAGCAGCGTCCACCAGCCGGTCCGCAGCAGCCTGGCGAGCACCGGGGTGTCCGGTGGCCGGCAGACCGCCATGAACGTCGCCGTGCCGATCAGCAGGGTGGCGGCGAGGTAGGCCAGATAGCGGGCGATGTTGTAGAGACTCTTGGTCGCCGGGTCCTCGGCGGGGCCGGTGTCCACGGCGGCCGTGGTCAGGGAGCGTTCGCCGACGGAGAAGGTGAACGCCCCGGACACCGGGTGACTGTCGGCCGACACCACCCGCCAGGCCACCGTGTACGTGCCCCGGTCCAGTTTCGCCGGCAGCGACACCCGGGCGGTGTCACCGCCGCCCGGACCGTGCTGCGGCTCGCCCGTGCGCAGGCGGCGGCCGTCCGGATCCAGGACGCGGAAGGAGTCCTCCAGCAGGCCGACGGACTCCGTGAAGGTCAGGGTCAGATGCCGGGGGGCCGACTTGAGGACGCTTCCGTCCCCGGGGTCGGTGCCGCGCAGCGCCGCGTGGGCCGACGCGGGGCCGGTACCGCCGAGGAGGAACAGGACCAGCAGGGTGCCCAGCAGCACCAGCCGTCGAAGCCGCCGCCGCCCTCGACGCCCCTGCCGTCCGCCGTCAAGCCTCACGCCGCTTCTCCGTCGTCGATCCGCGCCCTCTCCGGTTACGTACGGAAACGAGGCGCTCCACGCTCACCCGCTCACCCGTTCACCTCGAACCAGAGCAGCTTTCCGGCACGACGGTCCAAGCCGCCGTCGCAGAGGGACACGCCGCCCCAGCAGTCGGCGTATTCCTGTACGAGTCTGAGCCCTCGCCCCCTGCCGAGGTGCACCGGGGGGAGGGGGACATGGTCATGGGGCGGTCGGCCGAAAGGCGCGGGAATGCGGGGGTGACTGTCCCAGACCCCGACGCGCAGCCGTCCGTCGGCGAGCGCGGTCAGGCGGAGGGACGCGGGGCCGTGGGTGTGCAGGTAGGTGTTCGTCACCATCTCGGAGGTCAACAGCTCGACGGTGTCCAGGACTTCGGGCCTGCCGTGGCTGGCGAGCACCGAACGTACGGTCATACGTGCGACCCGTGCCGCGCGGGGGTCGTGGGGGAGGCGGAGGGCGTACACCCAGGTGTCCGACGGGGATACGGTGCGCATGGAAACCTCCGGAGGGCCGTGGGGTGAGGGGACTGAGTTCGCTCAACTGCCGCGCCGGGCGGTGGCAGTGCCTTGGGGGTGCGCTTCCGGCTTATGGGCGGGGGGAGTTGGGCGGTACGTGATAACCGTAGGACAGATGGTTAGATACATCTAACCGAATCCGTTGAAAGCATCCATGCTTCACTCGTGTGAGGGAGCGCAGCGCCGCGTCGCGGCCAGGAAGGAGACGCAGTGCCGCCCACCAACAGCCCCACGCTCCGACAGCGAAGGCTGGGTGCAGAGCTGCGCAAACTCCGTGAGCGGGCGGGGCTGACCGCCACCGGCGCCGCCGAACTCCTCGGCGTCAACCAGGCTCGCGTCAGCATGATCGAGACCGGCCGTACGCCCATCAGCGCCGACCGGCTCCGCGCCATGGCGAGCGTCTACGACTGCAACGACGAGAAGCTCATCGACGCCCTCGCCGCGATGACGGGCCGACGTAGTCGGGGCTGGTGGGAGGAGTACCGCGACCATGTACCGGTCGCCCTGGTCGACTTGGCTGAGCTGGAGCATCACGCCGCTGGGATCCGTGTGGCACTGGTGATCCACATCCCGGCGCTGCTGCAGACCACCGATCACGCCCGAGCCCTTTTCCAGTCGGCGGCTCCACCGATGCGTCAGTACGAGATCGAGCACCGCCTCACACATCGGATGAAGCGGCAGGGCATCCTGCACCGAGAAGATCCGCCTCCGTATGCGGCGATCATCCACGAAGCAGCCCTTCGCATGGGCTTCGGCGGCCCCGTCGTCACCCGTGGTCAGCTCAAGCACTTGATCGACATGAGTGAACTACCCCACGTCACCGTCCGAGTGATCCCTTTCGGCGCGGACCGCTTCCCGGCCACCGGCCCGACCTTCGACTACGTCGATGGCCCCGTCCCGCAACTTGACACGGTCCAACTGGACTCGCACCACGGCGCCTGTGAATTCCTCGACGCCGAAGCACAGTTGAACAAGTACCGGGCGGCACTCAACCGCATGGAGTCCTGCGCACTCAGCCCCGCTGAGACCCGGGACTTCATCCACCACCGCATCCAGGACCTGTGAAGGAACCCACCATGCCCACTCTCCGCTGGCAGAAGTCCAGCTACAGCGCCGAGGGCTCGAACTGCGTCGAGATAGCCACCACACCCATAACCATCCACATCCGCGACTCCAAGAACCCGACCGGCCCCCACCTCACCCTCCGACCCACTGCCTGGACGGACTTCCTCGCGCACACGGCGACCGCGCGGCGTTGAGGCGAGCCCGGGTCACCACGTAGGCCGTGCCGACACCCCTCCGTCCACCACCAGGTCGTGCCCCGTGATCCAGGACGCGAGCCCCGACGCCAGGAACACGCACGCGTCCCCCACGTCCTGCGGCCGGCCCAGCCGCCCCGCGGGAGCCGCCGCACGCCATCTCGCCGCCCCCTCCGGCCACGCCTCCTCCAGCCCCTCCCGGGCGATCAGGCCCGGCGAGACCGTGTTGACGCGGATGCCGAAGCGGCCGTACTCCAGGGCGGCCGAGCGGGCGTGCATCACGACCGCCGCCTTCGACGCGGAGTAGTGGGCGTGCAGGGGTGCCGGATGCGACGCCTCGATGGAGGCGATGTGCGTCACGGAGCCGCCCCCGTCCTGCCCCCGCATCACCTCGGCCGCCGCCTGCGTGCACGCGAAGACGCTCGACAGGTTGGTGTCCACGACCGCCCGCCACTGCGCCACCGACATCCCCGCCAGCTCCTGCGTCGGTTGCACCCCCGCGTTGTTGACCAGCGCCGTCAGTCGCCCGCCACCCCACTCGGCGGCGTCGGCGACCACCCGCCGGCACGCGCCCTCGTCGGTGAGGTCGGCCCGCACCACGAGGGCGCGGCCGCCCAGCCCTCTGATGTGCCGCGCCAGTTCGTCGGCCGCCTCCACCCCCGTACGGCAGTGCAGGACGACCGCCGCCCCCTCCTGCGCGAACCGCGTCGCGATCCCGCGCCCGATGCCCCCGCCGGCACCCGTGATCAGGGCGACCTGTCCTTCGAGGAGTCCGCTCATGGGCGGCACAGTGCCGCGATCCGGGCGGCTTCGCGGGGATAGCGCGCCGTCAGTTCCGCCAGGTCGCCGTGCTCGTAGCCCTCGTAGGTGAAGCCCGGCGCCATCGTGCAGCCGAAGAAGGTCCAGGAGCCGCCCGCCTGCACCCGTGCACCCATCCAGGTTCCGGCGGGGACGGTGAGCTGGACGTGCTGACCGTGCAGCACGCCGGGGCCGAGCACCGCGGTGCGGGACGTTCCGTCGGGGGCGAGGAGCAGCAGTTCCAGGGGGTCACCCAGGTAGAAGTGCCAGACCTCGTCGGACGGCAGGCGGTGCAGGGCCGAGAAGTCGTCCGCGGTCAGCAGCGCGACTATCGCCGTGCCCTGCGGCCTCCCGTCGGACTGCTCAGGTCCTTCCCACGTACGGCGGAACAGCCCGCCCTCGCGCGGGATCGGCTCCAGTCGGTAGTGCGCGACGAGGTCTTCTGGGGTCACGCCCCACAAGCTACCGGCCGGGCGAGGAAGGCAAGTTGAGCCTCCTTCGCCGGGATGTACACGTCCGGCAGGTCGACCTCGGGCAGCACCACCCGCGGACCGGCCGTGAAGCCCTGCTTCAGGAAGCGGGCGACGGCCTTGCCGTTGCGCACGTCGGGGTCGACCACGACCCGCTGCCGGCCCAGTGTGCCGAAGACGTACCCCGCGACGACGGTCAGCAGCGCCGAGGTCCAGCCGGGCCGCGCGCCTTCGGGGCCGGCGGGCGCGAGCAACAGGTGGACGCCGATGTCGCCGGGGCGCACGTCGTAGCATTCGCCGACCCGGTCGGCCTCCGGCTCGTAGGTCTGGAGGAGCCCGACGGGTTCGGCGTCCCGTACGAGGAGGAAGGCGTGGTGGGTGGCGAGGGTGTCCATGTGGGTGTAGATCTCGGCGACCTGATCCCTGGTCAGGCCGGTCATGCCCCAGAAGGAGGCCCGTTCCTCGCTGACCCAGCCGTGCACGAGGCCGGCGTCGGACCGCGGGTCGAGCGGCAGGACGCGGACGGTGCCGAAGCCGTCGACGGCCTGCTCGTGGAGGGGTTCACGGACGGCGGCAGGGTGGGCCGCGGGCTGCTCAGACATCGGTTTCCTTGGTGAGCCGGGTGAAATCGGTGACGACCGGCACCAGTTCGCCCCGGGTCCACAGGGGGAGCTGGTCACGGTGGTGGGGTGAGCCGGGGATGCCGCAGGCGCCGAGCGGGACCACCCAGCGGCTGGTCTCGCGGTCGGCGAGGTCCCAGACGTAACGGGCGGCCGGGCCGCGGGCGCTCAGGTCGGTGAGGCCGGGCACGGCGGAGGTGCACAGCACGCAGTCGTGGTCGCCGGACAGGCCGGGTTCGTCGTACGGCGTGTCGGGCAGGGCTCGCCAGGGGGCGAGGCGGTGGGTGTCGCCCCAGGTCCGCCGGTTTCCGGTGGGCTGCCCGGCAGCCGACGCGGCCACCTCCTCGACCGCCGCGCGTACGGTCTCGGCGCGGTCGATGCCGTACAACTCCTCGGCCCGCAGCAGGTGTTCGAGGGCGAACCCGACGCGCGGGAGCAGTGCGAGCCAGGGGAGGAGGACCTCCGGGTAGGCGGGTGGGGAGGACAGCGCGGCGAAGGCGGGGTGGGCGGCGAGCCGGCGTACGACCGCGCTGCGCAGCGTGGCGTAGACGGCCGCGGCCTCGCTGTCCGCGTCCATGTGGCGGTCCCAGGCCAGCAGTGTCCGCCGCACGCGGTCGGCCTCGGGGGTGAGGGCGTCGAGGGTGCCCAGGATGTCCAGCAGGGGTTTCGCGGAGGCCAGTCGGGTGTCCATGTGGATCGCCGGCATGTCGGCGGCCGACCAGCGGTCCTTCTCGCCCAGCAGGGCCGTGATGCGGTCGGCGCGGTGGGGCGGGGCGAACTCGATGCCGAGCGGGGCGGCGAGGCCGCGCTGGTTGGCCATGGCGGCGACGCCGTCGGTGAGCCCGCCGCGGGGCGTCTCCTGCCAGCCGCGCCAGTCGTGGCCGGGCTCCCAGGCGGGGACCAGCCGGGTGCGGTTGGCCTCCGAGCGCACCGGCACCTTCCCGGCGACCCGGTGCAGCAGGCCGCCCTCGGTGTCGGCGGCCTGGACGACGTTGACGGGTTCCGCCCACAGGTCGACGGCACGGTCGACGTCGGCGACCCGGCGGGCGCGCAGCAGCGGAAGGAGAGCGCCGAAGCCGAGGTCGGCGGTGACACGGGGTGGGTAGCGCAGGGCCAGGGCGAGGGGCGGGGCGTCGTCGTCCCGGGCGTCGGCGAGGTCCCCGTGGAAACCTTCCTGCAGATCGGGGAGACCCTCCGGCCCTCCGATGATCACCGGCCCGCGCTCGGTCTCGATCACCTCGACCTCGACCGGCTCCTCCCCCGCCACCTCCACCACCTCGGTGTGCCGGGCGGCCCGCCGCCACACGCCGTCCGGCCCCAGGGCCTCCACTCCCGCCCCGGTGCGCCGCAACCGTTCCCGGTACAGGTCCTGGTAGTCGGCCATGGCGTTGGTGATGGCCCAGGCGACCGTGCCCGTGTGGCCGAAGTGGGCGATGCCCGGGACGCCCGGGACGGCGAGGCCGACGACGTCGAACTCCGGGCAGGAGAGGTGGATCTGCTGGTAGACGCCGGGATCCTCGATGAACCGGTGCGGGTCGCCGGCGATGAGCGGATGCCCGGTGACGGTCCGCTCCCCGCTCACCAGCCAGCCGTTGCTGCCGGAGGTGCCCGGCCCGTCCGTGGCGAACAGGCCGACGGCGTCGGCGCCGAGATGCCGTACGACCTGCTCGCGCCAGAGCTTGGCCGGGAAGCCCGCGAAGAGGATGTGGATGCCGAGCCAGATGCCGAGCGGGGTCCAGGGCTCCCAACGCCCGGGGGCGAGTGCGGTCCTCGTGAACTCCGGGGTGCGGCGCGCGCCTTCGGCGAGGCCCTCGTTGACCCCGTCGACGTACGCCCGCACCCAGGCCGCCGTCTCGGGGTCCCGTCTCTCCAGTTCGGCGAAGCAGCGTCTCGCGGTGTCGTCGAGGCGGGCCCGTCTGACGAACCGGTCCCAGGGCAGGGCCCCGGCGCCCAGGAAGGACGCGGACGTACCCTGGGCCCGGTGCCGTTCGACCTCCAGCTGCCAGGCCCGGTCGAGGGCGGTGACGCGGCCCTGCACACGGGCGAGTTCCCTCGCCCCGGCGGCGCGGAGATGCGGAATGCCCCAGGCATCACGGAAGATCTCGCCGGTCACCTGTGCCCCTCCCTTGCTTTAGGTTAGCCTTGCCTAAGTGATTGGTGCAGGAATCGTACGCGAAGGGTGAGGACGTCATGGGGCAGGGGCACGGCTGGGAGGGCGCGGTCCTGAAGCTGCTGCGCGCCAAGGACTTCGTCCTCACGGTGACGGGCGCCGAGGACGTCACCGAGCACTACCGCCGCGTCCACCTCACGGACGGCGGCATGCTGGCGGCGACCGGCGTCCATCCCACCATGTGGGTCCGCCTGTGGTTCGACAACGCCGGCAAGCCCCATCAGCGCGCCTACACCCTGGTCGACCCGGACCCGGCGGCCGGCACCTTCAGCCTGGAGTTCGCGCTGCACGAGGGCTGTGCCAGCGACTGGGCGCGCACGGCGAAGCCCGGCGACACGATCGAGGCGACCGTCCACGGCACGGGTTTCTCCGACCCCGACCCGGCGCCCTCGCATGTGTTCGCCATCGCCGACACCGCTTCGCTGCCCGCCCTCAACTCCCTGCTCGCCGCGCTCGACGGGGCTCCCGCGACGGTGTGGTTCGAGGGCGAGAGGGACGGCCTGCCCTTCCGCACCGAGAACTCCCGTCACGACGTGCGGACCCTGCCGCGCCGCGACGCCGGGGCCCATCTGGTCGCCCAGGTGAAGGAGACCCTGCCGGACCTGCTCGACGGCACCGCGGACCCGTACGTGTGGATCGCCTGCGACACGGCGACGACCCGGGCCCTCACCTCGTACGTCCGCAAGGACCTGGGCGTGCCGAAGCAGCGGGTGAACGCGCTCGGCTACTGGCGGCCCTGACACGGCGTCGGGGGCGGTACGCCTTTCCGAGGGCCGTACAACCATTCCCGTGACCCGTGCGTCGAGTGGGACGTCCGTCGCACGAGTCGAGGAGTCCCGTTGCGCAGAGCAGTCACGGCGGCAGCCGTGCTCACCGCGTCCGTCGCCGTCACACTCTCCCCCGTGGCAGCGTCCGCCGCCGCCCCCTACAAGGGCGCCAACACCGCCGCCGTCCAGGACGACTTCAACGGTGACGGCTACCGCGACCTGGCCGTCGGAGCGCCGGGCGCCGCCAACGGCACGGTGGAGGAGGCCGGTTCCGTCGTCGTGCTCTACGGCTCGGCGTCCTCGGTGAGCACCACCCGCCGCACGGTCATCACCCAGGCGACCACCGGGATCCCCGGCACGGCCGAGGAGTCCGACCGCTTCGGCAGGACGGTGGCCGGCGCCGACCTGGACCGGGACGGATACGCCGACCTGCTCGTCGCCGCTCCGGGCGAGGACGTCGGCGACGCCGAGTCGCGGGGTTCGGTGACCGTGGTGTGGGGTGGGCCGAACGGGCTGGCGGGCGGCGCCACCATCGCCCCTCCGACCGGCTACGGCGAGGGCAGGACCTACTGCCGCTTCGGCATGTCCATCGCCACCGGCGACATGAACGGCGACGGCGCCCCCGAGGTCGGCATCGGCTCCGGCTGCAGCATCGCGTCCTACAGCGGCCCCTTCACCCGCACCGGCCAGGCCGCCTCCCGCTACCTGGAGTGGCGGGAGAACGCCCGAGGCGTGGTGATGGGCGACGTGAACGGCGACGGCAAGGCCGAGCGCTTCTACCTGGCCGGTCCCACCGACGGCGACATCCGCGGGCCGGTGACCCTCGACAAGGGCGCCCCCCACCCCGAGGACCCCTTCATCGACCAAGGCGTGGAACTGCCGTACGCCGACGGCCACGCCGGGCAGATCGGCGACGTCGACGGCGACGGGTACGGCGACCTCGTCACCGGTGTCGCGGGCGACGACTCCCACTTCAACGCGCCCACCCCGGCGGCCCGTCGCGGCGGCGAGATCCAGGTGCTGTACGGCAGCGCCCAGGGCATCACCCCCGAGCAGAAGCCGAAGGTCTTCCACCAGGACACGCCCGGCGTCCCCGGCAGCGCGGAGTGGGGCGACTGGTTCGGCCAGTCCCTGAGCGTCGGCGACGTCGACACCGACGGGTACGCCGACGTCCTCGTCGGCGCCCCCGAGGAGGCCATCGGGTCGCGTGCCTCGGCGGGCACCGCCGTCCTGCTGCGCGGCTCCGCCGCCGGCCTGACCACCGCCGGGGCGGCCGGCTACACCCAGGACACCGCGGGTGTGCCCGGTTCCGCCGAGACCGGCGACCAGTTCGGCGCGGCCGTCCACCTCGCCGACCTGAACAAGGACGGCAAGGCCGAGACGGTCGTCGGCGCGCCCGGCGAGAACAGCGACGGCTGCGTCTGGGTGGCCCGCGGCTCGGCCTCGGGCCCGGTCACCAGCGGCTCGGCCAACCTGTGCGGCACGAGTTCCGGCATCACGGTCCGGGGCATGGACGCCGGCTTCGGCGGCGCCCTCATCAGCCCTCACGTGGAGAACTGACCCGGGCAGGGGCATGATCGGGGTCATGGACGTCGCCCTTCATCTCGCCCAGGACCCCGAGGCCGACGAGCTCCTCGGCCGCAGCCCCCTCGCCGCGCTGGTCGGCATGCTGCTGGACCAGCAGGTTCCGATGGAGTGGGCGTTCAAGGGGCCCCGTACGATCGCGGACCGGCTCGGCGCGGACGACCTGGACGCGCACGACATCGCCGCGCAGGACCCGGACGCCTTCTCCGCCCTGCTCTCCGAGAAGCCGGCCGTGCACCGCTACCCGGGCTCCATGGCCAAGCGGATCCAGCAGCTGTGCCAGTACCTCGTCGAGCACTACGACGGTGACGCCGAGCTCGTCTGGACAGGCGTCGACGACGGGCGGGAGCTGCTGCGCCGGCTGCAGGAGCTGCCCGGCTTCGGCAAGCAGAAGGCGCAGATCTTCCTCGCGCTGCTGGGCAAGCAGCTGGGTGTGCGGCCGGCGGGCTGGCAGGAGGCCGCCGGCGCCTACGGCGAGCCGAAGTCCTTCCGCTCCGTCGCCGACATCACCGGCCCCGAGTCGCTGGCCAAGGTGCGGGCGCACAAGCAGGAGATGAAGGCGGCGGCCAAGGCCGCGAAGGCGGCCGGCCGGTAGCGTCCGGCGTCAGTCGAGTGGCCCGTCCCGGATGGCGGGGCGGGCCGCCTCGTTCAGAGCATGGACCATGACCGAGGCACCGACCGGCTCGCCCGGGGGCCGGGACTACGACGACCGCCGGGTCCACGCGGGCCATCGGCACGGGCCGGGGACATCCCGTGAGCCGGGAACGGCCCACGAACCCGAGCCGCCCCTCGAAGGACCCCTGCACGCCCTGTCCCGGGCCGCCTGGCAGATCGTGCTGCTCACCGGCGCCGCCTCCCTGGTCCTCGGCGTCCTGATCCTGGTCTGGCCGGACGCCACGCTCTTCGTCTCCGGCGTCCTGTTCGGCCTGTATCTCCTGATCAGCGGCGTGTTCCAGCTGATCGCGGCCTTCGGCACCCACCGGACGACCTCACTGCGCGTGCTCGCCTTCATCAGCGGCGCCCTGTCGGTCCTCCTCGGCCTGTTCTGCTTCCGCCGCCCGATGCAGTCGATCCTGCTGCTCGCCCTGTGGATCGGCATCGGCTGGCTCGTCCGCGGCATCACCCAGACCCTGGCCGCCGCCTCCGACCCGGCCATGCCGGCCCGCGGCTGGCAGCTCCTTCTCGGCGTCGTCACCTCCGTCGGCGGGATCGTGCTGATCGCCTCCCCGATCGAGTCGCTCACCGTGCTCACGCTGCTCGGCGGGTGGTGGCTGGTGGGCGTCGGCCTCGTGGAGATCCTCACCGGGGCATGGCTGCGGGGCCGGGCCCGCCGGGTCCCGCACGAGCTGTGATACCCGCCACGCGCTCCTACGCCGTGCGGGCGGATCTCCCGTCCGGGGCGATGAACGCCGCACGGCCACCGGGGAGATGACCCTCCGTGAGCAGCATCGCGCGAAGCGTTCCCCGCAGCCGTGCCTGGCTGCGGGTCCTCGTCCTGCTGCTCGCCCTGCTGGTCCCGGGTGCGCACGCCCTGACGCCCGCCGTGCCGGTCGTGGCCGGAGCCCTCGGCGAGGCCGCCGAGCACGACACCCTGGACACGGCTCTGCGGCCACCGGCCCGCGCGGACCGACGGCGCACCGCGGGCCTGAGCCCCACGCCGCGGCCCGGGCAGCCACCCTGCGCCCCGGCCCGCCGCACGCCCCCCGCGCCACCGGGTCCGCCGTACGTCCCGCCCCGTCCGCGCACCGTGGTCCTGCGCTGCTGACAGACCCCGCGACCAGGTCAGTCAGTACGACGGAAGGAAGCACAGCCATGCCCACGGACCACTACGCGGTCCTGCGCGCCCTGCTGCGTGCGGAGGCCGCACGCAACACCCCGAAGCCGCAGGTCAAGCAGGACAAGCCGCAGCAGCCCCCGAAGGACCGGCAACGCGGCTGACCACCGGCGCGGCGGAGGCGGTGGCCCTCGTGGGTGCCTGCCGCCTCCGCCGCGCGGTGCCGAGCGGGGAGTACCCGGTCACCACCCCCTTTCGGGCGAACCGGGCGCACGGTCCACACGCCCGCTCCGCGCCCGCCCTGACCCGCCCCCCTCGTCGCCGACGCGCCTTGCGCGCGGCCACGCGGCCCCGGCGTCGGCTCGGACGCCACACGCCGCACCACTCGCCTCCGACGTGCGTTCGGTTCGGCCGTGGGAGGCCACGCCCGGGTTCCGTTCCGGTCCGTTCCGGGTTCCGAGCCGGTCGAGCTTTCCCCGACCGATATCGCTTCGTCCCGTTTCGCCCCGGCTTTTCCGACGTCGTACTCCGTCGCCATGGCTGCGCCCGGAACGTCTTGACCGGTAGGCTTTCCGTGTGATCTTCAAGCGCATCGGAAACGGCCGGCCGTACCCCGACCACGGCCGGGAAAGCACCCGGCAGTGGGCGGACGTCGCGCCGCGCCCGGTCCGCCTCGATCAGCTCGTGACGACCAAGGGGCAGCTCGATCTGGAAACCCTGCTCGCCGAGGACTCGACGTTCTACGGCGATCTCTTCGCGCACGTCGTGAAGTGGCAGGGCGACCTGTATCTGGAGGACGGCCTCCACCGCGCCGTACGCGCGGCCCTGCAGCAGCGCCAGGTGCTGCACGCGAGAGTCCTCGAACTCGACTGACCGGGGCCCGGACCCCCACCCGTCAGGCTGTTGGCCCTTTCGGGTTGGACTGAGCGGTATCGGATGATCATCTGGTAGGCATCACCGCTCGGGCGCACTACGCTGCGCTCATGAGCATGCTGACTCCCCCGGGCATGGGCGGCCAGTACCGGATCAAGGGGGACAAGTACCCGCGGATGCGCCGTCCACGGCGGCGCGGGAGGCTCGTCGTCCTCGCCGTCGCCTCCACCGCCGCGCTGGGCATGGTCGGCTGGGGCACGTTGCAGCTCATCGACGTCTTCAGCGGCGGCAGAAAGGCTTCAGCAGCCGGTCCGAAGGCGGACTGCGGGACGACGGCGAACCCCTCGGCCTCGCCGACCGCCCCGCTGCCGAAGCCGGGCGGGATCACCGTCAACGTCTTCAACGCCACCACCCGCAGCGGCCTCGCCAAGCAGACGGCGGACGAACTGAAGAAGCGCGGCTTCAAGATCGGTGACGTGGGCAACGCCACCAAGGAGTTCGACAAGAAGGTCAAGGGCACCGGGCTGCTGCTCGGCCCCGACTCGGCGCTGAACACCTCGCTGCCCGTGCTCGCCACCCAGCTCGCCTCGGCCGAACGCCGCACCGAGCCCACCCGCAAGGGCGCGGCCGTCGACCTGATCATCGGCGACGACTTCAAGGAGCTCACGAAGAAGAAGGACGCCGACAAGGCCCTGGCCGCACTGGCCGAGCCGGAGCCGACGTCCACCGCTTCGAAGGGCGCCTGCTGAGCAACGCCCCAGGGATGCGGGGACCGCATCGCCGGGGAGGAGCAGGCGGATCCCGCCCCGCGCCCTACTCGGCCGCCCCGTAGAGGCGGTCGCCCGCGTCACCCAGTCCGGGAACGATGTACCCGTGCTCGTTCAGATGGTCGTCCACCGCGGCCGTGACCACGGTCACCGGCGTCCCCGCCAGTTCCCGCTCCATCAGCTCCACGCCCTCGGGCGCGGCGAGCAGCACCACGGCGGTCACGTCGTCGGCGCCCCGCTTGATCAGCTCCCGGATCGCCGCGACGAGCGTGCCGCCCGTGGCGAGCATCGGGTCCAGGACGTACACCTGGCGGCCGGAGAGGTCCTCCGGCATGCGCGTGGCGTACGTGGAGGCCGCCAGCGTCTCCTCGTTGCGGATCATGCCCAGGAAACCGACCTCGGCGGTCGGCAGCAGCCGGACCATGCCGTCCAGCATGCCGAGGCCGGCCCGCAGGATCGGCACCACCAGCGGGCGCGGGTGGGAGAGCTTGACGCCGGTGGTGGCGGTGACCGGGGTCGTGATGTCGACCGCTTCGGTGCGCACGTCCCGCGTGGCCTCGTAGGCGAGCAGGGTGACCAGTTCGTCGGCGAGCCGGCGGAAGGTCGCGGAGTCGGTGCGCCGGTCGCGCAGCGTGGTGAGTTTGTGGGCGACCAGGGGGTGGTCGACGACGTGGAGACGCATGTCCACAACAGTAACCGGGCCGGATCTGCCCGGTGTCCCACGCTGAGCGAGCCCAAGGCCATCGGTTGACGCTCTCGCTGGCATCAAAGCGCCCATCGGGGGGAAAGTGGGAGGGACGTACCGGGGGTGGTTGCCTATGCCGAAACCTGAGTCCGCGACGGATCCCGCACAGGACTCGCCGGAGCAGTCCGACGCGGCGCGTCGCCGCCGCCGCGCCCAGTTCCTGCGCGACCTCGCCGAGGCCCGCGCGCTGCGGGACCGGGTCCAGCCGCGCCGCGCCAAGGTGGCCCGGCTGCGCCACGCGATGCGTATGCGCACGTTCCGCTGGTAGAGCGAGCCGAAGTCAAAGATCCGCGGCTCACCGTGGCGCTGAACCGGTGGTCGTGCGTGGACACCTGCGAAAGCCGCGTACGATCCGCACGTGGCGGCAACGAGTGCGCTGGTGAGTCCTTCGCGGACCTGCTCGTGGGTCCCCTCGGGCCGACGCGATCAAAACTGCCGGACACAGGGAGCCGAAGACGTCCCCTGAACGTCTTGTTTCTGCCACGATTCCGAGTGGGTGGGGCTCGGACCCCGAGCCTCCCCGCCCGCAACCTCCGCCGGGGGGACCCCCAACCGGCACGCCTATGACCAGTGGGAGAGTCACGGTGTACTTCGCCGCACTGCTCGCGCGCACCGAAGACGGGTGGGAAGCGAGCGACACAGAGCTCGACGATGTGGAGACCCTGTCGGATCTTGCCGACCTGGCCCGTGAAGCCTCCCCCGACGAGGACACGGTGCTCGTGCTGATCGAGCAGGAGGACGCCTGGTTCGGCGTCGTCCGCGTGGACGGCGAGGACGACCCTCGCATCTACATCTCGGACGCCGCCGCAGCCGCTCGCAGCAGCTACGGCGAGATCCTGCTCACCGACGAACTGCTCGGAAGGGAGCCCGGCGACGACGGCCCCGACCTGGACGCCCTCGACCTCGACGGCACGGAGGAGCCCGACGGCGACTCCGACGACGAGGACGGCGGCGGTGCCGAGGCGGTCCCGCACAGCCCCGTCGGTGACAGCGAGATCCTCGACGACCTCGGCGTCAGCGAGAAGGAGCTGAAGGCCCTGGACGCCGACGACGCGCTCAGCGCGATCGCCGAGGCCCTCGGTGCCTCGGAGGTGCTGGAGACCGTCCGCTGACCTCGTTCGACCAGGGGCCGGCGCCCGAGGCGCCCGATCCCGTACGCGACCGCTGGCGGGCAGCGATGCGACTCGCCCTGGACCAGGCCGAACTGGCCGTCCGGGGCGGGGACGTCCCCGTCGGCGCCGTCGTGCTGTCCGCGGACGGTACGACCGTGCTCGGCGTCGGCCACAACGAGCGTGAGGCCACGGGCGATCCGACCGCGCACGCCGAGGTGCTGGCGATCCGGCGGGCCGCCGCCGCGTTGCAGGAGGCGGCGCGGTCCCCGCGGGCATCCGGCGCAGGGGAAGCCTCCGGCGAGGGCGGCGGTGAGCGGCGGGCGGGAGAGTGGCGGCTGTCCGGCTGCACGCTCGTCGTCACGCTGGAGCCCTGCACGATGTGCGCCGGCGCGCTCGTGCAGTCCCGGGTGGACCGGGTCGTCTACGGCGCCCGGGACGACAAGGCCGGCGCCGCCGGCTCCCTCTGGGACGTCGTACGCGACCGTCGGCTCAACCACCGGCCCGAGGTGATCGAGGGCGTGCTCGCCCAGGAGTGCGCGCGCGTACTCACGGAGTTCTTCCGGGACCGGTGAGACGGATTCGTCCGGTGTCGGTCGCGGCGGGCGTCGCGCATATCGATTTCAAAGCATGGCCCGGCGTGCTGTAAGGTCTCCCTCGGTAGCGTGTCCGAGCGGCCGAAGGAGCTCGCCTCGAAAGCGAGTGTGGCGCAAGTCACCGAGGGTTCAAATCCCTCCGCTACCGCTTGAGAAGGGCCCCGCCGACAGGCGGGGCCCTTCGTGCTGTTGATCTACCGAGAGGCGCGAAGGTTACACTCACCGCCGGTAACACAAGGCCCTTTCGGCCCTTTCGGCTCATACGGCGCAGCAGGCACAGGGGAGGCCGCGATGGCGGTGAATTCGAAGAAGATCGCCGTCTATCTGCTCGCGGTCTTCGTGCTCTACGTGATCATCACCGACCCGGCCAAGGCCGCGGACTACGTCCAGGTAGGGTTCGAGGGCATTTCGGACGCCGCCCAGGCCATCGGCGACTTCATGACATGGGTCGCCAACGGCGGCGACAGCTAGGGAGTACGCATGATCCGCCACCTGGTCCTGTTCAAGCTCGAAGAAGGCGTCCGGCGCGACGACCCACGGGTGGTGGAAGGCGTCGAGGCCTTCCGGTCGCTCCAGGGACGGATCCCGGAGATCCGGCACTGGGAACTCGGCTGGAACATCAGCGACCGGCCCATCGCCTACGACTTCGCCATCAACTCCGCCTTCGACGACGTGACCGCCCTGCGCGCGTACGTGGAGCACCCCGAGCACCAGGCGGGCGTCGCCCTGTGGCGGGAGTTCGCCACCTGGGTGATCGCCGACTACGAATACTGAGCCCCGCGCCGCCGGGTCGGCCACGATCCCCTGGAGCCCTCCGCCGTAACGGCGGGGGGCTTTCGCGTGTCCTGCGCAGCGATCCCTCCCCAACACGGGATTATGCGGTACTTGAACACAATGAACTGTCTTGTGATGCTATGACCGCTTTTGACGGATGAGTTGATGGATCACGAGGTGGAGTTGACCGTGCCGGCCAGTACTGCGCCTCAAGCCCCGAGCCCGGGAGCCCCGAGCGAGGAGGAGACCCCGGCGGCCGCGCCGCCCCGGAGCCGCGGAGCCGACACCCGGGCGCTCACCCAGGTCCTCTTCGGGGAGCTCAAGCAGCTCCAGCCGGGCACGCCGGAGCACAACCGCGTACGCGGAGCGCTCATCGAGGCGAACCTCCCGCTCGTGCGCTACGCGGCCGCCCGCTTTCGCTCCCGCAACGAGCCGATGGAGGACGTGATCCAGGTCGGCACCATCGGACTCATCAACGCCATCGACCGCTTCGACCCCGACCGGGGCGTCCAGTTCCCGACGTTCGCGATGCCCACCGTCGTCGGCGAGATCAAGCGCTACTTCCGCGACAACGTCCGCACGGTCCACGTACCGCGCCGGCTGCACGAGCTCTGGGTCCAGGTCAACAGCGCGACCGAGGACCTCACCACCGCCTTCGGGCGCACCCCGACGACCGCCGAGATCGCCGAGCGGCTGCGCATCACCGAGGACGAGGTGCTCTCCTGCATCGAGGCCGGGCGGTCGTACCACGCCACCTCACTGGAGGCCGCACAGGAGGGCGACGGGCTGCCCGGACTGCTCGACCGGCTCGGCTACGAGGACCCCGCCCTGGACGGCGTGGAGCACCGGGACCTCGTCCGGCATCTGTTGGTGCAGCTGCCCGAACGCGAGCAGAGAATCCTTCTGCTGCGCTACTACAGCAACCTCACCCAGTCGCAGATCAGTGCGGAACTCGGGGTTTCCCAGATGCACGTTTCGAGGCTACTCGCGCGTAGCTTCCAACGACTGCGGTCGGCCAACCGGATCGACGCGTAACCGCATACAAGATCGACCGGTCACCGTCACGAGCGAATCGCTCACCAGGGCGGATCCCGACAGTTGCGTGCCGAAATACCGTCAGACCCCCTTTATCCAGGGCGGATTCGGGTCTCACATGTCGACATGTCACTACAGCGTGTTGCCGACATGTGACATTCTTCGGGAAGCGCGTTTGCCGCGGCTTCGGCTCCGGTATTCAGGTGAAGGCTGACGTTCCTCGACGGGAGCGTCCGCCGCGACCGTCCCGCGACCCAAAGGGGGTGGCATGTCCGTAGAACAGGGCAGCTCGAAGGTGCTCACGCTCACGAAGAGCGAGTCCGCGCCCGACGCCGCGCTCGACGACGTTACGGCCCTCCAGGCCGTAGAGGCCCCGGCCCTCCCGGCCGCCGACGTCCCGGCCCTGCCGGCTTCGGTGAACATCGACACCCGCACCCTCTCCCGCTCCCTGTTCCTGCGGCTCGCCGCCCTGGACGAGAACAGCCCCGAGCGCGCGTACGTCCGGGACACCCTGATCGAGCTCAACCTCCCGCTGGTGCGCTACGCGGCCGCCCGCTTCCGCTCGCGCAACGAGCCGATGGAGGACATCGTCCAGGTCGGCACCATCGGCCTGATCAAGGCGATCGACCGCTTCGACTGCGAACGGGGCGTGGAGTTCCCGACGTTCGCCATGCCGACGGTCGTCGGCGAGATCAAGCGGTTCTTCCGTGACACGTCCTGGTCGGTGCGTGTCCCGCGCCGCCTCCAGGAGCTGCGCCTGGCCCTCACCAAGGCCAGCGACGAGCTCTCCCAGAAGCTGGACCGCTCGCCGACGGTGACCGAACTCGCCACCGTGCTGGGCGTGTCCGAGGAGGACGTCGTCGACGGCCTCGCGGTCGGCAACGCCTACACCGCCTCCTCGCTGGACTCCCCGGCCCCGGAGGACGACGGCGGCGAGGGCTCCCTGGCCGACCGGCTCGGCTACGAGGACAGCGCGCTGGAGGGCGTCGAGTACCGCGAGTCCCTCAAGCCGCTGCTGGCCAAGCTCCCGCCCCGTGAGCGGCGGATCATCATGCTGCGCTTCTTCGCCAACATGACCCAGTCGCAGATCGGCGAGGAGGTGGGCATCTCGCAGATGCACGTCTCCCGACTGCTGACCCGGACCCTCGCGCAGCTGCGGGAAGGCCTCATCTCCGACTGACCCTTCATATGTGACTGAGCGTCAGCCACCATGGCCCGATGCCCAGCTCACCCCGGACGACCTGGACGCCTGGCCGTCGGTGCGCCCTGATGGGCGCGTCGGCGGCCGTCGTCTGCCTGGGCGGCGTACTTGGCCGTGTGCGGGACGGCGGGGCCGTGAGGGGTGCCTCTCGACGGGGGCCGCGGGCGGCCCGCCGCGGGTGTCCGGTACGGCCGCCCTGCCGACGGGTGAGGTGACGCTGGTGCCGCTCGGCGGAGCGCACCGGGGCGGCGTGAGGGGCGGCGGTCCGCGCGGCCACCCGTGACAGCAGGAGAGGCGGAGCCCGGCCGGGCCGGCTTCCTCGGCGGACGGGGACCTCTCCCTCAGGCCGGCGAAGCCGCCGAGGCGGCAGACTCCGCGGGCCCCACCGGATCCGCGACCCGGCCCGGCGGTTCACCCCCCGAGGCACCCTCGGCATCCGCCTCGCCCGCGGCACCGGCCGAACTCGCCGTCGGCGCCCCCGTGCGGGAACCCGCCGACCGGCGCTGGTGGAAGACGGTGACCCTCGCCTTCCACAACTCCGGCGGCACGGCGGTGCGTTCGGGCACCGTCACCTTCGGCACCCGCATCATCGGGGCGCTCGGCGTCGGCTGGGCGACGGTGGAGTCGGCGCGGGAGCCTCCGGCGCCGATCGGGGCGGGTGCGCGGGAGGGTCGGGACCTGGACGGTGTGCGTCGAGGCGTGGCGCGTGCCGCTGGGCGTGCACATCGTCCGCGGGACGTCTCCGTCCGGTGGAATCAAGGGGCCTGCGGCCTACTTGAGCGCCAGCCAGGCCACCGCCGCCACGACCGCCACCGCGACGATCACACCGACGATCAGACCGACGCGCGGGCCGGAGGAGGCCTGCTGACGTCCGCCCTGCGGAGCCTCGTCGACGAACGCGCGGAACATCTGGGTGCTGCCTGCGGGGTCGTGGTTGCCCTGGGGGCCCTGGGTGTTAGCCATGGCCTGAGACCCTAGCGAATCCGCCCGTTCGGCCCAAGTGGGGGCTCCCGCCCTGCACAGGGGGTCACAGGACCCCCTTCACCTGCACATTTACGGTCGCAATGCTTGCCTTTGCCAACTTTTTGCGCCCACGCCCGTCCGTTTGTTTGCCTGTAGCAACCAAGCGCTTCTATGGTTGCCCTAAGCAACAAACACGGGAGGTGTGATGGCCGAACAGGCGCAGTACGAGGAGCTGGTCCGCCAGTTCAGCGCCTTCGGCGCCGTGAAGCGGGAGATGGGACGGACGCTGCCGTCCGACTGCCCCGCCGGTTCCGCCGCCGTACTGACGTTGCTGGCACGCCACGGGGACATGCGCATGAGCAAGCTCGCGGACCTGCTCGCCGTGGACATGTCGGTCACCAGCCGTCATGTCGCCCACGTCGCCGAGCGCGGCTGGATCGAGCGCTCCCCCGACCCCTCGGACAAGCGCAGCCGCATCCTGCGGCTCACCCCTGACGGCGAGGAGCGGGTGCGGGAGATGTCCCGGCGGACCACGCACCTGCTCGCCGAGCGGCTGAGCGACTGGACCGACGACGAGGTCGCCCAGCTGACCCGGCTCATGACCCGGCTGCGCGCGAGCTTCGACGACTGCCGGACCACGGCCGGACCGCCGGCGCCGCCCCACCCCCAAGAGCCCCCCCGTACACCCGCGACCACCCCGTAAGAGAAGGAAGCCCATGGCAACGACCACACCAGCCGGTGTGCGGGCCCACGCCAAGCACTCAGGAGGCCCGTCCGCCCACGGCGCTCCGATGTCGCACCGGCAGATCATGGAAGCGCTGACCGGGCTGCTGCTCGGTATGTTCGTGGCGATCCTGTCGTCGACGATCGTCTCCAACGCCCTGCCCGACATCATCAAGGACCTCGGCGGCGGCCAGAGCGCCTACACCTGGGTGGTGACCGCGTCGCTGCTGGCGATGACCGCGTCCACCCCGCTGTGGGGCAAGCTCGCCGACCTGTTCTCCAAGAAGCTGCTCATACAGCTGGCCCTGGTCGTCTTCGTGGCCGGCTCCGCGCTGGCCGGTCTGTCGCAGAACGCCGGAATGCTCATCACCTTCCGTGCGGTGCAGGGCATCGGCATGGGCGGTCTGTCCGCGCTGGCCCAGATCATCCTGGCCGCGATGATCTCCCCGCGCGAGCGCGGCCGCTACAACGGCTACCTCGGCGCCACCTTCGCCACCGCGATGGTCGGCGGCCCGCTGATCGGCGGTGTCATCACCGACACCGACTGGCTCGGCTGGCGCTGGTGCTTCTACGTCGGCGTGCCCTTCGCCGTGATCGCGCTGATCGTGCTCCAGCGCACCCTGCACCTCCCGGTCGTCAGGCGGAAGGTCAAGGTCGACTGGGCGGGCGCCTTCTTCATCACCGCCGCGGTCTGCCTGCTGCTGGTCTGGGTGACCTTCGCCGGTGACAAGTACGACTGGCTGTCCTGGCAGACGTACGCGATGACGGGCGGCTCGCTCGCGCTGCTGCTGGTCTTCGTGTTCGCCGAGTCCAGGGCGAGCGAGCCGATCATCCCGCTGCGCCTGTTCCGCAACCGCACCATCACCCTCGCCTCGCTGTCCTCCCTGTTCGTCGGCGTCGCGATGTTCGCGGGCACGATCTTCTTCAGCCAGTACTTCCAGCTGGCCCGCGACGAGTCGCCGACGATGTCCGGCGTCCTCACGATCCCGATGATCCTCGGCCTGTTCGTGTCCTCGACCGTCTCCGGCCAGGTCATCACCCGCACCGGTCGCTGGAAGGCATGGCTGGTCTCCGGCGGTGTGCTGGTGACGGCGGGCCTCGGGCTGCTGGGCACGATCCGCCACGACACCGAGTACTGGCACGTCGCCGTCCACATGGCCCTGCTGGGCCTCGGCGTCGGCATGATGATGCAGAACCTGGTGCTGGCCACCCAGAACCAGGTGGACCCCAGCGACCTGGGCGCCGCCAGCTCGGTGGTGACCTTCTTCCGCTCCCTCGGCGGTGCCATCGGTGTCTCGGCACTGGGCGCGGTCCTCAGCCACCGGATCACCCACTACGCCGAGGAGGGCCTGACCGCACTGGGCGTGCGGGGCTCCTCGGGCCACGGCGAGATCCCCGACCTCGACGCGCTGCCCGCCCCGGTACGCACCGTCATCGAGAGCGCGTACGGCCACGGCGTCGCGGACGTCTTCCTGTACGCCGCGCCGATCGCCTTCCTCGCCCTGGTGTTCGCCCTGTTCATCAAGGAGGTCCCGTTGAGGACGAAGGGGGCCCTGGCCCAGGCCGCCGAGTCGCAGCCGCCGAAGGCCGTGGCGCCGGCGCCGGTGGCCGCGCAGGAACGCGTCCCGAGCTGGGCCGACACCTCCTCCCGGACCGACGCCGCTCCCGAGGAGAGCCAGGGGCTCGCCGGAGTCCCGGTGCGCGGCTTCGTCCGGGGTGCCGAGAGCGCGCCCGTGGCGCAGGCGGCGGTCACGCTGATCTCCCTCGCCGGGCGGCAGCTCGGCCGGTCGGTGGCGCAGTCCGACGGCGCGTACGCCGTCGACGCGCCGGGCGCGGGCTCGTACGTCCTGATCGCCTCCGCCGACGGCTTCCAGCCCCAGGCCTCCACGATCGTCGTCGACGACGAGCCGGTCGCGTACGACATCCTGCTCAGCGGCACCAGCGGACTGACCGGTGCGGTCCGGGCCGCGGGGAGCGCGCTGCCGGTCAAGGACGCGATGGTGATCGTCACCGATGTCCGGGGGGACCTGCTGGCCACCGCCACCACCGGTGAGCAGGGCGAGTTCTCCTTCGCCGAGCTGGTGCCGGGTGCCGTGACCGTCGCGGTGAACGCCGCCGGACACCGGCCGCGCGCCCTGCCCGTCGAGATCGGCGGCACCGGCGTCACCCGCGTCGAGGTCGACCTGGAGGCCGGCGCCCAGGTCCAGGGCGTCGTACGGGCGCCGCACGGTCCGCTGGCCGACGCCCGGGTCACGCTGGTCGACGCGGCGGGCAACGTCGTCGGGAGCGCCACCACCGGCGCGGACGGGGCATACGCCTTCACCGACCTGGACGGCGGCGAGTACACGGTCATCGCGACCGGCTACCCGCCGGTGGCGACGGCTGTGACGGTGACCGGCCACGGCGTCGACGACCACGACATCGAACTCGCCCACCCCGGCGAGTAGCCAGACCCCGGCCCGTGGCGGGCGGCGCGCCTGAGCGGAGGCGCGCCGCCGCCGCGGGCCGGTTCCTTGAGCTCGAAGGAGTGACGTGAGATGGGACTGACCGCGAGGATCCGCACCCGGGACGGATGGGCCGTGTCGCACGCGGTCGTCACGGTGACCGACATGACCGGCGCGCAGGTCCTGCGCGCGGAGGCGGACGCCGAGGGGACCGTACGGGACCCGCAGCCACTGCGGCCGGGGGCCTACACCCTCATCGTCACCGCCGTCGGCTACGCGCCCGCCGCCGCGAGCGCGATCGTCACGGCGAGCGGCCGGGCCGAGGCCGGCACGGTGACCCTGGCGCGGCAGGGCGGCACACAACTGCCGCCGCCCGGACCCTGGACCGTCGACCCCGCGCACTCCGGCGTGGCCGCGGTCGCCCGGCACCTGGGGATCTCCAGTGTGCGCGGCCGGTTCACACGGTTCTCCGGTGCCATCGAGGTCGCTGCGGACGACGTCACCAAGTCCCGGGTCCAAGCGGTGATCCAGGCCGACTCCATCGACACGGGCAACGGGATGCGGGACCGGCATCTGAAGTCGCCGGACTTCCTGGACGTGGCGAAGTACCCCGAGATCACCTACCGCTCGACGGGCGTCACGGCCGCGGCCGGCTCCGACCGCTGGACGGTGCACGGGGAGTTGGGCATGCACGGTGTCGTACGGCCGGTCGATCTGGACCTGGCCTACCTGGGGACGGGGGCCGACCCGTGGGGCGGGACACGGGCGGCGTTCCGGGCGACGACCGAACTGCACCGGGACGACTTCGCGATGAACTACAACCAGGTCGTCGAGGCGGGCATCGCGGCCATCGGCACGACGCTGAAGGTCGAGCTGGACATCCAGGCCGTGCAGGGCGAGTCGCTGCCGCAAGGGTGAGCACGGCAGGGTCACGCACCACCGTTACGAGCACAAGCCGGAACGCTTCCTCGCCTTCACCGCCGTCGCCGCGACACTCTCAGTGCCTCGCCGTACCCAAGTCCCCCACAACCTGGGCAAGTGCCCGGACGGGGGCGAACTCGGTGTCGCTGCGCCAGACCAGGCCCCAGCGCAGGCCCGGCCAGTCGTGAATGGGCAGATAGACGATGTCGGGGCGGGCGTGGTAGCGGGTGACGTGGGCGCCCAGGTTGTGGATGACGTCCCCGGCGCCGACCTGGGTGAACAAGTCGTCCAGGCTCTTGATGGCCGGGCTGTGGCGTTCGATCGGGCGGCCGCTGGGGGTTTGGAAGGGCGTGAAGGCGTCCGCCCAGTAATCGGGTCCGGCCGGGCCCTGCCAAATGCCGAAATCGCCGAAGACCTCCAGGGAGACCGATGGCCGGACGGCCAGTTCGTGGTCGTGGGCGACGAGTGCCACCGCGTGTTCGGTGTAGATGACCGGCCCCACCGTGAGGTCGGGCTCCTCCACAGGCAGCCAGGCGACCAGGACGTCGATCTCTCCCCGCCGCAGCGGGCCGAACGCGTCGACGAACGGGTTGTGCCGTATGCGCAGGGCACACTGCGGGTGGCGGGCGCGGAACGCCTCCCAGTAGGGCCGTAGATCGTGGGCGTTGCTGGGCAGCATGCCCACGCGTAACACCTCGGTCGTACCCCGCGCGGCGAGCCTGGCCCGCTCCACGCTCTCCCGTAGCCCCCGGTAGACCGGCAGCAGGTCCTCGCGCAGTTGCTCGCCCAGCGGGGTCAGCCGCACGTTTCGGCTGGTGCGCTCGAACAACCGCGCCCCGACGCCTCGTTCCTGCTTCTTGAGAGCCTGGCTGACCCGCGCTTGCGAAACGTGCAGCCGTTGGGCCGTCCTGCCGAAGTGAAGTTCTTCCGCAAGCGTCAGGAAGATCTCGATGTCCCTCAGCTCCACCCGTCCCGTCCCCGTCCCCCTCGGCGCTGTGACGACACACCACGATCCATAAGCGGCAGGTTATCCGGCCTTTCGTGATCTCCCGTTGTTCCCCTTCCGGCCAGGCGAAATGCTGAAGGGCAGGCCGGACGACCAACTCGGCGATCAAAGTGAACACAAGGGGGACGACATGTCACAGGCCACCAGACAGACCGTGAGCTGGGACGAGCGGGGGAACTGGGCTCTGAGTGGCGGCGCGGACGGTGGGCTTTCGCGAGCGGGGCTGCGCCGGATGCGCGAGGTGCTTGCCGGTTACGTCGAGTCCGGGGCGGTTCCCGGACTGGTCGCCCTGGTCGGCAGGGGCGACCAGGTGCACGTCGAGGCCTTGGGCACGCTGCACGCGGCTCATCGATCGGATGCTCGATCGGTCGGCCGTTCGGGCGGCGGACCGGACGCCGGACTCCACGGTGGATCGGAGGGCGGATCGCCGGACGGCGGTGGGGCGGACGGCCTCGTCGGCGCTGCTCGCGGTGACCGACGATCTGCGGGGGCTCCGGGTGGTGCGCCGATGCGTCGGGACACCCTCTTCCGCATGGCCTCACTGACCAAGCCGGTCACTGCCGCGGCGGTGATGATCCTGGTCGAGGAGTGCCGACTGCGACTGGACGACCCGGTCGAGACCTGGCTGCCCGAGCTGGCGAACCGGCGGGTGCTGGCGCGGATCGACGCCCCGTTGGACGACACCGTGCCCGCCCGGCGCTCGATCACCGTGCGCGATCTGCTGACCCTGACCTTCGGTTTCGGTCTGGTGCCGGCTCCGCCGGACACGTACCCGATCCAGGTCGCCGTCCGGGAGCGGGGCGTCATCGGTGACGGGACCGCGAACTGGCCGACGGTCGGACCGGACGAGTGGATCAAGCAGCTGGGCGCTCTTCCGCTGATGTACCAGCCCGGCGAACGGTGGCAGTACCACGTCGGCTCAGACGTGCTCGGGGTCCTGGTCTCGAGAGTGGCGGGCCGGTCCTTCGGGGAGTTCCTGCGCGAGCGGCTGTTCGAGCCACTGGGGATGGTGGACACCGGGTTCCACGTGCCCGCCGACCGGATGCACCGGCTTCCCACCAGCTACGCCCACGACCCGGAGACCGGCGAACTCACGACCTGGGACGAGGCCGTCGGCGGTAAGTACAGCCGGCCGCCGGTGTTCGAGGCCGGTGGTGACGGTCTGGTCTCCACCGTCGACGACTACCACGCGTTCCACCGGATGCTGCTGAACAAGGGGAGCCACGAAGGCGAGCGCGTCCTCTCCCGCGCCTCGGTCGAGCTGATGACCACGGACCACCTGACGCCGGAGCAGAAGGTCGAGAAGGACCAGTTCGGTGACCTCTTCGGACGGCACGGCGGCTACGGCTTCGGCATGGCGGTGCGCACCCATCGCCGTGACCTCGCGTCCGTGGGGCAGTTCGGGTGGGACGGCGGCCTGGGCACGACAGCGTACGCCGACCCGGCGGAACGGCTCATCGGGATTCTGCTGACGCAGACGGCCATGGACTCCGCGGACACCCCCCGACTCCACCAGGACTTCTGGACCACCGTCTACCGGACGCTCGACGACTGACCATGCGCGGGCCGGCGCGGTGTCCGGGTCGCTGATGCGATACAGCGTGCACGGCAGGGCCGACGCCTCCACAGTTCTGCAGACGTAGAGCCGGTGGTGGGGCTGGATCATCCGGAGAGTGGCTTCCGGTGGGCCGCCGGTCCCGCATGACCAAGTTCCGGTCGATCATTCGCGTGACGCCGCGGCAGTGGGGGCCGGTGGCGACCGGCGGGTTCCCCGCGCGGCTCGTTCAGGGCGACTGAGACGGCGAGGCACTGCGCGCCACCATCGCCTCGATGCCCGCCACCAGCAGGTCCAGGGCGAAGTCGAAGTCCCGCTCCCACATCTCCTCGACCGTGTCGCCGCCGCGGGCCTCCATGAGTTCCGTGGCGTCCTGGACGAGGTCGGCGGCCTGCGGAGCCTGGGTCACCGTGCTCATGGTGTGCTGGAAGTAGTCGTCCGGGGTCATCCCGAACGCCGCGCTGCGGGCGATGAAATGGCCCTCGATGGTGCCGAAGCCGTACACGAACTGGAAGACGGCCGAGATGGCGGCCACCAGCCCGTGCGCGGGCAGGCCGGTCCTGCGGATGATGTGCTGCACCAGGCGGGAGAAGGCGAGGCTGTTCGGCCCGATGTTGACGTAGGTGCCGATCAGCGGGGACAGCCACGGATGGCGCACCAGCAGCCCTCGGTACCCATGGGCCAGCGCCCGCAGCTGGTCCCGCCAGTCCTCGTCGGCCTCCGGGTCGGGCAGGGTCAGTTCGCCGAAGGCGGCGTCGAGGGCGAGCTCCAGGAGGTCGTCCTTGGTGTCGACGTACCAGTAGACGGACATCGCGGTCACGTTCAGCTCGGCGGCCAGTCGCCGCATCGAGAACTTGGCCAGCCCCTCGGCGTCCAGCAGCCGGACCGTCGCCTCGACGATCCGGTCCCGGTCGAGCCCGGACGGCTGCCCCCCGCCGCGCCCGCCGCGACGCTCCTTGCCCTCCAACCAGACACTGGTCCGCGCCGTCTGCCCGGTCGCCCTCACCATGGCGCACCTTCCTGGAGATCCTTCACTGGCAGAGATGCTAGGTCGTGTCCGCAAAGTCCCGTCGTCCGCCCGGAGGGCGGGCCCCGCGGCGTATGGTGCGTGCTCTCGGTGTGCCGGGCGGAAGCCCTCGTACTGGTTGTACGTGGGCTTTCGCCCGGTGCGGCGAGAGTGCGTGCCAGGCGTCGCAGGGCAGGCGGGACTTTGCGGACACGACCTAGGCGGCAGCCGGCCGAGGGGTGCGGGAGCGGTGTCGCCGTGCGGCTGCGCCGCGTGGGCGCGACCAGCCACGACGAGACCGCAGCCGCACAGTGAGCCGGACCACCTCGGTTCTCAGGCGGAGTCTGCCCGCTCTGCCCGCCGCAACAACGCCGCCGCGACCACACCTCCGGCCAGCACGGCCGCCGCGCCGACCAGCTGACTGGTCTCCAGGCCGGAGGCGAAGGCGTCGGTGATCCGCGCCCGCTCCGCGTCCGACCCCGCCTCGGCCAGCGCCCCCGGCAGGGACACCGCGGCCACCGGGATCAGCGCGGCGAAGCGGGAGTTGAGCACGGCCCCGAGCACCGCGACGCCGAGTCCTTGTCCGAACTCCGCCACGGTGCCGTTGACACCGGCGCCGACACCGGCCTTCTCCGGCGGGATGGAGCTCATGATGGCGTGCGCCATCGCCGGGCTGGCGACCGCGGCTCCCGCACCGATGAGCACCAGGCCCAGCAGCGTGCCCGGGTACCCGTGGTGGGTGAGCGTCGCGATCGACACGAGGCCGGCGGCCATGGCCGTCATGCCGAGCCCGATGGAGACCGGGGTGCCGAGCCTGGCCGACCACTTCGCCGCGAGGCCGGTGAAGTTCAGGGCCACGATCATCAGCGCGAGGGGCGCTGTGCGCAGCCCCGCCTCCAGGGGGCCGTATCCGAGGACGAACTGCATGTGCTGGGTGAGCAGGAAGAGCGAACCGCCCATCCCGAAGGTGATCAGCACCGCTCCCGCCACGGCTCCGGTGAACCGCCGGTTCCGGAAGAAGTGCATGTCGAGCATGGGATACGGGATCCGGCTCTCCCAGTACGCGAACGCGCCCAGCACCACGACCGCGACGGCGGCCGTCGCCAGCACCCGGCCGGACGTCCAGCCGTGCTCGGGCCCGGAGATGATCGCGAACACCAGGGAGGCCATGCCGATCGTGGACAGCAGGGCACCGAGCAGGTCGGGGCGGTCGCCCTGCGGGTTCTTGGACTCGGGCACCAGCGCCACGACCGCCACCAGCCCGATCGCGGCGACCGGCAGGTTGATCAGGAAGATCGCGCCCCACCAGAAGTGGTCCAGCATGAAGCCGCCGATGAGCGGACCGGCCGCGAAACCGAGGGAGTTCACGGCCGCCCAGATGCCGATCGCCTTCGGCTGCTCCTCGGGCGTGAAGATCTGCATCGCCACGGCGAGCGTGGTCGTCATCAGCAGCGCGCCGCCGATACCCATGCCGGCCCGCGCCGCGATCAACTGACCGGAACTCTGGGCCAGTCCGGCCACCAGGGAGCCGATGCCGAACAGGACGAGGCCCGTGGCCAGCATCTTCTTGCGGCCGTAGCGGTCCGCGGCGCTGCCGGCGGTCAGCAGCAGACCGGACTGCACCAGCGAGTACGCGTTGATCATCCACTGGATGTCGGAGGTGGCGGCGCCCAGTTCGCTGGTGAGGGAGGGGATCGCCACGTTCAGGATCGTGTTGTCGAGCAGCACGGTGAGCTGGGCCAGACAGATGACACCGAGGATCAGCCAGCGCTGCGGGTGGCCTTGGGGTCGGGCTTCGGCCGCTTGGGCCTGTTCCTGGGGGGACGTCGTCATGCTGTACACCGTAGAACGGCTCCCATACGCCGTACAACGCAATTTTACGCCGTACGGCGAGGGTGGTGGCCCGGAGCCGTTGAGCGCCCCGGGCCACCGCCGTGTCCGACGTTGCGGCTGCGTCAGCCACTGGTCCTCTGCGTCAGGTCGTAGAAGGTCGCCGACCCCACCGTGACCTGCTTGAAGTTGGCCTCCACCCACTCCGTGATCTGCGCGGAGGTGCCGTCGCCCCTGCCACCCATGCCCCCGCCCGCACCGGAGGCGATGAAGTAGTGGATCTCCCCGTCCGCCACGTACTGCTGGAACTCGGCCAACGTCGGTGACGGGTCGGTGCCGTTGAAACCGCCGATCGCCATGACCGGGTCGCCGGTGGAGAGCTGGTAGCTCGCGGCGTTCTGGGCACCGATGGCCGCGGCGACCCAGGTGTGGTCACTCGCGTTCTCCTCCAGCAGATCCCTGGCCTCGTCGCTGACACCGGCGCCGTTGAGCAGACCGCCGACACCGCCCCGGCCGCCCATGCCGCCGCCGTCACCGGTCTGGCCGCGGCCGGGCATACCGTCCTGCTGGTTCTGGCCCTGCCCCTGCCCTTGGGTGCCGCCGTTGCCGTTCTGCTGTCCCGGCATGCCGCCGCCGGGGAAGCCGTCGCCGTTCTGCTGTCCTTGGCCCTGCGGGTTTAGGCCCTGCGCGTTCTGGCCCGGCATTCCGCCCCCGCCGGGGCCGCCGCCCATACCGCCGGGGCCGCCGCCCCGGCCGCCCGCGACGGCGGGACCGGCCGTGACGATCGAGCCGGTGTGCCCCTCGTTCACCGTGGTGAGGGTGTAGGCGGCCGGGCCGGCGAGTGCCGCTGCCAGGCCCAATCCGACGACACCCAGGGCGAGTCGGCGTCCCAGCCGGGCCGAGAAGATCAGGCCGAGGGCCGCGAGGAGACCGCCGACCAGCACCAGCCACTTCAGCCAGGGCAGGTAGTCGGAGGAGCGGTTGAGCAGGACGTACCCCCAGGCCGCGGTGGCCGTCATCGCGGCCGCCAGGGTCAGCGACGCCCATGCCCTGTCACGCCTCTCCCAGAGCAGCGCCGCGCCCATGCCGACCAGCGGGGCGATGTAGGGAGCGAGGGCCACGGTGTAGTACTCGTGGAAGATGCCCTGCATGTAGCTGAAGACCAGCATGGTCGTGAGCAGGGCGCCGCCCCAGACCAGGAACGAGCCCCGGGTCACGGACGTACGGCCGGCCTTGCGGGTGGCCACCAGGCCCGCGGCCAGCAGGATCAGCGCGGCCGGGATCAGCCAGGAGACCTGGCCGCCGATGCCGGAGCCGAAGAGGCGGTCCCAGCCGGTCTCGCCCCAGTTGCCGCCGCCGTTGCGGCCCCCGCCGCCGACGCTGCCGGTCTCCTCGCCGTTGAGGCGGCCGAGGCCGTTGTAGCCGAAGGTCAGCTCCAGGAAGGAGTTGTTCTGCGAACCGCCGATGTACGGGCGGGAGGAGGCGGGCCACAGCTCGACGATCGCGACCCACCAGCCGCCGGAGACGACGATGGCTGCCAGACCCGCGGCGAGCTGACCGATCCGCTTCTTCACCGGCACCGGCGCGCAGACCGCGTAGACGACGGCCAGCGGCGGCAGGATCAGGAAGGCCTGCAGGGTCTTGGCGAGGAACGCGAAGCCGATCGCGACGCCGGCCCACACCAGCCACTTCGTACGGCCGTCCTCCAGGCCCCGGATCACGAAGTAGCAGGCCACGGCCGTCAGCAGGGCCAGCATCGCGTCCGGGTTGTTGAACCGGAACATCAGCGCAGCGACGGGGGTGAGCGCGAGCACCGCACCCGCGATCAGACCGGCCGCCGGGCTGAACCGGCGTCGTACGGCCGCGTGGACGACGGCGACCGTGCCGACACCCATGAGGACCTCGGGGACGAGGATCGCCCACGAGCTGAGGCCGAAGAGCCGGACCGACAGGGCCATCGGCCACAGCGCGGCCGGGGGCTTGTCGACGGTGATGGCATTGGCCGCGTCCAGCGAGCCGAAGAAGAAGGCCTTCCAGGACTGGCTGCCCGCCTGGACGGCCGCCGAGTAGAAGGAGTTGGCGTAGCCGGAGGCGCTCAGGTTGCAGAGGTAGAGCAGGAACGTGGCGAGGAGCAGGCCGAGGAAGGCCGGGCGTGCCCACCGGGGGTCCTCGGGGCGACCGCGCCACAGCCGCCGTCCCCGGGTGCCGGGGCTCCCGACTCCGCCGTGGGCCTCGTGGGTCCGGGGGGCCTCGTGGGCCTCGTGGGTCTGGTGGGCCTCGTGGGTCCGGTGGGCCTCGGGGGCCCTTTCAGCCTCTTCTGTCGCGTCGGGGGTCTGCTGGTCGTAGTGGACGGTCATCGGGAGTCCCTGGGGTCGGTGTGGTGCGTGTGCGGGGATGAGCGCCGCGGCAACGGGCCGTAGGGCGACGCCGGTTGCTCGACCGAGGTGTGTGGCGCGGCCACTGCGGAAGGGGCGTCGCGCTGGTCCGGGAAGACCCACGCCCTGAAGAGCAGGAAGCGCAGTACGGTCGCCGCGAGGTTGGCGGCGACCAGGACCGCCAGTTCGGTGGAGTGCGCGGGGGCGCTGCTGGCCGCGTCGAGGGCGGCGAGCGAGCCACTGGTCAGAGCGAGGCCGATACCGAAGACGACCAGGCCCTGCGCCTGGTGCCGTACGGCCCCTTCACGGCCGCGGACGCCGAAGGTGAGGCGCCGGTTGGCCGCCGTGTTGGCGAGGGCGGAGACCAGCAGGGCGAGCGCGTTGGCGACCTGGGAGCCGGTGAAGACGCGGAAGCCGCTGTACAGCAGCAGGTAGAACAGGGTGGACAGGGCACCGACGGCGCAGAATCCGAGGAGCTGGCGGGCCAGGCCGCCGGGCACGTCCTTGATCGCGCGGTCGCGCGGGTCGTCGCCGAACGGGCGGGCGAGCCGGTCGAGCGGGAGCGAGCCACTGGCCAGGGCCTTGCCGACCCGCCACACGCCCTTGAGGTCGTCGGTCGCCGTCCGCACGATGTGCACGGTCGAGTCGGGGTCGTCGACCCAGTCGACCGGGACTTCGTGGATACGGAGTCCGGCCCGCTCGGCGAGCACCAGCAGCTCGGTGTCGAAGAACCATCCGGTGTCCTCGACGAGGGGCAGGAGCACCTGGGCGACATCTCGCCGTACGGCCTTGAAACCGCACTGCGCGTCGGAGAAGCGGGCCTGGAGCGAGCCGCGCAGGATGAGGTTGTACGCCCGGCTGATGAACTCCCGCTTGGGTCCGCGCACGACGCGCGAGGTGCGGGCCAGCCGGGAGCCGATCGCGAGATCCGAGTGGCCGGAGATCAGCGGCGCCACCAGTGGCAGCAGGGCGTTGAGGTCGGTGGACAGGTCCACGTCCATGTAGGCGAGGACCGGGGCGTCCGAGGCGGCCCAGACGGTCCGCAGCGCCCGGCCGCGGCCCTTCTGCTCCAGCCGGAAGGACGTGACCTCCTCGACCTCCGCCTCCAGCCGCGACGCCACCTGGGGGGTGGTGTCCGTCGACGCGTTGTCCGCGATCGTGATGCGGAACGCGTACGGGAAGGTGCGCTTGAGGTGATCACGCAGTCTCAGCACACAGGGCTTGAGGTCCTTCTCCTCGTTGTGGACGGGGATCACTACGTCCAGGACAGGCGTACCGGCATCTCCGGCCGGGAGGTGCTCCCGCGCCGGCAGGGTGCCGGGAGAAGAGTCGGTTCGCATGGGACCGACCTTCGTCAGGCGCCCTGTTCCGCCCATGTGGTGACGCTGTGCCGTGCCTGTGAGTGTTGCTGTCGGCTCGGTTCGGGGTCCGGATACGCGGGCAGGGCGGGCAGACGCAGCGTGAACACGGTGCGTCCCGGCACACTGTCGACGGTCACGGCGCCGCCGTGCGCCGCCGCCACGGCCTGCACGATCGCGAGGCCGAGGCCGGTCGAGCCGGTGGCACGGGTGCGCGCAGAGTCGCCGCGCGCGAACCGTTCGAAGACGTGCGGAAGCAGGTCCTGGGGGATGCCCTGACCGTTGTCCTCGACGTCCACGCACAGCCACGGGCCCCGCCGTTGAACACGGGCAGTGACCGTCGTGCCGGGTGGGGTGTGGTTGCGGGCGTTGCCGAGGAGATTGACGAGCACCTGGTGCAGACGTGCCGCGTCCGCCGACACGAGTGCCGGTTCGTCGGGCAGGTCGAGACGCCAGGTGTGGTCCATGCCGGCCGCGCGGGCGTCGCTGACGGTGTCCACGACGAGGGGGACGAGGTCGGTCTGCTCGAACTGGAGGGGGCGGCCGGCGTCGAGACGCGCCAGCAGCAGGAGATCCTCGACGAGCAGGGTCATGCGCCCGGCCTCGGACTCGATACGCCCGAGGGCGTGCTTGGTGTCCGGCCCGATGTCCTCTCTGCCGCGTCTGGTCAGCTCGGCGTACCCGCGGATGGAGGCGAGCGGGGTGCGCAGCTCATGGCTGGCGTCGGCCACGAACTGCCGTACCCGCGTCTCGCTCTGCTGGCGGGAGTGCAGGGCCGCGTGCACGTGGGCCAGCATGCGGTTGAGCGCGGCGCCGACCTGCCCGACCTCGGTGTGCGGGTCGGTCTCGGACTCGGGGACCCGTTCGCTGAGGTTGACCTCGCCGGTGTGGAGGGGGAGTTCGGAGACGCGGGTCGCGGTGGCGGCGACCCGGCGGAGGGGGCGGGTGGCGACGCCGACGATGACGGTGCCGGCGATGCCCGCGGCGACGACGGCGGCCGCGGTGACGCTGATCTCCACGAGGACGAGGGTGTGGAGGGTGTTGGTGACCGTCTCGGTCGGGAGGGCCACGTAGTAGCCGCCCTCGAAGCCGTGGACGTACGTCACGCGGTACTCACCGAGGCCGGGCAGTGTCACGGTGTGGGGGCCGCCGTCCGTGGGAACGGCGGAGAGCACGTCCTTCACGGCGTCGTCGAGCTCGGCGGCCCGGCCCTCGAAGCCACTGGCCTCGTCGGACTGCCGCTCCGCCATGACGGCCCTGGTGACCTTGCCGTCCGCGCCGACCTCGGCCGCGACGGTCTTCTCCTGCACGGGCCCCTTGGTGACGAAGCCCTCGATGCGGTCCTCCGTCGCCGGGGGCGCGTCCCCGCCGCCCGGTTTGAAGGGCACCGACAGACGCTTGCCGGCGTCCTCGACCTGCCCGTCCAACTGGTCGTTCAGGTGCTGGCGCAGGGCGAGGGCGGTCACCGTCCCGATCACCGCGCACACCACGGCGATCAGCACCACGGACGCGACGACGAGCCGCGTCCGCAGGGTCCGCGGCTGTCCCGCCCGCCGCCGCCCGCTCATGATGCGGCAGGCTTGATCAGGTAACCGGCACCGCGCCGGGTGTGGATCATCGGCTCCCGGCCGGCGTCGATCTTCCGGCGCAGATAGGAGATGTACAGCTCGACGACATTGGCCTGCCCGCCGAAGTCGTACGACCACACACGGTCGAGTATCTGGGCCTTGCTCAGCACCCGCCGCGGGTTGCGCATGAGGAACCTCAGCAACTCGAACTCGGTGGCGGTGAGATGGATGTTCTCCCCGGCCCGCGCCACCTCGTGACTGTCCTCGTCGAGGCTCAGATCCCCGACCACCAGCACGGAGTCCGACCGCCGGTCGGCGGCCCCGGACCGCCGGATGAGCCCCCGCAGCCGGGCCACGACCTCCTCCAGGCTGAACGGCTTGGTGACGTAGTCGTCCCCACCGGCCGTGAGCCCGGCGATACGGTCCTCCACGGCGTCCTTGGCGGTGAGGAAGAGGACGGGAACGTCCGGCACCTCACGGCGCAGCCGCCCCAGGACGGCCAGCCCGTCCATGTCCGGCAGCATCATGTCCAGGACGACCGCGTCGGGCCGGAACTCCCGCGCGGCCCGGACGGCTCCCGTGCCGTCCCCCGCACTCCGTATCTGCCATCCCTCATAGCGCAGGGCCATGGACAGCAGCTCGGTGATCGACAGCTCGTCGTCCACCACCAGCACCCGCACGGGGCTCCCGTCCGGCCTGAGCAGTTCGGTGCGCCCGTGGGGCGAGGTCGTGGTCATGGTCCCCACGGTGTCGGCGCCCTCTGAGAACACGCTTTCCGCAGCCTGTGATTTGCCTGAGAAACGCATAGGGGGTTCTCAGGGGGTGGTTGGGGGTCGGGGCGTCGCGGGGTCGAGGAGTCGTGGGATCGGGGGTCCTTGCCGCGGCAGCAACCGGACACGCGGCTCAGCACGCTATGCGTGCAGGCCCCTCGGGACGTCGAGTTCGAGTTCCGCCCAGACCGTCTTGCCCACGGTGAGCTTCTCGACCGCCCATCGGTCGGCGTACGTGCGGACGAGCAGGAGCCCACGGCCGAACTGGTCGTCGAGGTCGGCGGTGCGGGTGGCCGGGAGCCGCTCGCCCCTCGGGTCGCTGACGGCCACCCGGAGCGCGGTACCGGTGAGGGACGTCTCGACCCGGAACAGACGGTCCCGCAGGCAGCCGTCAGGGCACTGTGCCACCTCTACGGTGAACACGACGAGGCCGCGATCGGAAATCTGCTGGCGCTGGCGAAGGCGGACCGCGAGCGGCGCAAGGCGCACGGCTGGTGGAACCAGTACCCACAGCTGCAGGGGATGGTCGAGTACGTCGCGCTTGAGGACAGCGCAACCAACATTCGCACCTGGCAACAGGCCACGGTCCCCGGCCTGTTGCAGACGGCCGACTATGCGCGAGCACTCGCCGTCGGCAACGGCCACTGGGAGGACCCGGACGAGATCGAGCCGTTCGTCGAGTCCCGCATGGCCAGGCAGGCTCGACTGGACGGCGAAAACCCTCTGGAACTCTGGGCGGTCGTCCACGAGGCGGCCCTGCGTCAGCTGGTCGGTGGGCGGGACGTCATGCGGGCCCAGTTGGAGCACCTGCTGGACGCGGTACGGCGACCGAATGTGAAACTGCAGGTACTGCCGCATCTCGCGGGCGCCCATCCGGGCATGAACGGGGCCTTCACCATCGTGTCGTTCGCTGAGCCCGGCGCGCTGGACGTGGTCCACGTGGATACCACCTCGTCAACTGTCTGGTTGGAGAGCAATACTGATGCCGACCACCACAGGGGGCTCTTCGAGCGCATCACGCGACTGAGCCTCGCTCAGCGCAACTCGGTCAAACTGATCGACGAAATCCTGAAGGAGATGTAGTCGGCATGCCCGGATACGAGTTCATCAAGTCCAGCTACAGCGGCGGCAACGCCGGCCAGGAGTGCGTCGAGGTCGCCCGCAACATACCCGGCACCATCGCCGTCCAGGACTCCAAGGCCACGGACGGGCCGGTACTCCGACTCACGCCGGGGTCCTGGACGGCCTTCCTCCGCGTGGTCTCACCTCACCGCTGAGGCACCTTCCGGCCAGTTGCCTGCGGACACAGCAACAACCGGGAGGCTCACCCGCCCGCCGCGCCAACCCTCGATGTCGAGAGGCCCAGTTGAAGGCGAGCAGTGCCTACCGCCAGGTGGGTCACCGATGGCTTTGCCGTGCTGTCGCCTCAATGCAGCGCACCACACACGGCAGCGCTCCCGCCCGGCTGCCGCTGTCGGACATCACAGACTCAACAGACAGCACGCCGAGGATCACCTTCTCAGGCACGTCGGTGAGCCTCCTCAGCAAACTGAGCGATTCCGTCGCCCTGATCGAACCCATCCGCAAGGAGCTGTGAGCCGTGCCGAACTTCGAGTTCGTGAAGTCCAGTTACAGCAGCGGTAATGGCGAGTGCGTGGAAGGCGCCCGCAACGTCCCCGGCACCATCGCCGTCCGAGACTCCAAGGACCCGGACGGACCGATACTCCGGCTCGCGCCGGGCAGCTGGACGGCCTTCCTTCGCTCGGTCTCACATCACCGCTGAACGCCATCCGGCGAGACCGCCTCGCAGGGCCCGACGGTCGGGGCGCCCCTCCGATCGAACCCATTGCTGTGCTCGACCTTGGCGATGTGCAGCGAGTAGCGCTCGTACCAGTGCGCACGCCCCTGCGCCTTGGCCACGCGATGCTCAGCATGGTCGCGCCACTGCTCGATGCCGGCGAGGTCCCGGAAGTAGGCGACGGTGATCGAGAGACCGCCCGGGGAGCGGGCAGAGTCCTCTCCGAGGAACCCGGGAATCTCCTTGACCAGTTCGCCCATGCGCTGGGCGGTCGCACCGTATCCGCCGTCCCCCTCGGTGCGGATGGAGGTGAACACAACGGCGTAGTACGGAGGTTCATGGGCGGGAACAGGGACGACGGGTGTAATGCAGTGATCGCTCATGTCACCGAGGGTCGGTGTCCGCGCCCCACAGCGTCCAGCTTCCTTGCCAAAAGGAATCCCGCAGGGACCCAACTCTTTACCGTCACCACCCACTCCGCCTGACGTGCAACCCTGCGGATTCTGGAATGCGCACGACAGGGACTACCGGAAGGGGATGTTGAGCCTCGTACCAGCTGCCGAACTGTTCGTTGTCGAACTGTAGGCAGCGGCCGAGGATGAAGCCGGCGGAGAAGTCCTGCCAGGGCTCGTAGCAGAGGGCCGCATGCTGCCCGGCCTCGATGACGGCGGCCCCTGCCTCCGGCAGGGTGCAGTAGCGGGTGCTGAACTGACGTACTGGCGGAACGCTTTACAACTCAATGGGACGATAAGCTAGGGCCCTGTCCACCACTTCTTCAGCCGTAAGTTTGGGCGTGTTGTAGTAGATCAGATCCGTAACGCGTGGATGCAATACGCTCAGCTTCAATTCCTCGACGATACGATCTTCCTCATCCTCGGGGAGATTTGCATCAATGAGCTGTTGGACCATGTGAATCAATTCTTCGCGTGACTTCTTTGACATTGCGCACCTTTCCTTCCAGAGGCGAGACCTAGCCACTCCCGAAATGATAGCTACCGTCAAGTATCTCTTTATGGTACCTCGGTGTGACCACAACTAGATTGTCGAGATCATACACGCCACCGCCGTGCTGAATGGGATATACGTGATGCAGAACATACCTCCCCTGTCCGTGGTGCTGGGATGCCGGAGCGAAGGGGGCCTTACCGTTCGACATTGCGGTTTGCCCCGAATTATCAAATTGTCTGGCGAGCTCCTCATGCCGAGAAACTTCTTCCCAGAAGGCTTCCCGGAACTTATTAAAGCTCTCGAACTCTCGTCCTTGCAGCTCTCTGGCAACCTGTCCGGGGATCTTTCCCGCATTCCCCTCTGACCCTCTGAGCCATTGCCCACTTACGTCTGGCAATGAACTGCCACCGGTCGCCACGCCAGGAGAATTCCTTAGCTGCTTTGCGCTTTTGGGGCCTTCTATCTCGCACGGAGTGAGACCCAAGGGATCCGCCCACGCATGCGGATTTGCTACATACGTCGCGGGGTTGGGGGCGGGCGCAAGACCGAGTGGGTCGAGGGTGAGGTAGCGCGCGGTTTCAGGGTCGTAGTGGCGGAAGTAGTTGTAGTGGAGGCCCGTTTCAGGGTCGTAGTACTGACCAGGGAAGCGTAGGGGCGTGTAGGCCCTTGCGGTGCGATTCCAGGCTGTGGTGCCCCAGAGGGTGGTGCGGGTGTGCCAGGCGATGACGCCGTGTTCGTCGACCAGTTCGGTGGGGGTGCCGATCAGGTCGGTGACGATGGCGTAGAAGCGGGAGTCGATCTCCTCCTGCGAGGCGTCGGAGGCGAGGGCCGGCGTCGTCTTGCGTTCGGTCTGTGTCAGGGGGTGCAGGCCGTGGTGGTCCCAGGTGAGGGTGACGGCCGGACCGTTGGTACCGGGGGTGTCCGTGGTTTGTTCACACAGGGTCGTGCCGTCCCAGGTGAAGTCGACCTGCTCCAGGAGCGTCTCGCTGTCGGTGGCCAGGCGCTGCTTGGCGATGCGCCGTCCGAGGGGGTCGTACCGGTAACGCCAAGTGGTGCCATCCGGAGTGACCACGGACGTGAGGCGGTCCTCGGCGTCCCAGATATAGCGCCAGGTACCCGGCCTGCGGGACAGGCGGGTCTTCTGGCGCAGGATGATGCGGCCGGCCTCGTCGTGTTCGTAACGGACGTTGCCCGCGCGGGTGATGCGGGTGCCGGTGTAGGTGCGGTCACCTGTCGCCTCCTGGCCCGGCATGGAGGTCGGCCAAGTGGCGTGAGTCTGGTTGCCCGCCGCGTCGTAGGCATAGGACTCCGCCCAGTTTGCGGCGTGTACGGCGGTGACGCGGCCCGCTGCGTCCAGGTCGAAGCGGCGGCTGCCGTTGAGGTGGTCGTCGATGCCGGTGAGGTTGCCGTCGGCGCGGTAGGTGTAGGCGCGGCGCTGCAGGCGCTGGTGGGCAGGACCGGTGAGTTCCTGCTTCGTCAGGCGACCCAGGGGGTCGTAAGCGCTGGTGAGGGTCAGGGTGTCGCCGATGTGGCGGGTCAGTTCGCGGCCTGCCGCGTCGTGGGTGAAGGTGAGGGTGTGGCCTGCGGTGGTCAGTGCGGTGCGGTTGCCCGCCGCGTCGTAGGTCCATGTGCTGGTTGCGCCGGTCGGGGTCGTGCGGCCGGTACGGCGGCCCAGTACGTCGTACGTGTAGGTGAGGGTGCGGCCGTTGACCGTCTCGGATGTCAGGCGGCCTGCCTCGTCCCGCTGCAACGTCAGGACGGCGTCCTGGTTGGTTGCCTGGGCCAGGCCACCGGTCACGTCGTACGTGTAGGTGGTGACGGCTCCGGCCGCGTCCTTGCGCACCACACGACCCAGCACGTCACGCTCGAAGCGAATGGTCTGGCCCAGGGCCGTGACAGTGGCAGCCAGCTGGCCTGCCTCATCGTGCTCGTAGGCCACGGTGCGGTCGTCGAAGTCCGTCTCCGCGACCAGGCGGCCCGCCGGGTCGTATGCGTAACTCCAGGTCAGGCCCTGTGGGTTCGTGACCTGGGTGAGGCGCAGTTCGGTGTCATGGTCGAACGTGTAGCGCACGCCGTCCGGGCCGGTGCGGGCCGCCAGCAGGTCGAAGTGGGTGTACTCGTAGCGGGAGACCGCGCCCATGGCGTCGGTGTGGCTGGTGCAGTTGCCTTCGCCGTCGTACGTCCAGGACTCCGTGCTGCCGTCCGGGGCGGTGCGGCGGGCCGGTTTGCCCTCGACCGTCCACTCCAGGCGGGTGACCGCGCCGAGCGGATCCGTGATCGTCGTCGGGCGGCCGAAGGCGTCGCGGTCGTAGCGGGTGACGGCGCCCAGTGGGTCCGTGATCTCCACAGGCAGGCCCGCGGTGTTGCAGCGGACCGTCGTGGTCGCGCCCGTCGCGTCCGTGATCGACGCCAGATTGCCGAGATCGTCGTACGTGAAGCGGGTTGTGGCCCTGGAGGAGTCGGTTACCGCCGTGCGGTTGCCGAACTCGTCGAACTGCTGGCTGACGTGTGTGCCGTCCGGACTGGATATGGAGACGGGCAAGCCCTGGTCGTCGTAGCCGATGCTGGTGTAGCGGCCGTCGGGGCGGACGACCATGATCGGGCGGCCCGCCTTGTCGTAGGCGTAGCTCGTGGTGCGGCCGAGCGGGTCGGTGATCGTCAGGGGGCGGTCGTAGCGGTCGTACGTCCTGCGGGTCGTCGCCCCGTCGGGGCCGGTCTCGGCCACCACGTGGAGGTCGCCGTCGACCTGGTAGCGCGTGCTGTGGCCAAGGGAGTTGGTCGCGGTGATGGTCCGGTGGCCGGTGTCGGGATCGATGTCGCCGTAGACGAACGTGTTCCGAAGGTGGCCCGCTTCGCCCGACTGGGAGGTGCAGCGGCCCTGGTCGTCGTAGACGTAGCTGTACGACGAGTCGTTGGTGTCGGTCCAGGCGGTGATGCGGCCCAGCTCGTCGTTGGTGAACCGGGTCGGTGTGCCGGAGGAGTTCGTCACCGCCGACAGGTGGCCGTGGTCGTCGTAGCCGAAGCGGACCAGTTCCTGGTCGCCGCCGTCCGGGGCGGCGTGGGCGAGGTACAGGGCGGTGATTCGGTCCTCAGCCCGCTCGATCTTCAGGTGGTAGCCGGCCGAGTGCACGATCGCTGTGGGGGTGCCCTCGTGGTCGTACTGGAAGGTGAGCCACTGCCCCGAGCGGTCGGTGATCTGCTCCAGCAGGGCGATGCCGTCACCGTCGCCGCCCGGCGCCGCGAAGTACCAGGCGCGGCCGGATTCGGGGTCGGTGACGGCGTAGTCGCCATGGGCGTCGATCGTGAGGGGATGGCGGTCGCCGTCCAGGGGCAGCACCGGGGCCCCGGGCGCGGGGTGGGGGTAGGCCAGCAGGGAACCGTCCTCACGGACGAAGATCAGGCCCTCGGCGTCGATCTCCAGGCGCTGGTCCGCCGTAGACGTCCACTTGGGGCCGAACCAGCGGCCTGCTTCGTACGACGACTCGAACTGCCGCGAGAACACCAGCGGCAGCTTGGCGGGCAGGGACACGTCGGTCTGCGGCAGCGACATCCGGCCGGTGGCCAGGTCGATCGGGTCGCCGCCGAACAGCCTGCACCACAGCTTGCGGGAGAAGTTCCGCATCGCCCCGCTCACACCAGTGCGCGCGGCGTTGGTCGCCGCGCCCTTGGCGGCCCCGCGTGCCGCCCCCCGAGCCGCGCCGCCCGCCCCCTTGCCCCCGATCAGATTGGACGCCAGGTACCCCGCGGCGTCCCCCGGGTCGCTGCTCCAGCCGCTGCCGATGATGGCCTTCGGCAGGCGCTCGGGATGGGCGGCCGTGCCCACCAGGCCGGCCAGCAGCATGTTGGAGTTCTTCCACCAGTCGCCGGGGTGGGTGATGTTGTACGGATCCATCGGGTTGACGGTGCGGACCAGCTTCACCATGTCCGCGGCGCCCTTGAGGAGCCCGCCCACCACGTGGGCCTGGTTCAGCTGCGCGCCCACGACGGCGTCCACGGCGTCGGCCTTCAACCGGTCGGTGAACTCCGGCTTCGGTGGGGCTTTCTCCAGAGCGGCGGCGACCCGGCGCTGTGCGTCACGGGCGGCGTCCGTGCGCTGGCGGCGTGCCTCGGCCAGGATCTCCTCGGCCTCCCGTCGGCCGGCCGCCCCCGGGTCGGTGAAGGCACCGGGCTCGGTCGGTCTGCGGCCGGGGTTCTGTCCCGCGGCCAAGGCCGCGTTGTACTGGTCGGCGGCCTGGTTGTACGCCTTCACCTGCGCGTTGTGCGCGTCCACCGCCTGCCGGCTGATCTGCTGCGCGCTGCGGTGGGCGTCGATCGCCAGCTGTGCCTGGCCCTGCGCCCAGCGCACCGTGTCCGCGTACGCCTCCAGCGCCCCGGCCGCGCCCTCGCAGGCGTCTGCGGCCGTCAGCCACTGCTTGGGATGCATGTCGAACTTCTCGCGGAAGGCGTCCGCGGCCTGACCCTGCCAGCCCTCGCCGTCCAGCGAGCGCATCCCCTGGCCGACGTTCTCGAAGGCACGGCTGAAGTCGCGCAGATGCCGGGCCCTGGTCTCCAGCGCCTGCGGGCTGCCGTGGACCAGTTCCTTGGGGTCCTCGCTCTCCCCCAGCGCCCGCTCGGCGACATCACCGCCCAGCCGGTTGTTCACCCCCTCCCCGAAGTCCCGCACGCCCTCGGCCGCCCGGTCCGCGCCGACCGCCGACAGGCCGTCCGCGGCCTTGTCCGTGCCCCAGTTGACGGCCTCGCCGACGCCCTCCGTCACGCCGTCGACGGCACTGTCCAGGCCGTCGCCGACGTCGTTGAACAAGTCCCCCAGGCCCATCAGCGCTCGGCCTCCCCGGACATGGAGGTCTGTGCAGGGCCGTCCCACTGCCAGTCCGTCCTGGGGTCGAAAAGCGCGTCCGGGGTCACCGTGGAGGTCTCCACGTCCTGCGCGGCCTGGTCCCACGCTTCCCGAGCCGCCGCGTCGCCCTCCCGTACGGATTCCGCGCTCCAGTCGGGGTTCATGCCATGGGAGACGGGATTGTCCTTCAACGTGTCCGACCAGGAACGCCCCTCGACCTCCTCCTTGGACAGGTAGGGGTTGCCCGCCGCCGCAGTCCACACCGTCTTCAAGGTGTCGGAGACGTACTGCTCCTGGTCGTGGTACAGCCCCGCGGAGAGGTTCAGCCGCCCGGCGAACTCGTTGGCGTCCTGCATCAACGAGCGAACCCCCCAGCCCCACCGCTCGCAGAAGTCCGCGAAGACCTGGCGCAGGCTCCCGTCCCCCACCTCCAGGCCGGCCAGCTCCAGATCGTCGAAGCCCCGCCCCAGGTTGGCCTCGATGTCGAAGCCCAACTCCTTCAGCTCGTCCATCGCCTGGTTGATGCCCCGGGTGATCCGGGCCAGCGCCTCGGGATCGACCTGGTAGCCACCGCCGCTCACGCGTCCGCCCCCCGTCCGTCCGCCCTTGGCCCGTCCGCCCCTCGTCCGCCCGTGCCCTGCACACCCGTGGGCACCGCCACCGCCTCCGGCACGATTCCCGCCGCTGGCGGCAGGACCATCCCCGCGGTACTGCCGGCGTCGACCGCGATGCCGACCGGCACGTCCACTCGGGGGATCACGCGATCCAACAGCCATGCGCCGTGCACCGGGACACGCTCGTCGATCGTCTCGCCCCGCGCCTCGGCGAAGCGTGACAGCGCCGCGTCGTCCGTGAACGCGAACAGCCAACGGACACCGCCCGACTCGACCGACAACAGCGAGTCGTCCACCACCGGCACCAGCACCTCGCTGCGTCTGAACTCCCCGACCAGCGCGGGCAGGTGGCTCTGCCCGGTAGCCGCCAGATCCGTCAGTCGCGTCCGCAGTTGTGAGGCATCGGTGCTCATGTCATCCCCCGTCGCACAGCTCACCGTTGATCGCACAAGCGAACGATGACGTTACTCGGGTGAGTGCGAGGGGTGCCAGTTATCGCGTTTCGGCCAGCGTTGGCCGAGTTGGGCACGGTGATCGGTGGCTGCGGGGCCGCCGTTGGGGAGAATGACGGCCCGGCGCGGGGCGGGTGCTCCTGGAAACCGTCCTGGGGACAATGGCCGGTTCACGGCCTGGACGGGCACGTACAAGCCGCCGTACGGCCGCGTCCGCGACGGTCAGGGCGACAGCCGCTGCCGACGAGCCGCTCCGCTGCCGAGGCGTCGACGGCCCTGTCAGAAAAGCCCGTCCTGCACCCCTGCGTCCGCTTGCCTGAACTCCCTCACCGGGACCTTCAGTTCCTCGCCCCCACCCGGCGCCACCAGCTCCCACCCCGTCATCAACCTCGTATCGACGACGACCACCCCACCGCCCGTCTCCACATGCAGGTCCGGCCCCGCGGCGGCCGCCAACCGTCCGCTCACCGCGCCGCCCGCGACCAACTCGGTGACCTCCCCCAAGGCGTTCGGCAGGTCAGTGAGCCCGAACGTCTCACTGTGGTCGACCGGGCGGCAGGGCTCGGGCGTGAGGGAGTTCGGCCAGGCGGGCAGGGCCACCGCCCGGCCGTGCAGTTCCTCGATCTCGGCCGCCCGCTCGGCCGCCGAGAGCGGCAGCGCCGCCCGCACCGCGCGCTTGTCGGCGTACGGAATCCGGTCCGGCACGCGCAGGGCCGCCCGCAGCAGTTCCTCGGTGCGCCGTGCGGCCATCAGCGGGCCGGTGCCCAGCCAGGTGAAGCAGACCGCCCCCTGCTCCAGCAGCCGGGCCGAGCCACGCTCAAGGGCGGTGATGCCGACCTTGGTCATGCCGGGGCCGAACCACGCCAGATACACGTGGTACGGGCGTGGGTCGTCGGCGATCGTGTCCGCGGCCACCGAGTGCGCCCGGTCCAGCCGCGCGCACTCCTCGCACCGCGCGCCCGTGCTGCGCCCCGGAACGACCGCTCGCACCGGACACGCATGCCCCCGCGCTCCCACACATGTCCGCACGCCCCCTTCCGCGACCCCGAAGGCCACGCGTTTCCCCCAGGTCAGCGCCGAGCGCCGGCCTCCCTCCCATGCCAGCACGGGGCCGGCCGCCGACCATCGCAGTCCCGAGCATCTCCACGCCTGTGCCATCGCTCTTCGAGACTAGAGGCAGGCACTGACACCGACAGGGGCGTCACCGCGGCTTCCGCGAGCGTCGGCGCCCTCAACGACCGGCCTCGGCGGCGGCGCGCTCCGGCTGACCGTGCCCGGCCGACGGGGCCACCCCGGCCACCACCCCGGCCACCACCTCGGCCGGCACCGTCACGGGGGCACGCCGCCCACGCCCCGCGAGCCGGCACCCCCAGCAGTCCGGATGTCCGGCCCGTGCGGTCAGGTCGCGCGTGCCCATCCGCCACTCACCGCGCGGCCGCACACCCGGAGGCTTGCCCCACCCGGACAGATGCAGGGTCCAGGTGACGAGCACGCTCGCCGCCACGATCGCGAGCCCGCCCCCTATGAGTACGGCCGAGACCGTGCAGACCCCCGCCCCCAGCACGGTGGCTCCGATGCTCGCGATCGCGGTTCCGGTCCACCCCGCGACCGTGTGCCCCTCGTCATACTGGCTCACGATGCTCTCCTCCCGAGAATCCCTCACTTCGTAAGAAGTTTAGGCGCTAAATCTCTCACAAGCTAAGGTAATAAGGAAGATGCAAGCCACGCCGCGCCCCACCGCCACCCCGGCCCAGGCGCTGGAGGCGATGGACTCCCTCATCGCGGCCCACCTGCTCGGCCAGCAGGAGATGGCCCAGCGGCTGGGCCTGAACATCACCGACCTGCTCTGTTTCGCCTGCGTCCTGAAAGCCGGCGAGAACCTGCTGACGGCGGGCGAGCTCGCCGAGCACGCGCACGTCACGACCGGCGCCATGACCGGCATCCTCAACCGCCTGGAGCGGGCCGGTTACGTCACCCGGCGACCGGATCCGGCCGACCGCCGCCGCGTCCGCGTGGCCGCCGTCCCGGCCGCGGTCGCCCGCGCCGAGGAGCTGTACGGCCCGTACTACGCCCGTCTGAACGAGGTGTTCGCCTCGTACTCCGCCGACGAGATCGCCGTACTCACGGACTGGTTCACCCGCACGACCGGTCTCGCCCAAGGCTACATCGACGAACTCCGCGAAAAGGACAGGACGGCCTGACCTCGCCGGGCCCGCCCCGCCAACGGCCCCGGCCGAGCCCGCCCCGTCAACGGCCCCGGCCGCGCCCGTCCTGCCGGGCGTCGTAGGCCACCCGTGCCGCGTCCACCCGGTCCAGGTTCACCGACCACTCGGAGAGCGCCGCGAACAACGGCGCGAGACTGCGCCCCAGTTCGCTGATCTCGTACTCCACACGCGGTGGGACCTCGGCGTGATACGTGCGCACGACCAGCCCGTCCCGCTCCAACTGCCGCAGCCGCTGCGTCAGCACCTTCGGCGTGATCGTGGCGATACGGCGTTCCAGTTCGACGAAGCGCTGCCTGCCGTACTCGTGCAGCGCCCACAGGATCGGTGTGGTCCAGCGGCTGAAGACTATGTCGACGACGGGGGCGATCGGGCAGGCGGTCGCGGGGGCACCCCCACGCGGGCCCTGCTTCACTGTGTCCTCGGTCACTTCCGGCCCCCTACGTCAATACTTTCCTCTAGGTACCTACTACCCCAGCAACAGTAGCGTCACCGTACGAGATCCGAACTCGGAACGGAGACCGATGATGATCGTGGTGACCGGAGCAACGGGCAACGTGGGACGGCCACTTGTACAGGCACTCGTAGAAGCGGGGGAGCGGGTGACCGCCGTGTCCCGCCGCATCTGCGCGCAGGACGTGCCGGCAGAAGCCGGCCACCACCAGGCCGACCTCGGCGAACCCGAGCACCTGAAGCCCGCGCTCGACGGAGCCGACGCGCTGTTCCTGCTGACCTCCGGCGACTTCATGGCGGCGGGCGGCGACCTCGGGCCCGTCATGGACGTCGTACGGGGCGCGGGCGTCCGGCGTGTGGTGCTGCTGTCGTCCCAAGGGGTCGGCACCGGTGACCTCCCTCCCGTCCTGGAGGACGCCGTACGGGCGTCGGGTCTGGACTGGACGATCCTGCGCTCGGGCGGCTTCCACTCCAACGCCCTCCAGTGGGCCGACATGATCCGCGCGCGCGGGGAAGTGGCCGCGCCCTTCGGCGACGTGGCCCTGCCCACCGTCGATCCGGCCGACATCGCGCAGGTCGCTGCCGTCGCCCTGCGCGAGCCCGGTCACGACGGCCGGATCCACGAACTGACAGGCCCTGCGCCCGTCTCACCCCGGCAGCAGGCGGCCGCGATCGAGGCGGTGCTCGGTACGGCGGTGCGGTTCGTGGAGCTGAGTCGCGCGCAGGCCCGGGAGCGGATGCTGGGCGTCATGCCCGAGCCCGTCGTCGAGAGCACTCTCGACATGCTGGGTGCGCCCGCGGCCGCGTTGCGGCGGGTCGGTCCGGACCTGGAGCGCCTCCTCGGGCGGCCGGGACGTACCTTCGCGCAGTGGGCGGCGCGCCATGCCGGCGCCTTCGAGCGGCAGAGGGTGGAGCCTGCCCCACCCTCGTCGCGGTAGACCACCCAGGCGCCCTGAGCGGCGCCGGGCCGCTACCGGCTCCGCACGGCCGTCCGGGGGCAACTCCGGCTCGGCATCCCACCGTTGCCTTCGAGGTCAACGGCCTGACGGAGGGAGGTGAGGATCTTGCGAACCACCGATCAGGTGCCGACCGTGACGGTACAGTCCACGACATGAACGCTCGGCTGACGCTGCTCGGCGCGGTGGCCCCCGGTGTCGCGGAGAGCGAGGTCTTCCGGCTGGCCCTGCAGCACGCGGTGGGCGAGCTGGGCGCTCTCGGCGGCATGATCCACCTTCGTGGACCGCTGTCCGCGCTGCGACTGGTCTCGTCGGTCGGGCTGCCTTCCGCGCTCACCCGCCCCTGGGAGATCATCGAGCAGGAGGTCCCGCTCGCCCCGGCCCGCGCGCTGCACGAGGGCAACGGCCTCTGGGTGCCGCTGGCCTCCACCCGGCCCGACTGCCCCGCCGCCGGACTGCCCGGCACCGGCCTCGCGGTGCTGCCGATGTACAACGGCGCCCGCGGCACCGGCGCCCTGACCATCCTGATGGGTGACGGAGGCGAACCGCCCCGCGGGCAATGGGAGTTCCTCCGTGCCGTCGTCGCCTGGACCGAGGAACGCATGGCCCAGGCGCCGCCACCGGCCCGCCCGGCGCGGCCGGGCCCGCCCGAGCGGCACGGCGAGCGCCTGCGCCGGGCGTTGCGGGAGGTACGCGTCGGCTCCTGGGACTGGGACATCCGCACGGGCGACCTGATCTGGGACGAGCCCGCCCTGGAGCTCTACGGCACCCGGCCGCAGGACCACACCGGCAAGATCGGCGACTGGATGCGGTGCGTCCACCCCGACGACCTCGCGCCGACGCTCGCGGCGGTCGACCGGGCGATCCGCGGCGGCGGCGTCTTCGAGGCCGAGTACCGGGTGCGCAAGCTGGACGGCACCTGGGGCTGGACACAGGCCCGCGGCAGAGCGACGTACGACGACACCGGCGAGCCCTGCCGGATGATCGGCGTCGGCTGGGACAGCAACGAGCCGCGGTCCGCCCGTGACGCGCTCAGCCGGGCCCTGCGCCATATGAGCGACGGCTTCCTCGCGATGGACGACGACTGGCGGATCACCTTCGCCAACCTGGAGGCCGAACGCACCCTGGGCTACTCCGAGAAGGAGCTGATCGGCCGCCTGCTGTGGGACCTGCCCGCCGCCGAGCAGGTACCCGGCCTGGAGATCCGGTGCCGGCAGGCCGCCGCCGCGGAGAAGTCGGTCAGCTTCGACGTACGGCTGCCCAACGGCCGCCTGTGCCACCTCCGGCTCGTCCCCGGCCCCGACGGCCGCACGATCTACTTCACGGACGTCACCGAGAAGCGGCGCCTGGAGGAGGACCGCCGCTCCGCCGAACGGGCCGCGTCCGAACGGGCCACCCGGATAGCGGAGTTGACGACCGCCCTGGCCAAGGCGACGACCTCGAAGGACGTGGTGGACGCGGTGGCCCGCCGGGTGCTGCCGCCGTTCGAGGCGACCGGCCTGGTGGTGCAGGCCCTGGAGGGCGACCGCCTCCACACCGTCGGATCCGTCGGCCACTCGGACGACGTCCTGGCCCTGATCGACGGCCGCGAGCAGACGGCGTACCACCCCATGTGGGACGCGATACTGGTCGGCGAGCCGTTGTTCCTGTCCTCCCGCGAGGAGTTCGCCGCGCGCTGCCCCGCGGTGTCCGACCTGCCCGCCTACGACGGACAACAGGCCTGGGCGTTCCTCCCGCTGACCGCCTCGGGGCACACCTTCGGCGTCTGCGCGGTCACCTTCGACCACCCCCGCCGCCTCACCGACGAGGAGCGCACCCTGCTGACCGCGACCAGCGCCCTGGTCGCGCAGGCCCTGGAACGCGCCCGCCTCTTCGACGCCGAACACACCCGCTCCCGCGAGCTCCAGCGCAGCCTGCTCCCGCGGGACCTGCCCGACCTCCCCGCCTGCACGACCGCCGCCCGCTATCTGCCGGCTGGGCCGGGCATGGACGTGGGCGGTGACTGGTACGACATCATCCCGCTCTCGGGCGGTCAGGTGGCCCTGGTCGTCGGCGACGTCATGGGCCACGGGCTGCCGGAGGCCGCGACGATGGGCCGGCTGCGCACCGCGGTCCACACCCTGGCCGACCTCGAACTCCCTCCCGACGAAATCATGAGCCGTCTCAACGACATCGTCGGCGCCATGGGCGAGGAGTCGTACGTGACGTGCCTGTACGCGCTGTACGACTCCACGACCCGCGTCTGCTCCATGGCGCGCGCGGGCCACCCGCCCCCCGCCCTGCTCCACCCCGACGGCACCGTGGTCTTCCCGTCCCTGTCGGCCGACCCGCCCCTGGGCGCGGCGGAGCCCCCCTTCGAGACCACGGAGGTCCCCGTCCCCGAAGGCAGTGTGCTGGTGCTGTACACCGACGGCCTCGTGGAGTCGTCGAAGCGTGAGATGGACGAGGGCATGGCACAGCTCGCCGACGTCCTGCGCGCCTCCCACGCGGACGGCACGGCGAAGGACCTGGAGCGGCTGTGCGAGCGGGTCACCTCCGCGCTCCTCCCCGCCGACCACCAGGCGGCCGACGACGCGGCCTTCCTGCTGGCCCGCCTGCACGCGCTGCCCACCGCCCGTATGGCGTCCTGGTCCCTGCCCGAGGACCCCAGGGCGGCGGGCCGGGCGCGCGAACTGATCCGTGAGCAGCTCGCGGCCTGGGGCCTGCAGGACCTGACCCCCACGACCGAACTGCTGGCGAGCGAGCTGATCGGCAACGTCGTCCGCCACGCCAGGGGCCCGCTTCGGCTACGGCTGCTGCACGGCGCCGACCTGATCTGCGAGGTGTTCGACGGCAGCCTGACGATGCCGCGCATCCGCCGGGCGACGGAGACGGACGAGGGCGGCCGGGGGCTTCAGCTGGTGTCCGCACTGTCACAGCGGTGGGGGACGCGGTACACGCCGACCGGCAAGTGCATCTGGACCGAACAGGCCCTGCAGGCACCGGAGTCGGCGCGGGCGGACCGGACGCCCTCGGCCGGCCTGCTGGAGCTGATGTTCCTGGACCAGGGTTCGTAGGTACGGCGACGCGGAGGCCCTGGACGGCTGGCGCACCCGCTCCAGGGCCTCGGCACGACGGTCAGGAACCGTCGGCGCGGACGGCGTAGACGTACCGCCTGCCGGTGTACTCACTGACGTTCCAGATGACGGACTCGGCGAAGGCCCAGCCGGAGGCACCGCTGCTGTGGTAGCTGAGGTCCTCGCAACCCACGGCCAGGTCGCACACGACGCTCGCGGTCGAGCCGCCGGTGTTGAAGGTGCGCAGGGTGCCCTTGGCGCTGGGCCCGTTGCTGACCGCGAGGTAGTGCTTGTCCTTGCGGGAGACGACACCCTGGATCTTCTCCTGGGCGACGGTCATGGCCTGCTTGGCGTTGAGCGAGGCCAGGCGCCGGTCGGTGTAGTCGAGTTCCCAGCGGACCACCTTGGGCGTCGTGGTGAGCTCCACGGTTCCGTTGAAGTCGCCGTCGCCGTAGTCGACGGTGCCGGACTTGGAGTACTCGCTGATCACCAGGCTGTCGGGGGTGCTGGCGCGGTCGAGCCCGATGGTCGTGTAGCGCAGGTACTTCCCGGCGTTGTCGTAGGCGTGGCTCTGCGGCAGGACGTACTGGTAGCCGTAGCCGTAGTAGGCCCCGTCGGTGTGCAGACCGCACACGTCCTTCTCCGCGGTGGCGACCTTGAAGAGGGTGTTCAGGTCGAACACCCGCAGCCCCTTGAACGTGTCGACGACGTACAGCAGGTTGCCGTACCACATGATGCCGCCGGCGTGCTTGCGGACGGGGTTGAAGGAGTAGGCGCCGGTGCTGGTCCGGGCGGGCTCGACGAGCAGCACATGCCGGTAGGTGGGCGCGCTGGGGTTGTTGTAGTCGACGAAGGTGAGCCGCATGCCCTTGTCGAGCGTGTACTCGTCCGGGGGGAGATTGTCGGGGTTGGTCTCGAAGTACCAGGAGACGAGGATGACCTTGTTGCTGCCGCCCTCCGGGTAGAGCCCGTTGCCGTAGGCGTCGGCGCTGGTGGTGACGCCCTGCGGGATCCAGTAGTCGACGCTCTGGTCGTCGGCGTCGAAGGCGAACCCGGCCTGGAAAGCCTCGGCCGTGCTGGGGGCGCTGGTGAGCCTGGGGGCGTTGCGGTTGGTGTCGGCGACGACGGCGGTCGCGTCCACCTTGGGGAGCCTGGTCGCCAAGCCGGCGTTGAGGGCGGCGAATTCACCGTGGCTGTTGGAGGAGCGGCTGGTGAGGGAGAAGTGGCCCGGGTCGAGCGTCGCCGCATGGGCGGGAGTTGCGGCGAGCAGACCGCCCGTGGCTGCGGCGAAGGGGGCGGTGGCTATGCCCTTGATGATGGTTCTTCGTGACATGGTCATGCGCGAAAGCTAGAGCCATTCGAACACAAGCCACAAATACGTTTGTTCGCATGCAGGTTGGGGGGCGACCGGCCCGACGTCCGGTCGCCCCGCTCACGGAAGGCGGCCCGAGCGGGCCCCGCACTCGATCCGGACGGGCCTACGCGCCCGAACGCCTGCGAGCGATGTCCCTGATCTCCTCCGGGAGCGCCTCCGCGGCCAACAGCGCGGGAAGCAGCTCCGATTCGAGGGTCATGGCACGGAAGGTGAGCGCGACGGTCACGTCGTGATCGGGCCGATGCACGATCCGGACGGGGTCGGCGGCACGGATGTCACCGGGTTCGATCACCCGCAGATACGTGCCCGGCAGGGCGGCCCGGGTGAACCGCTTGATCCACCCGTCCTGCTCCAGCCACCCCTGGAACGTGCCGCACGGGATCGGCGGGCACGACACCTCCAGCACCACGTCGTCCCCGATGCGTCAACGCTCCTCGTGGCGACACGTTTTTTCACGCCACCCCGGTACGACGAGCCTCGCCTCCCGTCACGCCGGTATGGCAGCCGCTCGACCGCGGAGGACGAGAACGACAAGCCCTGTGGATCACCTCCCCAGGGCTTGCGGCGTCGGTGCGCCGGCCGCGGAGCGCAGGGGTCCTCCCGTCGCGCTCCTGCCGGTGCCCGGCTCAGTCGAGCATCGACTCCCCGAACCGCGATCCGTTCGCGAGGCCGTAGTCGCCGGAGGTGAAGACCTTGGAACCGGAACCGGTGAGGCCCGAAGAGGTGCCCGGCAGGGACCACAGGGCTCCGCTGCGGGCGTTCTCGAAGGACGCGGTGACGGCAAGGTCCGCCTTGCCGTTGCGGTTGTAGTCGACGAGCCGGACCCTGGCGCCGAAGAGGTCGTCGGTCTCGGGGCCGCCCGGCACCGCGGTGGTGTCCTGGGAGACGCGCACGACCCCGGACATCGACACTCCGGAGGCGGAGCCGCGGAACACCGTCACGTCGCCGGCGTTCTTGACGCTGCCGAGGTCCTCGCCGTTGGCGCCGACCACCAGCTCGGCCCGCCCGTCACCGGTGATGTCGCCGAACGCCAGGGAGCAGCCGAAGCCGTCGGAGTCCTCGTTCGCGCCGGGCACGCCCGTGCTGTTCTGGTGGATGACCACCGGAGCACCCACACCCGCCTCGCTGCCGTACCGCACGGTGACGTAGCCGGCACCGCCGCTCGGGTCGGCGGCGGAGTACAGCTCCGGCCAGGTGAGGGACGCCGCCATGTCGTCGTAGCCGTCCCCGTTGACGTCGCCGAGGGCGACGGCCGTGCCGCCGCCGGTCACCCGCGCTCCCGGCTGCGGCCTGCCCGTCGCGCCGTAGAAGACGTCGACGGCCGGCCGGTCGTTGCCGTAGTCGCTTCCGGTGACGGCCAGGTCGTCCTTGCCGTCACCGTCGATGTCACCCACGGCCGCCTCGCTGTTGCCGAGCTGTCCGCCGGGCCCGGTCAGGCCGGTGTACGTCGGTGCGGGCCGGCTCCCTCGGGCGAGACCCCCGGCGTACACGGCGACGGAATCCGAGTCGATCACGGCGAGGTCCGCGCCGCTGTCCCCGGTGAAGTCCCCCACGGCGACGTCCCAGCCGTGGCCCTGCCACTGGTGCGGGTCGGCCACCACGGTCGTGGTGCTGCTGGTGAACGGCCGGGTGCCGCCCCAGAGGATGGTCACGCTGCCCTGGCCGTCGTTGCTGCCCACGTCTTCGCCGTCGGCGCCCACGACGAGGTCCGCGTATCCGTCCGCGTCCAGGTCCCCGCTGGCGATCGATATCCCGAAGTGGTCGCCTTCCTCAGGCGTCCCCGGCACCCCGGACGAACTCTGGGTGAGCCCGACCTTCTTGGTGGTCAGACCGGTGGCGGAGCCGAAAGCCACGACCACGCCGCCCGCGGCCGAGGCACCGTCGACGCTCTTGTAGGGCGCGCCGATCGCCAGGTCGCGGTGGCCGTCACCGTTGAAGTCGTCGGCGTACTTGGCGGCGGCGACTGCCGGTGCCGCGGTGACAGCCGTCAGCAGGCCACCGGCCAGCGCGACGGCGGTCGCGGTGGCGACGACGGTGCGGAGCTGCAAAGACATGGCGGTGTTTCTCCCCGGAACGCGTTTCGGACGGTTCGTAGACAACGCGAATGACCGAAGGGTTGTACGAGACGGGCGTGACACCTCCCTCGATGTCCGCCGCACGTCCCAGAAACGCAAGAGGCCCCGGATCTCTCCGGGGCCTCTCACCTGTGTGCACTCGGCAGGATTCGAACCTGCAACCTTCTGATCCGTAGTCAGATGCTCTATCCGTTAAGCTACGAGTGCTTGTTCTGTTTTTTCGCCGCTCCCGGCCCTTTCGGCCCGCTCGCGGCGACAGGAAGAACATTACATGACCGGCGCCGCCATGTGAAATCCGTTTGGCACACCCCTTGCGACCTGCGGAAATGCCCCTGAAGGGCTGGATGTGGCGGGAGCGGCAGGAAGGGGCCGGAGGGAACGACGAAGCCCCGGTCCAGGGAACCGGGGCTTCGTGACTCAGCGCGGAGGCGGAGGGATTTGAACCCTCGATGGGCTTTAAGGCCCAAACCGCATTAGCAGTGCGGCGCCATAGACCGGACTAGGCGACGCCTCCAGCACAGCCGCTCGCGCGAGCGCGATCGGTGCGTGCAGATGATGACACAGTCGAGCGGGGTGTCACCAATCGACGTCCACGGTACTAGGCAGGCGGGCCGCAGGGCAAAGCCCTTCCCGGCGTGCTGCGAGGTCTTCGGGACGGAAGGAACGGGTTCGAGGCGGGGCCGCGGGCCGCAACGTCCGCGGGTGTGCGGCGTTGGTCAGGTCATGTTGCAGGTCAGTCGTTCCGCCACGGACGGGCGTCTTCGGCGGGTGCTCCTCGTCGCCGTCTCCCTCGTCGCCGCCGCTTCCGCCTCCGTCACGCCCGCCTCGGCGTACGCCCCCACCGCGCCGCTTCCTCTCACGCCCCCGTCCCTCCGCGACCCCCATCGCTCCGGCGACCACCTCACCATCACCGTCCGCGACGCCGGTGACGGCTTCGACGGGACGTACGAGCTGCACTGCCACCCCGGTGGCGGCACCCACCCGGACCCCTCCGGCGCCTGTGCCGCGCTCGACCGCGGCACCCGGTGGGGCAAGGACGCCTTCGCCCCCGTACCGAAGGACAGTCTGTGCACCATGCAGTACGGGGGGCCGGCCACCGCCCATGTCACCGGGACCTGGGCAGGGCGACCGGTGGACGCCCGGTACGACCGCGGTGACGGGTGTCAGATCGGCCGGTGGGACCGGCTCGTGCCGGTGCTGCCCGATCTGCGGCGGGAGGGGCGGCCGTAGCCCCGGCGCGGGAAGCAGGGGCTCCGGTACGCCCTCGTACAGGTTTCCAAAGGGGAAGCACCGGCTCCGTAAATGTCCCGCGAAGGTCTCGCGAAAGCGGAAGGCAGCTGGCGGGACGCCGGAAGCACGTCTGTACAGGCGGTCATACGTTCTGGGTCACTTCGTCGTGCGACCTCCCTCTCATCCGGCGTCGCGAGCGCAACCCCAGCCCTTAGACTCCCTCGCGTGACACGCTGCGGGCCGGTTGGCAAGATGGCCCGAGCGGTCGGCAAGGTGCGGTAACAGGGAGGAAGCGTCTCGTGAGCAGCAGGCCATCCCGAGGCGCTGCTCGCCTCGCAGCCATACTCGACGCGCTGCCCGACGCGTTGGTGCTGGTCAACGCCAATGGGACCGTCGTCAACGCCAACACCATCGCCCTGGAGACCTTCGAGGCGCCCGGGACCGCTCTGGTCGGGCGCGGGCTGCTCGATCTGCTGCCGCACTTCGACTCCAAGCTCATCCCGGGGTCCATGCGGCGCCCCGACCACATGGACCCGCAGGGACGGACCAAGCCGACCCGGATGATGGCCCGGCGCACGGACGGCGGCGAGTTCCCGGTCGAGGTCACGTCCGCGAATCTGGAGAACGGCCAGCAGGCCTACGACGGCTACGGCTACACCGGTGACGAGTTGCTCATGCTCGTCGTACGGGACCTCTCCGGGACCGTGGACACCGAGGCCGAGCTGGCCCGTTCGCAGCGGCAGACCGAGATGATCCTGCGGGCGGCCTCCGAGGGCGTCGTGGGCACCGACACCGACGGACGGATCGTCCTGGTCAATCCGGCCGCCGCTCAAATACTGGGCTATCGGGCCAGTGACCTGGGCGGACGCGAGCTGCACACGCTCGTGCTCCACTCGCGGGCCGACGGCTCGCCCTTCCCGTACGAGGAGTCCGCGCTCGCCGACACCCTGCGCTCCGGGCGCAAGCACCGGGTCCGCGGGCAGGTGCTGTGGTCCAAGGGCGGCGACAAGGTGTCCGTCGACCTGACGACCGCGCCCGTGCGCGACGGCGATCAGCTCGTCGGCGCCGTCATGACCTTCACCGACCGGCGGCCCTACGACGCTCTCGCCGAGGAGAAGGACACCGCGCGGAAGCGTCACGAGGAGGAGCTGGAGCGCCTCACCGAGGAGCACGCCTCCGAGCTGACCGCCCTGCGGCAGAAGCACGTGACCGAGATCGAGGAGCTCCAGGAGCGGCACCAGGAGGAGCTCGCCGCCGGTGAGGAGCGGTACGCCGCGCTCGGGGAGCGGGAGAAGGACCGGTACGAGGCGCTGGCGGGGCGGCACGAGCAGCTGCTGACCCTGCTCGGGAGCTCGCTGCGCGGTCCCCTCGACGAGCTGCGCCGGGAGCTGGCCGCGCTCGCCGCGGACGACGCCGGGCAGTTGTGGCCCGAGGCCAACCAGGTGCTGCACCACCTGTCGGCCGGCTACTCGCGGATCACGACGCTGATCGACAACGTCCTGCAGTACCAGCGGCTCGACTCCGGTGGCGAAGCGGTCTCCCGTACGAAGGTGATGCTCGACGCCGTCGTCGCCGCGGGCGTCGAGGGGGCCGTCGAGCTGATCGGGCCGGGGCGGGTGCAGTTCGCCGTGCACGCGCCGCCCATCGAGGCCGAGGTCGACCCGCAGCGCCTCGCGACCGCGCTCGCGCATCTGGTCGCGGATGTCGCCGGTGTCGACGCGACCGGCAACTCGCCCGTGTCGGCGGGCGGTTACCTGGACAACACCGTCGTCGTCGCGGCGGCGCAGCGCGGCGAGGTCGTACGCATCGAGGTGCGCGGGCCGTACGCCGGCGGAGACCCGGTGCACGAGCCGATCGTGCGCGGGATCGTGCGGGCCCACGGCGGGGTGCTCCAGACGCACGAGGTGCCCGGGATGAGCGGCAGCGCGTACGTCCTGGAGGTGCCGATCGGCGGTGGGGCCGGAGCCGTTGCCGCCGCCCCCGACGAGGCCGCCGCGGCTGTGACCGGTGACCCGGCCGATGACGGGGCCGCCGGCGCCGTGGCCGTCGTGGCTGCCGAGCAGGGTGCCGGGGGCGGGCGGCGACGCGCCCGGCGGTCCTCCGTCGACGCGTTCCTCGACGGCGACACGCCCGGCGCCGAAGGCGAGGAGGGCGGCACGGTGACCGCCGACGCCGAGGGCACCGCGCCCACCGGTCGGCGGCGCAGGCGCGCGGCCGTGTCGGAGCTCCCGCAGGGTGCGGGTGACGGCGGGGAGGCCTCCGGCGGGACCGGAAGGCGACGCGGACGGCCGGCCGAGGACGCGGCGGACGGTGTCGCCGAAGGCGCCGTCGTCACCGCCGCCGAGCATGCCGCGGGGGCCGCGGCCGTCGGCAACGGGCTGGGCGGGACCGTACCGCCGCAGGGAGTACCCGCGCCCACCGGGCGACGCGCCCGGCGTGACGGCGGGGAGCAGCACGCGTTGCCGCCCGCACTTCCCGCGGCCGGTGACGGCGTCCAGTCGGCTCCCGGGGCCGGTACGGCCGAGGGCGCTCAGCAGAACGGCGGTCCGCAGCCGACCGGGCGGCGTCGACGTGCCCTGGCCGCGGCGTCCGAGCGTGGTGCCGCGCAGGCTGAGGACGCGGGAGCCCGCAAGGTCTTCGCGCTGCCGCCCGCCGACGCGGACCGTGCCGCCGCGGGTGGAGCGGAGGGACCGGGCGGCGCCGGGGCGGCTGCGGCTGCGGCACCGGGCTCGGTGACGACTCCGGCGGTGCCTGTCGATCCGGCTGCCGCGGCCGCGGCCGTACCGATCGTTCCGGGGCAGGCTCCGGGGCCGGTTCCCGGGCAGAATCCGGTTCCGGTTCCGGTTCCGGTTCCTGTTCCGGTCGGTGCTCCGGTCGCGGGGCAGGAGCCGGCTCCTGTGCCGCCTCAGGCGGAGGTTCCTGGGCAAGTCGAGGTTGCGGGGCAGGCCCAGGTTGCAGGGCAGACCCAGATTCCGGGACAGACCCAGGTTCCGGGACAGGCCCAGGTTCCAGGACAGATTCAGATTCCGGGGCAGACCCAGGTTCCGGGACAGGCCCAGATTCCGGGACAGGCCCAGATTCCGGGACAGGCCCAGATTCCGGGACAGGCCCAGATTCCGGGACAGGCCCAGATTCCAGGGCAGGCCCAGATTCCGGGGCAAGGTGCGCCCGGTGGCGTGGTCGTCGACGAGGGGCGGCACGATGCCGTGCCCCACGACCAGGCCGCGGACCACACCCCGCCGCAGCCGCATCCGACGAGTGCGCCGACCGGACGTAGGCGGCGCGCCGTGGCCCAGCCGCCGGAAGCCGCCGGGACGCCCGCGCAAGGAGTGCAGGGAGTACAGGGAGTACAGGGCCAGGTGGCTCCCGAGCAGCCGGTGCCGGTGCCTCAGCCGGTCCCCGGTCAGCCCGCCTCGGTGCAGCCGGTTCCCGACGCGCCCCTTCCCGCCGGGGCGACCCCCGGGCAGGGTGTCCCCACGCAGGGCACCCCACCGCAGGGTGTCCCGGCACAGGGCACCCCGGCTCAGGGCGTCCCCGCGCCGCAGCCGTGGCCCGCTGCCGACGACACTTCCGGAGCCGGGGCCGCCGTGACGGTGAACGGCGCCGCCGCCCCCGTGCCGCCGCAGCCGAACGCCCCCCAGCAGGCCACGCCCCCTCCCGCGGCGCAGCCCGCATCCGGCACCCCTGCTCCGGGCACCCCGCTGCCCCCCGAGACGCCGGCGCAGGCGCCCGCCGCCCCGCAGCGTGCGGCTCAGCCCCTTCCCGCCGAGGCCGCGGCTCCTGCCGCGCCGGCCGCTCCTGCCGCCGCTGTCGACCCGAACTCGACGCAGGGTCGGGCGATCAGTGTGCGGACGTTGGGGCAGGGGGTGCCGTTCACGCGGCAGGCGGCTCAGGTGCAGCAGGCCGCCCAGCCGTCGGCCACGCCGCCCCCGCACCAGACGAGCGGCGGTGGCCGGCGCCGCAAGCTGGGTACGCCGCCGGACCCCGCCGCGCGGGCGGGTGCCTCGACGGAGCAGGCGGCGCGGCCGCATCCGCCGGCCGAGCAGCCGGTGCCCGCACAGCCCGTTCCGGCGGCGCCGCAGCCGTCGCTCGGCGGACAGCCCCAGGCCTCGTCGGCCGGTCAGTCGCGGCTGTCACCGATGACCGAGGGCGCCGGACGGTCGTACGCCATAGGCGCCCCCGACGAGAACGCCGCCGAGGGCCCCGAACCGCTGGACGGTCCGGGCGGGGCCGTCGAGGTCGCCGACACCCCGCGTCCGCAGCCGATGGACGACGAGCTGCCGCCGGAGCCGCTGGACAACCCGCGGCGGCTGCTGGTGTGGCCGGCGCCGGACGTGACGACCCAGCAGGCGCTCAGCGACCGCGGCTACCGGCCGGTCATCGTGCACTCGCGGGAGGAGGTCGACGCCCAGATCGCGGCGTTCCCGGCCGCGCTGTTCGTGGACCCGTTGACGGGGCCGATCACGCGGACCGCGTTGCAGTCGCTGCGGCAGGCGGCCGTCGCGGCCGAGGTGCCGGTGATGGTGACGGCCGGGCTCGGACAGGCGTCGCGGGAGGCGGCGTACGGCGCCGACCCCGCCGTACTGCTGAAGGCGCTGGCGCCCCGGGACAGCGAGCAGCACCCGCCGCGCGTGCTGCTCATCGAGGAGCACGCGGAGATCGCGTTGGCGCTGACCGCGACGCTGGAGCGGCGCGGGATGCAGGTGGCGCGGGCCGCGAGCGACGCCGACGCGGTGGTGCTGGCGGGTGACTTCCGGCCGAACCTGGTCGTGATGGACCTGATGCAGGTGCACCGGCGCCGGGCCGGAATCGTGGACTGGCTGCGCGCGAACGGGCAGCTCAACCGCACCCCGCTCGTCGTCTACACGGCCGCCGTCGACCAGGCCGACCTGCCGCGGCTGGCCTCCGGCGAGACGGTGCTGTTCCTGGCGGAGCGGTCCACCAGCGGCGAGGTGCAGTCGAGGATCGTCGACCTGCTGTCGCGGATCGGGACCAACTGACGGAGGCGGGCGCGCGGTCGGCCCGCCTCGCGCGCTCGCCCCTTCTCAGCGCGCGACGAGCCTGCGTGCCGCCTCCTTGACGGAGGCGCGCAGGCGTTCGCGGTCGTCGTCCTCACCGCCCACCAGGATGCGGCTCATCTGCGGTACGACGGTGGCCCAGTTGGCCATCGCGACCAGCAGGAACAGCAGGTCCTGGGCCGGGATCGCGTCGGTGACCACACCCCGGTCCTGGCCGTCCCGGACGGCGGCGACCTTGTGGGCGTAGTGGGCCTGCCGCTCGGTCTCGTCGGGGAGTTCGGCGGTGCCGTACTGGATGCCCTCCCAGTAGAGGAGGCGCAGCAGCTCGGGGTGGGCGGCGTGGTAGTCCATCAGCCGGTCGAGCCAGCCCTCGATGTCGTCCGTGTCGACGGGGACGGCCGCCGCGAGGTCGACCATGCACCGGCCGAGGACCTTGGAGAACAGCTCCGCCTTGTTGCCGTAATAGGCGTAGATCAGCTGCTTGTTGGCCTTCGCCTCGGCCGCGATGCGGTCGACGCGGGCACCCGCGATGCCGTACCGGGCGAACTCGGCCACGGCCGCGTCGAAGATCCGGGCCTTGGTGGCCTCGGGGTCCCTTACTCCCATGGGTCAAGGGTAGCCGGGCAGGTAACCAACTGTTTGGTTGACGGGAAGGGGTGAAGAGCGCACACTGGTCGGGCATTCTCCAACCAACTAGTTAGTTACTAGAGCGGACTCAAAGGGGTCACTCCTCTCATGTCGTCGTCGATGCCGTCAGCGATGCCGTCAGCACACACAAACCCGCAGGCCGGGCCGGCACGTCGGCCCACGGATCCGTCCGGCGGCGTATCCCGCCTCTTCCTCCCCCTGATCGCGCTGTGCTCCGCGGTCACGGCCGCCAACATCTATCTCGCGGCCCCCCTGCTCGCCGACATCGCCGCGGACTTCGGCACCGAGCCCTCGGCCGTCGCCTGGATCGCCTCGGTCGCGCAGTTCGGTTACGCCGCCGGCCTGCTCTTCTTCGCCCCGCTCGGCGACCGGGTGAGCCGGCGCCCGCTGGTCGCCGGCCTGTCGCTGGCCACGACGGCGGCCCTGGCCGTGGCTGCCGCGGCGTCCGGTACCACCGCGCTCGCGGCCGCGGTCCTCGTCGCCTCCGCCGCCACCGTCGTCCCGCAGCTCCTCGTCCCGCTGGTCGCCGAACGCGCCCCCGCCGACCGCCGCGCCCGCCATGTCGCGGCCGTCATCGCCGGGCTCTTCACCGGCATCGTCGCGGCCCGTGTCCTCGGCGGTCTGGCCGGACAGGCCTTCGGCTGGCGATGGGTGTTCGCCGGGGCGGCCGCCCTCACCGCCGTGCTCGGTCTGCTGACCTCGACGGTCCTGCCCGCCGAACGCCCTCGCCGCACCGGCGGCCTCTTCTCGGGCCTCACCTCGATGCCGGGCCTGGTGCGCCGCTCACCCGACCTGTGGCGCGCCTGCGTACGGCAGGCCGGCATGTACGGCGCCTGGAGCGCCCTGTGGACGACCCTGACCCTGCTGCTGACGGGTGAGCCGTACGGCCTGTCGACCGCCACCGCCGGGCTCTTCGGCCTGTTCGGCCTGGCGGCGAGCCTCGTCGCCCCGCTCGCGGGCGGCCTGGTCGACCGCTTCGGCGCCGCACGTGTCGTACGGTCCGCGTATCTGCTCGCCGCCGTCTCCGTACCGCTGTTCTGGCTGGGCGGGCAGGTGATGGGCGCCCTGTTCGTTGCCGCCGTCGCCGTCCACGCCGCGCTCGTCGCCTCCCACGTCGCCAACCAGACCCTCGCCCTGACGACCACGACCTCCCCCGCGACCGCCAACAGCGCGTACGTCGTCGCCGGTTTCGCGGGCGGCGCCACCGCCTCGGCCCTGGCGGGGGTGGCTTTCAGCCACTGGGCGTGGGGTGGGGTGTGCGCGGTGGCGGGCGTCTGGCTGGTCTTCGGCTGGGTGACCACGGCCGTGCGGCGGTGATGCGGGCGGGGGTGGCGGGGGCACGGGAGAGGTGCGGGCGGGCAGGGCAGAGGTGCGGGCGGGCACGGCGGTGGTGCCGACGGGCACGGCAGAGGTGCGTGTACGGCGATGGTGTCGGCGGGCAGAGGTGCGTGTACGGCGATGGTGTCGGCGGGCACGGCGGATGTGCCGGTGTCGTGGAAAGTCCCGTCACCCGTACAACCGTCGCCCCCTGCCACAGGTCTCTTTCAGGCCACACCGCCCCACCCACGCCCTCACGGGCCAAGCGCAGGGAACGCCGTATGTCCCGTATGCCCAGACGCATCCGACTCGCCCTCGCCACCACCGTCGGCCTGGCGCTGACCGGTGGCCTGATCGCCGCCACCACCGGACCGGCCGGTGCCGCCACGGCCTCCGCGGCCTCGGCCACCACTGCCGGAGGCGGGCCGGGCGGTGACTTCAACGGGGACGGCTACCGTGACATCGCCATCGGCGTCCCCGACGGGACCGACGGCTATACGAACGCAGGCTGGGTCGCCGTCGTCTACGGCACGTCCGCCGGGATCGACCCCGCCAAGCGCAAGATCCTCACGCAGTCCGGGAGCGTCAACCCGGGATCGCCCGAGGGCAACGACCAGTTCGGGGCGGCGTTCTCCGTGGCCGACTTCGACGGCGACGGCTACAGCGACCTCGCGGTCGGCGCCCCCGGTGAGACGTACAGCCCGAACGCGAACCAGGGCTCGGTCACCCTGTACTGGGGCGGTCCGGGCGGGCTCGGCTCCTCCGCGGCCATGGTCAAGGACCCGGTGGCCAAGGACGGCAACGAGTTCGGCAGCGCCCTCACCGCGGGCGACTTCGACGGCGACGGGCACACCGACCTGGCCGCCTACAACGGTCTGCTGTCCACCGTCTCGGTCCTCAAGGGCCCCTTCAGCCGCTCGGGCGCCTGGACCTCCGCCGCGACCGTGACCCTGCCGACGTCCTCGGCGTACGCCACCGGCTTCCTGTCCACCGGGAACGTCTCCGGCGACGCCGCGGACGACCTCGTCGTGCAGTACCGGGCGCTGCGCGGCGGCACCCAGAGCGCCTGGTACTTCGAGGGGTCGGCATCCGGAGCCGGACTGGTGCGCAAGGCGATGCTGCCGCACACGCACACCTCCGCGATCGGGGACATCGACGGCGACGGCTACGACGACATCGTGGTGGCCGACGCCTACGAGTCGTTGGCGCTCGGAGGCGCCCTCTGCGTCCTCTACGGCGGCACGGACGGACCCACCGCGCCCGTTCCGCTCACCCAGAACTCGCCCGGCGTGCCGGGTGCTTCGGAGAGCGGGGACCGGTTCGGGGCGTCCCTGTCCGTCGCCGACGTGACCGGCGACGGCTACGCGGACGTCGCCGTCGGCGTCCCCGCCGAGGACCTCGGCAGCCTCACCGACGCGGGGTCGATCGTCCTGCTGCGCGGCTCGGCGACCGGCGTCGCCGGCAGCGGCCACCAGACCGTCAGCCAGAACACCTCCGGCGTCCCCGGCACCGCCGAGAGCAAGGACCGCTTCGGCTCCTACGTCCTGCTGTCGGACATCGACGGCAACGGCAGGGCCGACCTCACCGCGGCCGCGATCGGCGAGGTGCCCCCGAGCCCGAGCACGGGTGCCGGCGCGGTGTGGCGGCTGCGCGGCACGTCGGCCGGCTTCGGCAGCACCGGGGCGCTGAGCTTCGGCAGCTCGGCGGTCGGACGGGCGGGGTCCGACGCCCCCTTCGCCCAGGCGCTGGGCGGCTGAGGGCGACGCGGGGCGAGTGAGGCAGCAGAACGCCGGGCCAGGGTGGCTTCCCCTGGCCCGGCGTACGACGTTCTCCTGACCGCGGCCGTCAGTACCGCTCCTTGCGCCGCACGGTCACACGGGCGCCTCAGAGCCGGGTGACGTCCAGGTCGCCCTCCGCGTACTGTCGGCGCAGCACCTTCTTGTCGAACTTGCCGACGCTCGTCTTCGGGACCGCCTCGATGACCGTCCAGCGCTCCGGCAGCTGCCACTTGGCGATCTTGCCCTCGTCGGCGAGGAAGGCGCGCAGGGTCTCGAAGTCCGCGGAGGCGCCCTCCTTGAGGACGACCGTGGCCAGCGGACGCTCGCCCCACTTGTCGTCGGGGACCGCGACCACGGCGGCCTCGGCGACGGCCGGGTGGGACATCAGGGCGTTCTCCAGCTCGACCGAGGAGATCCACTCGCCGCCGGACTTGATGACGTCCTTGGCGCGGTCGGTGAGGGTGAGGAAGCCGTCGGGGGAGATGATGCCGACGTCACCGGTCTTCAGCCAGCCGTCCTCGCTGAACTTGTCGGCGGGACGCAGCGGTTCGGCGTCGGGCCCGTTGTAGTAGGCGCCTGCGATCCAGGGGCCGCGCACCTCCAGCTCGCCGGCCGCCTCGCCGTCCCACGGGAGGCGCTCACCGCCGGGGCCGGTGAGACGGGCCTGGACGCCCGCCGGGAAACGGCCCTGGGTGAGCCGGTACGCGAACTCCTCCTCCGTACCGGCCACATGGGCCGGTGGACGGGCGATCGTGCCGAGCGGGGAGGTCTCCGTCATGCCCCAGGCGTGGCAGACCCGCATGCCGAGCTTGTCGAAGGCCGCCATGAGCGCGGGCGGACAGGCCGAGCCGCCGATCGTGACCTGGCCGAGGGTGGAGACGTCCCGGGGCCTGGCGGTGAGCTCGGCGAGCAGACCCTGCCAGATGGTGGGCACGGCGGCCGCGTGGGTCGGCTTCTCGCCCTCGATCATCTCGGCGAGGGGCGCGGGCTGCAGGAAGCGGTCCGGCATCAGCATGTTGACGCCGGTCATGAAGGTGGCGTGCGGCAGGCCCCAGGCGTTCACATGGAACTGGGGGACCACGATGAGCGAGGTGTCCTGGTCGGTCAGACCCATCGACTGAGCCATGTTCACCTGCATGGAGTGCAGGTAGACCGAACGGTGGGAGTAGACGACACCCTTGGGGTCGCCGGTGGTGCCGGAGGTGTAGCACATGGCGGCGGCCTGGCGCTCGTCCAGCTCCGGCCAGTCGTACGCCGTCGGCTTGCCGGCGATCAGCTCCTCGTACTCGTGCACCCGCGCGGTGGCGCCCGCGAGCAGGGAACGGTCACCGGGCCCCGACACCACCACGTGCTCGACCGTCTTGAGGTGCGGGAGCAGCGGGGCGAGCAGGGGCAGGAGCGAACCGTTGGCGATGACGACCCGGTCCGCCGCGTGGTTGACGATCCAGGCGAGCTGCTCGGCGGGGAGGCGGAGGTTGAGGGTGTGCAGGACCGCGCCCATGGAGGGGATCGCGAAGTAGGCCTCGACGTGCTCGGCGTTGTTCCACATCAAGGTCGCGACCCGCTCGTCGCCGGACACGCCCAGGTCCTCACGCAGAGCGTGCGCCAGCTGCGCTGCCCGGGCACCGACCTCGGCGAAGGAACGACGGTGCGGCTCCGCCTCGCCGGTCCAGGTGGTGACCTGCGATGTTCCGTGGATCGTGGACCCATGGCTCAGGATCCTGGAGATCAGCAGCGGTACGTCCTGCATGGTGCTCAGCACGGCGTCCTCCCGGGGCGACATTGCCAACGCGGTGGTAAGGGTTGCGCAGATTCTGCGCGCATACCGCGCGGTATGTCACTAGGCACGGGCGATCGATCATGTCACGTTGCGTTCATGCGGCCGTGCCGGTAACGGGCCGCACCTCCTCGCTAGCGGACCAGCCCCAGCTCAGGGTCCTCGCGCAGCTTCCCCAGCGCTCGTGAGACGGCCGACTTCACCGTACCGACGGACACCCCGAGCACCTCGGCCGTCTGGACCTCGCTGAGGTCCTCGTAGTACCGCAGGACCACCATCGCCCGCTGCCGCGCCGGCAACCGCATGATCGCGCGCCACATCGCGTCGTGCAGCGCCTGCTGTTCCGCCGGGTCGTCGTCGCGGCCGGGCAGGGGCTCAGGCTCGGGCAACTCGTCGCAGGCGAACTCGTCGACTCTGCGCTTGCGCCACTGGGAGGTCCGCGTGTTCAGCAGCGCCCTGCGCACATAGCCGTCGAGCGCACGGTGGTCCTGGATGCGCTCCCAGGCGACGTATGTCTTGGCCAGCGCTGTCTGCAGCAGGTCCTCCGCGTCACTGGGGTTCGCGGTCAGCGACCGTGCGGTACGCAGCAGCACTGGCTGGCGAGCCCGCACGTACGACGTGAAGGAGGGGTACGTCGCGTTCGGAAGGGACCGCGTCGCGGCGTCGGAGGCGCTGGTGCAGACGGGTGTGGTCATGGCTCCACGCTATGAGCGGCCCCTGCTTCGGCGGATCGGCCGCAAGTGCCGAAGCGACGTCCGCCTCAGGTTGTAGGGGTGGGGCTCACTCCACCTCCTGAAGGTGGACGAGGGAGTGACATCTCCTGCGGGATCACCCCTGGGGGTCGGCCTCCTGCGGGCGGCTCACATCAGCCTCCCGCGGCCTGCTCCCACCAGCCCCCGCAGCCTGCCCGGGACGGTCGCCTGCGGCCACCAATCCCCACAGCCTGCCCGGGACGGTCGCCTGCGGCCACCAACCCCCACAGCCTGCCCGGGCCGGTCGCCTGTGGTCCAAGCTGGGCCGGTCGCCTGCGGTTCAAGCCGGGCCAGCCGCCCGCAGCAACCCGTGTCAGTCACCCCTGGCCGGTCCGGGCCCCCTGGCCGACCCACGTCAGCCGCCCGCAGCAAGCACCAGCCCCGATGTGGGCACGCCCGTGCCCGCCGTCACCAGCACGCGCTCGGCCCCGGGTATCTGGTTCACGGACGTACCCCGCACCTGCCTGACTCCCTCCGCGATTCCGTTCATCCCGTGCAGATACGCCTCCCCCAGCTGCCCTCCGTGCGTGTTGATGGGCAACCGCTCCTCGCGCACGAAGTCGCCGCCCTCCCCCTTTCCGCAGAACCCGAACTCCTCCAGCTGCATCAGCACGTACGGCGTGAAGTGGTCGTACAGGATCCCCACGTCGATCTCCCCCGGCCCCAGCCCCGCCGTCCGCCACAGCTGCCGTGCCACCACGGCCACCTCCGGCAGGCCGGTGAGGTCGTCCCGGTAGAAGCTCGTCATCTGCTCCTGCCCTCGGGCCGCGCCCTGGGCCGCGGCGGCTATGACCGCGGGTCGGTGCGGCAGGCCGCGCGCCCGGTCGACGGATGTGATGACGAGCGCCTGGCCTCCGTCCGTCTCCTGGCAGCAGTCCAGCAGCCGCAGCGGCTCGACGATCCAGCGCGAGGCCGCGTGGTCGTCGAGGGTGATCGGTCTGCCGTGGAAGTACGCGGCCGGGTTGGTCGCCGCGTACGCCCGGTCCATCACGGCCACATGCCCGAAGACCTCCGGCTTCAGCCCGTAGGTATGCAGATAGCGCTGGGCCGCCATCGCCACCCAGGAAGCCGGCGTGAGCAACCCGAACGGCAGCGACCACCCGAGCGCCACGCCCTCCGCCGACGGCTCCCGGTGCTGCACCCCCGAGCCGAACCGCCGCCCCGACCGCTCGTTGAACGCCCGGTAGCAGACCACGACCTCCGCCACACCCGTCGCCACGGCGAGCGCCGCCTGCTGAACGGTCGCGCAGGCCGCGCCGCCGCCGTAGTGGACGCGGGAGAAGAAGGACAGCTCACCCATGCCGCAGGCCTGGGCCACGGTGATCTCCGGGCTGGTGTCCATCGTGAAGGTCACCAGCCCGTCCACGTCCCCCGGCCTCAGTCCCGCGTCGTCCAAGGCCGCCCGCACCGCCTCCACGGCCAGCCGAAGCTCACTGCGTCCGGAGTCCTTGGAGAACTCGGTGGCCCCGACACCCACGATCGCCGCCCGCCCGGCCAGGGCGTCCCGCCGCCGGGCACTCATGCCGGGCCTGCCGATGGCGCGCTGGGGGCTTCCGGCGGTCCGGTGGTCGCCGTGCCCGGCGGTGGGGTCGGCGCCACTGGTGGAGGGGTCACCGCCCTGTCCGACGGTGGGATCGGCGCCGCCGGTGGGACGGTCACCTCCCTGTCCGCCCTGTCCGTCCGTGCGGTCGGCGCCGGTTCCCGTTCCGGTTCGGGTTCGGGTGCGGGTTCCGGTGGCACGGTCACCGTCACCGTGCCGGTCACGTGTCTGCCGATGTCGTTCGCGCCGATCACTCTCACCGTCGCCGTGTCACCGTCGATCTGCTCGATCGTGCCCCGCAACACCATCGTGTCCCCCGGGTGGTTGGGCGCCCCGAGCCGTATGGCCACCCTGCGCAGGACGGACGTCGGTCCGAAGTGGTCGGTGATGTAGCGGCCGACCAGGCCGTTGGTCGTCAGGATGTTCATGAAGATGTCGGGGGAGCCCTTCTTCCGGGCCAACTCGGCGTCGTGGTGCACGTCCTGGTAGTCCCGTGAGGCGATGGCTCCGGCGACGATCAGCGTGCGGGTGATCGGGATCTCCAGAGGGGGCAGTTCGTCACCGGCGTTCACGCGACCTCCTCCCGCCCGCGGAAGACCGGCAGCACCAACTCGTCGTCGTACGCCTGGAATTCCAGTCGCACCGGCATGCCGATCCGCACCTTGTCGTACGGCACCCCCACCACGTTGCTGATCATTCGTACGCCCTCGGCCAGCTCGATCAGCGCGACCGCGTAGGGCGGGTCGAAGGCCGGGAAGGGCGGATGGTGCATCACGACGTACGAGTAGACGGCTCCCTCACCGCTCGCCTCGACCGTGTCCCAGTCCGGGCTGCCGCAGGCGTTGCAGCCTGGCAGCCAGGGGTGGCGCGGGGTGCCGCAGCCGGTGCAGCGCTGGATGAGCAGGGTGTGCCGCCGGACGCCCTCCCAGAAGCCGGCGTTGTCACGGTTGACGACGGGGCGCGGGCGGGACGGTGTCTGGCGCGCGCCCGACCGCCCGGCCTGACGGACGGGTGCGTACTTGAGAATCCGGAAGCGGTGGGTGCCCGCCAGGTCGGAGCCGGTGCGGACGTCCATACGGGTCGTGACGAAGTAGCCGGTGCCGAGCTTCGTCGTCTTCTTCTCCGACACCGACTCGATCACCGAGTCGAAGGTGATCTCGTCCCCCGGCCGCAGCGGCCGTAAGTACTCCTGCTCGCAGTCGGTGGCGACCACCGAGGTGTAGCCCGCCTCGTCGAGCAGGTCGAGCAACTCCTCGTACGCATGCGCCCGGTCCGTGTGACCGCGGAGCCCGGCCATGGTCCACGCCTGGAGCATGGTGGGCGGTGCGACGGCGTCCGGCCCCTCGTACGCCGGGTTGGTGTCGCCCATCGCCTCGCACCAGTGCCGGATCATGGGCGCGTTCACCGGGTCCCGGCCCGCGCGGGCCACGGCGGCGGACCGCCCCTCGTAGACCTTCAGACGCTCCCCGAACTCGTCGCGTGCCGCCACCTCATGGCTCACCACCGGCTCGTAGCTCACCGTCGCCCCCTCGTCCCGTCGGCCTCGTAGTCCCACAGCGCCACAGCGCATCGCACTGACACTTCTGGTACACCGCGGCCACCGATCCGGTTCCCACGACTTTCCGGGGAGTTCCACGAGGCACGGGCGCAACGCTCGGGAATCGGGGCCCGTGGAGGTTTCTGACTGTCCGTCAGACGATACGCACTGTCAAGCCCGCCGAACCGCTCGCGGGCGCGCCGAAAACGCCTGCGCGGCGGCACCGAAGTACCGCCGCGCAGACGCACTGCACCCCACAACGCACACCCACACACTTCCGAGGGGGCCGGTGCTGAGCACGGGGCACCGACCCCCTCAGCTCACCACCACAGCGGCGTGAAGTTGACCGCCGCGTTGTCGTTGCCCTGGTTGACGGCCGTGAACGCCGAGCCGTTGACCTGTGCGGTGTTGCTCTGGTTCGAGGCGCCGGAGCCGGTCGCCTGCTGCTGGGTGGTGGACGAGGTGCCGAAGTTGTCGCCGCCGACCCCGCTGCCGACGAGGCCCTGGGCGGCGTTCGTGACGGCCGCGCTGGATCCGTCGTCCGCGAAGGCGCCGTTGTCCGCCGCCGCGACGCCGGCGAAGAGGGCGGCGGCCAGCGGGAGGGCGGAGACGGCGGCGATGACGCGGGCGGTACGGATGCTTGCCATGTTGTTCCTCCAGAACAGGTGCGCCCAGGCTCCCCGCCGGACGCATAGGTGGTGCATGAAGTACTGCTCGTTCCCAGGCAGTTGGCCGACCGCCCGGTGTCCTGCACGACGTCGCGAGATCAACGTTGCCCACCGAATCCCTGGCGAACCACCCCGGAAGCCTCCATTCCCCCTGAAGCGTGATGACAAGTCGATAAACCCCTTTCGTCACTTCCAGGGCTCGAACCAGGGCAGTACGGTCAGCTCACCCCCCAAGCCCCACAAGAGGGGAAGCGTTTCTGCACACGTCCGGCCAACCCGCACGGACCGACGAGCCACCCGCCGCCGCCCGACCATTCCCCTTTCTTTTTTCGAACGTACGTACGAAAATAGAGTCATGGCCACCACCGACCGGCAGGCCACGACGCTGGCCCTCGCACACGCCCTGTCAGCCGCCGAACGCGGCCTGGCCGTCATCCCGCTGTCCCGGACGAAGCTCCCGGCGCTGCGCTCCCCCCACCGCGACGACCCCGGTCCCACGCCCTGCCACGGCGAGTGCGGCCGCTTCGGGCACGGCGTCTACGACGCCTCCACCGACCCCGTCCGCATCCGTGAACTGTTCGCCGCCGCCCCGTGGGCGACGGGTTACGGCATCGCCTGCGGCCTGCCCCCACACCACCTGATCGGCATCGACCTCGACACCAAGTCCGGTACGGACTCCTCGGCCGCCCTGCGTGAACTCGCGCTGCGCCACCTGTTCACGATCCCGCCCACCGTCGTCGTCCTGACCCCCAGTGGCGGTCGCCATCTCTGGCTCACCGGCCCACCCGACGTCGTCGTCCCCAACTCGGCGGGCCGCCTCGCGCCCGGCATCGACATCCGGGGCGCCGGCGGCTACCTGGTCGGGCCCGGCTCGCGCACCGACCACGGCGTCTACGGCACCGCTCCCGGCACGTCCCACATCGCGCCCGCGCCCTGCCCGCGCGCCCTCCTGCGCCTTCTGCTCCCCCCGCCCCGCACGCACCACCCCACGCCCCCGTCGGCCGACGGGCATGGACAGGGACTCGTCCAGTTCGTGCTCGCCGCCCACGAGGGCCAGCGCAACACCCGTCTGTTCTGGGCGGCCTGCCGCGCCTACGAGGACGGCATCGGCCCCGCCCTGGTCGCGCCCCTCGTCGAGGCCGCCCTCAACACCGGCCTGACCGAACGCGAGGCCCGCGCGACGATCGCGTCGGCGGCACGGCTGACCGGGCACCGCCCCTGACACACGGACATCGGCACGGCGGGCCACGAAACCGCGAACAGCGGCACAGCAAGCCCAGAAATTCACGGGAGCTCGATGCACCACCGCCCTAGAGTGCCGACCATGTCGTTGACCCGCGTCGTCCTCACCTCCGGCCGCTCACTCGACCTGTCCGAGCTGCGGCTCTCCTCGACGTACGGCGGGATGCTGGAGGGCTACCCGTGCAAACCGGTCAACGACATGAAGATCAAGGGCCTCGTCCACACCGCTGAGCGCGCCCACCCCACCACTCCGGTCCACCTCGTCCCGCCGCCGCGCGAGTACCCCGACCAGTACGCGGGCGCCTTCGGCCCGGTCGAGGTCCTGCCCGCGGTGGCCTGCGTCGGCGCCTTCCGCTCCACGGCCCTCGAACGAGACCACGACCCGGTGCTCTACCGCTCCGCCCTCACGATCGTCTGGTTCCAGCCCACCGCGCACGTGCCGTCCGGCTGTGACGCGGAGGAGGCGCTGCGGGAGGTTGCGTGGGAGGACCTGGCGCGGGACTACGAGTTGTAGTCCGCCGAGGCGGCGCACGGCGAGGAACCCGCGGCACACAGAAACGGCTTGTAGCGGAGGGGAGCCCCGGTGCCAGGGTCGGGCCATGAGCGCTCCCGACGTGAGCTGACGGGCTGGCCGTTCGACCTGACATGGGCTTTGTTCGAGTACCACCTAGCCCGGTTGCGGCCCGAGGGCTTCCTGTGGGAACCGGCACCGCACTGCTGGACGGTGCGCCGGGCCGCCGACGGCAGACGGGTGCCGGACCGGGCGGAGACCGAGTCCGACCCTGGCGGCGCTGTTCCGGCTCGACGAGGCGGACCTGGAGCCCACGGCACCGTTCCCCTGGCCGAACGACCCCGCATACAGCGTCGCCCCCGTGATCGGCAGGGTGAACGCGGAGCTGATGAAGAACGCGGCGGAGATCGGCCAGTTGCGTCTGTTGCGGGTCCTGCAGCCGGGTCGGTGAGTGCCCTGGCGAGATGAGCGACATGGGCGAGATGTCCGATAGGGCACATGGCGCCAGAATGGGCACTGTCGGCTCTTGCTGCCGCCCCGGATCGGAGAACGCCATGTCGGACCTCAAGCTCGAACAGAAACGCTCGCTGTCCCGCGAGGAGGCGGCCGACCGGCTTGAGGCCCTGGCAGCCGCGTTGCGGCGGGGCGGGAAAGCGGAACTGAAACTCGATCCCTGGAAGCTCAGCCTGCAGATCCCCAGCGATCTTCACAGCGAGATCGAGGTCGAGGTCGGCGACGGGGAGATCGAGCTGGAGATCGAGTTCAAGTGGCCGACCGGTCCGACTCCCCGGGCAACGCCGTCGCAGGACGAGGAGCAGGACACCCCGAAGGCCGCAAGCGGACGGAAGAGCGGTTCCCCTGCTCCCGCACGCACCCGCTCCGGCACGGGCAGAGGCGTGAAGCGCACCACCGCGAAGAAGTCCTGACCCGGGGCGCGATCTCGGCACGGGACGGGTGTGGGGGCAAGCCGGTCAGGCGAGGGACGACCTGATCCGGTCGATGCGCGCAGAACCTCATCTCTGTTCTTCGCGCTCTTGATCCAGGTGGGTAGCCGCGCGACGAGCGTCATCCGCTTGCCCTGTGCGCCCCATGGAGCCCGCTCGCGCAACGGTGGACGGGGCGCCGCGCGCGCGTGCCGGTCGACTACCGGCTCAAGGTGCACAGCTTGTAGTCGTCCAGTTCCCCTATGTACGCCCAGAGCTTGGGAGACCGCACAGTTCCCCCCGCTTCGTACCCTGCGGACACGTCTGAGCTGGAGAACCGGATCGTTATTTCAGTTCTCGGCGTGGACTCGTCCGACGGTGTCCAGACCATCGTGTCCCACGACCCGTCTCCGGATTTCCATGGGGAGCCCTCCCGCCCGGGGCCGCCTGCCGTCCAGTACAGGAATTCACCGCAGATCTTCGTGGCGGTGAAGACTCCGTTCGCGGCGAAGGTGATGCTGCCGCCCGCCTCGTCCCGCCAGGTGCCGACGAGGTGGCCGTCGGTCACGACTTGGGGTGTGCCCGGCGGCTGCGGGGGATCGTGGATCGCGGCAGCGAGGCTGTAGCAACCGGAGAGCAGTGCGGACAGCACGCCAACCGCCAGTGAGGCACCGAGTGCTCTGCCAAGCCGAGCGATCCCCATCCCGATTCCCCCAGCCCTCTCACGCTTCCGCCACCCTGCCATAGGATTTGAACGCGTTCAAGACCTACTCCGACGGACGTGCCAACGGCCCCTGACCGATTCAGCTGGTCAGGGGCCGCGCACATGCGGTGGGTGTGGGATTTGAACCCACGGTGACTCGCGCCACGAAGGGTTTCAAGACATCTCGGCGATCATGGGCGCCTTCCCTCCGCCGCAGGTCAGACGGGTACGAGCGCCCCGGCGGAGCCGTCCTCATCTTCGTCGTGCCCGCTACTGCCCCAGGCGCTCGGTCGCGCCCGCTCAGCCGCCAGTCACGGCGGGAACGATCACGGCGGCGACAGCCGACAGCAGCCCTCCTACGGCGAGAGCGCCATTGAACTTCTCTTTGGCCGTTGGAAACACGGAGCGACTCACGTTCCCGATCTTGCTGCGCAGAACGATCATCTTGATCTTCTGCCACCTATGCTGACGTTTCGAGCACCCCATCAACACGCCATAAGCGTTGTTGCGGCAGTAGGTCTGCCCGTCTCGGTTCACCGCTCCGCACCAGACCGGCACCTGGAAGGCGGCATAGGTCGAGACGCCGAGTGAGAGAGCCACGATCACAGGCAAGGACCATTGCTGGCTCCAGGCAACGACCAAGGCAGCAGCCACCATGTATCCCCAGTACAGACGCACCACTTTCCCCATGAGCACGCAGAGTATCGGTGCATATGCGCAGGGCATAGACGTGAATTGGACACTGCGGCACAGCACAACGCCCCTGACCGTGCTTCTGGCCAGGGGCGTCACATGTGCAGGGCGTCTCAGAGGGGCTATTGGACTTCGGGAGAGCCGATCCCGTCTTGCCCAGCAAGCCACGCATCTGCCGCTTCGGCAACTTGGTCATCCCGACCGGCGACCGGCCGGGCGTAGTGCCGAGTCGTGACGCTCGCGTTCGAGTGGCCGAGCCGGTGAGCTGCGGTCATGACGCCGTAGCGGTCGGCGACCCGCGTGCCATGTGAGGCCCGAAGGTCGTGCGGGGTCACGTCGGTGAGCCCGGCTGCCGAGAGGGCAGGGTCGAAGTACGCCTTGCGCCACTGGTTGTAGCGCAGTGGCTTGCCGCCGGGTGTTGTGAACAGGAGTGCGTCATCCCCGCCGGACAGAGTCTCCAGGTGCCGGCCGAGTCGCTTCGCGAGCGACGGGCCGACGCGAAGAAGCCGCTTCTGGGGACTAAGGTGCCGTCCACGATCAGCACGGTGTCCTTGTGGAACCGCGTGCGCTGCCGCAACCCGAGCAACGGTGCGAGGTGGTCAATGATGCGGTCGGCGGCGGACTTCGAGATGCCGAACAGCGGGGCAAGCTGTCGCAAAGTCAGGTTCGTCCGCCACTAGGCGACGACGAGGAGAACGCGGTCCTCCAGAGGGAGGCCCCACGGCCGACCTTGCGGACCGGGTCCGCCCCCTCTCGCCGAAGCGCATTGATCAACTTGCGGAACTGATGCGGCCTCAGTCCGGAGAACGGGGCTGTCCAGGACGGCTCCGACGCCGTGATCACACCAGACACACCACGACCATCTCACCCGCGGTCAGCAGTCATCCGGCAGCCCCTAGAGTGAGCGGATGGTCGAAGCTGATGCGCGGGATGTGCGGGCGGGGCTGCCTGCGCACGCGATCGAGGTCGGCATCGAGCCTTTGGCCCGGCCGACGCGGAACTCGGTGGGCGGCTGGCCCTTCCTCGACGAGGACCAGGAGTGGCCGGTGTGTTTCTGCGGCGAGCGGATGGTCCTGTTCTTCCAGCTCGATATCCCCCCGGACCTGGAACCTTTCGGCGGAGATCACCTGTTGGTCTTTCAGTGCCGCGCGCACAACGACGCATCCGACCCGCAGTTGACTGACGGCCGGCTCGTGCCCCGGTATTGGGACGCTCCACAGCCGCCCTATCCGGGTCCGTTCTGGAGCCTGCTGCTCCAGCGCCACGCGACGCTACCCGCGGCGGATTCCGAACCATCCCTGTACGCCCTACCGCTGACCCTGCGCCCCTTCGTGGACAACCCCAACGCGCGAGGGCTGGGGGCCCAGACATTCAAAGTGGGCGGTACGCCGTCCTGGGCGCAAGACCCCGAGTTCTACCGATGCGCGTGCGGCGCCGATCTGGTGTACCTCTGCCAGGTACCGGAGGGTATGGAATTCGCCGTCCACCCGGGCCAACCAGAGCAGCCCTACAGCATCGGTGCCGACACCTACGGGCTCTTCCTCAGCAACGAGGTCTATCTGCTGGCTTGCCCTTCCCACTGCGACCCGGCTGCACTCTGGCCGGTGAACCAGAACTGAACCTCGGCATCGCCGACCTACCCGGCGGACGAGCATGCCAGTCAACGCCCGTAGATCATTTACTGGACTGCGCTTAGGGAGCAAAGGCGTGTCGGCCGTCATGCCAGCCCTCCAGACTTCTATGACCATCCAGGGAGTTCGGGACACAGAGGTGTTAGACAAGTGGCACCGCCAGATCAGCCTGCAAGGAGGGCGACGACCATAACGAGCAAGACGTACACGTGATGCGCGGCGGCCACGACCTCAGCCTGCGTCAGGCACGCCACACATTCGAGGCGCTCGGTGCGGCAACCAGTACTGCGCACAGTTTGTCCGCTCTGCTGCCTGACATTCGCCCGGACAGTGGAATGCCCCACGGAGCGGGTTGCCCCCACTCGTGGTCTGGGGGAGGCCTGCGCCACTAGCGCACCAGATCGAGCGGGGAACACCGGGGAATCACGGTGAAAGCTGCCGAGGCCGGCGCGACCCCGTCCAGGCAGTTCGGCCAGGTCAGCGCCCGAACCGGCCCCAAATGATCGCAGCTTCCCGAGCTGAGAGTCCAGCCTCGCCGTCCAGCCGGTGCCGAGTGGCAAGCTGCCCTGGTGTGAGGTGTCATGAGAGGGATGGCTTGGGAAACCTCTTCTGGCACATCTCTGATGTCGAAAGGGACGGGATGTCCGTGCCTGTCCTGTTGCTGAGCCAAGATCCCCCGAGATTCACGCAACGGCACCACCGCCATCCTGCCCGCGCCAGCGCTACGCCAACACCGTGGCCCGTCTCCAAGTCCACAGCGCGACCGGTATGACTGTCACCGACCGATCCTCACGGAGCTGCGGATCGGAGGGGGCGTGCCCCATCCGTGCCCGATCGTGCGGGAAGTCACGGGGAACCACGGTGGTGAGAAGGTACCGCGCAGCGCAACGGCCCCTGACCGATTCAGCTGGTCAGGGGCCGTTCACCTGCGGTGGGTGTGGGATTTGAACCCACGGTGACTCGCGCCACGACGGTTTTCAAGACCGTTCCCTTAGGCCGCTCGGGCAACCCACCTCGCCCCGGCCCACCAGGGGCGGAGCGGGTACAGCGTACCGGCCCGGCGCGGTTCGCGGAGGGCATGGTCCACACGGGGTCCGCAGGCGCTGATTCCATGCTCGCCTGCCGGGGCCCCATGGCAGGCGAGTAGTGGCCGCGTTCTCCCGTTCGCCTGTGCGCGAGCTCGTCAGGCAAGCGGTTCGGGCGGTGCACCGGCCACCCGGTGAGGCCAAGGCCGCCCTGCCGACAGTGACAAGCCCTTCCTCTCCACTGCGAACGCGGAGACGCAGCCAGATCCCGGCCGGCAGCCGCAGCCGTCTCAAAGCAGCCTTCCATGGCGCACTGCGTGCTCCGGCGGGATCCCCGGCCGGTCCTTCGGCAGCAGCACACGCAGGGCGCCCGGCCGGATTGCGCACACGACGGGGAGAGGAAGCCGCACCGCTTCGCCGTCGACGCCCGCGTCCAGGTGTCGCACGTCACCGTGCAGTGTGACGCCGGGAGCCGACCAGACGACAGCTCCTTCGCCCACCGGGCCGGCACCGCGCTTGTGCTGTCGCAGTTCGTCGCGCAGGTGCCGCAGAAGATCCGGGGGTGCCTGCGTCGGCCGCTTGAGGACAACGGCGCCCAGCTGTCCCGTGGTGAGGGAGAAGCGGCGCCCCAGCCAGCGCGGTGTGGCCAGGTGGTAGGGGTTGTTGGAGATCAGCACCACCTGCGGGAACTCGACGGTCCCCGTGGGGGTGTCCACCCGGGCCTCGACCCACTGCTTGCCCTTGAGATAGTCGGGCGCCACCGTGGCGAACGCGCGCGGCTTGTCCTCCCGGTAGCCAGGCTCCAGCAGGGCGTCGGCGTACATGCCGAAAGAGACGTTGTTGACGAAGACACGTGAGCCGAGCACCCCCAGGTCCACCTGCGTGGGTTCACCGTCGACCAGGGCGTCCAGCGCCCGCCCCGGATCGCGGAGGTCGAGGCCGAGGTCCCGGGCGAAGTGGTTCCGGGTGCCCGCCGGGACCACGACCAGCGGCCGCCCCTCGTCGGCGGCCACCGCGGCGACCGCCGACACGGTGCCGTCGCCGCCCGCCACCCCCAGCACCTGCGCCCCGTCCCGCACAGCGCCCCTCGCAAGTGACGCAGCGTCCCGCTCCGCGCCGGTCATCCAGACCTGGGCTCCCATGTCCTCGGCCCGCTGCACGAGGCCGTAACGAGCGGTCTTGCCGCCGCCCGAGCGCGGGTTCGTCACGACCACCACCCGGGCATGTGTCCGAGCACCAGCCATCAGCACACCCACTCTCACCGTTCCGGGCAGTCTGCGACCATCCGAGTGACGCAGGAAGGCATCGCCGCCTCCTGACGGCGCGGCGGCGGTACGAGCAGCGCCGACCGGGGCACCTCTGTGCGCTGCGGACAGCCGGGCAGATGCCCTCTGCCGCGGACGTCTGTCCCGTACGGCGGACGCCTGCGGCAGCGGGGCGGCCGGAGTCTCCCGACGCGATCAGTGCTGCAGGTGCGGTTGGGAGCGGAACGCAGGCCGCCGCTTGGCAGTGGTCCCGGAAGCGAGATGGCCGACATCGATGCGCATCCTGATGGCGTGGAACACCTCGACGACCCCCAAGACGATGGCCATGATGCCCGCGGCCAGGGTCAGCGCGCCGACCGAGTCGAACGGCGACACGATCAGTACGACGCCCGCCAGCATGCCGATGATCCCGGTGAACAGCATCCATCCCCGCGCCGGCGTGTCCGGGGCGGAGGCGGCCGTAGCCGTCACCATGGTCCCGCGCAGCAGCCAGCTGAAACCGATCCACAGGGCGAGCAGCAGGATCGACTGCATCGTGTCGCGGAAGCAGATCAGCCCGAGCAGGACCAAGAGCGCACCCGTGACGAAATGCAGCGCCCGAAGATGCCCGGGGATGTGCGTGCCGAAGGCGGCGGCCAGTTGGAAGACACCGATGACCAGCAGATAGATACCGAAGAGCACACCGACGACCCGCAGCGTCTCTCCCGGCCAGGCAAGGACCATGACGCCAAGGGCGATGGCAGCCAGGCCCGCGGTGAGCAGGATCTGCCAGCCCATGTTCCCCAAGGCCACCAGGCTTCCGCCCAAGGAGGCGTCTCGTGGCTCGGTGCCGTACGGGTGCGCAGTGCCCGTGCCTGAGCCCGAATCGGAGGAGGAGGTCATACCAACTCACCCTTCCGGAAACAGCGGAAGCGGATCGTTCCCCTCCATCGTCACCCGCCCGGCTCCGTATCGCCTGGCGAGGACGGAGGTGGTCATATGAAACCTGCTGTGTCGGTGCGGTAGCCCGGAGTGCCGCTTCGCACGATCGCTCGGCCGTTGACGCTTTCGCTTCCAGTCGGCGTGTCTGAGGCTCAACCTCGCCCGTGCGGGCCGATCGGGGTCGCGACGCAGGTCGGAGGAAGGCGGACGAGCGCGGACCCCGGATCCCCCGTAGATTGACAGAGCAGGCAGCCGCGCTCGTCAACCGGGAGAGCGCGCGATGACAGCGGACATCGACTTCACGGCGTTCTTCGACGCCACCCCAAGCCCGTACCTGGTGCTGGACACGGACCTGGTGATTCGCTACGTCAACCCGGCATGCCTGAGGACCGTCGGCCGGACCGAGGATGAGTTGGTCGGGAAGTACTTCTTCGACGCCCTGCCGGAAAACCCAGGAATCCACGACGAAGCAGAACGGAACCTGAAGGCGTCACTGCTCCGGCTTCTGGACACCGGGGAGCCGGAAACCGCGGTGCTGGAGCGGTACGACCTTCCGCGCCCCGACCAGCCGGACGGGTTCGAGGAGCGATGGTGGTCCGTGATCCACACCCCGCTCGCGGGACCTGACGGCAAAGTGAAATGGATCATCCAACAGGTAGAGGACGTCACCGCCTTCGTTCACTCACCCCGGACACGGCAGTGCAGCGAGGGGTTGACCGAGCAGGCGAAGGGCCCGGCAGCCGAGTTGTACGCGCGGGCCCGCGAGCTGGACCGGCTGAACCAGGAACTGCGACAGGCCCACGCCCGCGAACAGCAGGTCGCCGTCACCCTGCAGGAAGCCATGCTCTCCGTCCCCGACCTGGACCGGCACAGCAACATCGCCGTGCGCTACCTGTCGGCGACCGCGTCACTGAACGTGTGCGGCGACTGGTACGACGTCGTCGACCTGCCACCTGACCGCTACGCCGTGGCGGTCGGAGACGTCGTCGGCCACGGTCTGCCCGCCGCAGCCGTCATGGGCATGCTCCGCAGCGCCCTGAGCGCCGTCATCCGCGCCATCCCCAGCCCCGCCCAGGCCCTGGAAATCCTCGGCCTGTACGCCCGCTCCGTGGACGGCGCGATGGCCGCCACCGCGGTCAAGGTCCTCATCGACACGCGCAGCAAGCTGATCGTCTACAGCAACGCCGGGCACCCACCGCCGGTCCTGCTCCACTCCGACGGGACCTGCGAACTGCTGGACAAGGCCACCGATCCGCCACTGGGCGCACGCGAGCACCATGTTCCCCGCCCCCAGGCCGGGGTCGGCTACGCCCAGGGAGACACCCTCGTGCTGTACACCGACGGCCTCATCGAGCGCCGCGACGAGGACATCGACACCGGCATCGAGCGCCTGAGCACAGCCCTGGCCCAGGACCAGGCCCTCTCCCCAGACCTGCTGGCCGACGCACTGCTGGCCCGGCTCGATGTCGCCGATGGCGCCCCCGACGACATCGCCCTTGTCATCATCCGCCTTTGACCTGCGCGTCTTCGGGACAGTGACCGGAGGCACTCCGGCCGGGGCAAGAACGGGCGCTCAGGCTGGACCCCGTTGCTTCCTGCTCGCCCTTGGTCGCCTGGTCCCCACGCACTGATCCACTACGCGACAGGGCCGGCTTGCGCGGGGTGTGTGGTGCGCACGGGGTTCAGCGGCCCCGCGGAATCGAGGGCCGTGCGGCCGGGAGGCGAGCGGTCGGGCGGGTGCCGTAGGGGGCCGGCGGGCGCAGGGCACGCGCGCGTACGGGGCGGTCCTGTCGGTACCCGGCGTACGCGCGCGTGCCGTGGCGTCAGCTGTCGCCCGTGCGGGCGCCCAGGGTGAGTTCGATCGTGCGGGACTTGCCGTCCCGCTCGTAGGTGAGCGTGACCTTGTCGCCGGGCTTGTGGGTCCAGATCTCGCCGATCAGGGTCGGGCCGGAGTCGATCACCCGGTCGTCGAGCTGGGTGATGACGTCGCCCGGCTTGAGACCGGCCTTGTCGGCGGGGCCGCCCGCCTCGACCGCGTCCGATCCACCGGCTCCCTGCTCGGTGATCTTGGCGCCGTCGCTGCTGTCCTCCAGGGAGACGGAGGCACCGATCTTCGCGTACACCGGCTTGCCGGTCTTGATCAGTTCCTGGGCGACGTACTTGGCCTGGTTGATCGGGATGGCGAAGCCGAGGCCGATCGAGCCGGACTGGCTGGTGCCGCCGAGGCCGTTGGCGGCGGACTGGATCGCGGAGTTGATGCCGATGACGTTGCCCTGCGCGTCCAGCAACGGGCCGCCGGAGTTTCCGGGGTTGATCGAGGCGTCCGTCTGCAGGGCGCTCATGTAGGAGGCGTTGCTGCCGGTGCCGTCGCTGGAGGCCACGGGGCGGTTCTTGGCGCTGATGATGCCGGTGGTGACCGTGTCGGAGAGGCCGAAGGGGGCGCCGATCGCGATCGTGGAGTCGCCGACCGCCACCTTGTCGGAGTCGCCCAGGGTGAGCGGCTTGAGGTCGGAGGGGGCGCTCTTGAGCTTGATGACCGCCACGTCGTAGCCCTGCGCGTGCCCGACGACCTCGGCGTCGTACTTCTTCCCGCTCGGGAACGTCGCCGTGAGCTTGCCGCCGTCGACCGCGTCGGCCACCACGTGGTTGTTGGTGACGATGTGGCCCTCGGTGTCGAAGACGAAGCCGGTGCCGGTGCCACCCTCGCCGCTGCTGCTCTCGGCCTGGATCGTGACCGTGCTGGGCAGCGCCTTGGCGGCCACGCCCGCCACGGTGCCCGGGTCGCGCTTGACGGAGCCGCCGCTGTCGGAGGCGGAGACGGTCGTCGAGGAGGTGCTGTCGTCGTTCTTGGCCAGGGTGTAGCCGAGGCCACCGCCCAGCCCGCCGGCGACCAGCGCGGCGATGAGGACCGCGGCGAGCAGACCACCGCGCCCGCGGCCGGACTTCGGCGCCGGCTGCTGGTAGGTGCTGCCCCAGCCTGAGCCGGCACCCCCGCCCATGCCCGCACCGCCTGCGACGGCACCGTGGTCGGCGTACGTCGGCATGGCGGCGGGCGGCGGGGGCGGCCAGGAGGCGTCGGGGGCCGAGCCCTGGTGGGCGGGCGGCTGAGTTCCGTTCGATGCGGTCGGAGCGGCGTACGGTGGGGCGCCGTGCCCGCCCGCCGGGGCGCCTTCGGGACTCGCCGGGGCGCTGTCGGGCACCGGCGGGAGCTGAGCGGTCGGGGCGGCACCGCCCTCGGGAACCGGGCGCTCCTGGGACGCCGGAGCAGCGGGAGCATCCACCGGCACGGGGGGTGCGGACGGGGCCGGGGGTACCGCGGCGCCCTCGTTCTCGGTGCTCACAGCTTCTCTCCTCGATCCACGGCTGTTGTCTTCGGTCGCACTCGGTCACGCCCGTTCACGCTTGCCATTTTCTTCTGCGGCGGTCGGCGCGTTTCAGCTGTGCCTGCCATTTATGTATGCCGTCAGCTTTTCCCACGGGCCGTCAGAGCACCATAAGCGGTCGCTGTGCGTCCGCGGCCAATCTTTATATCGGTTATCTGCGACTAAACGGGCACAATCCCAGCGCCCTCGCGACTCCTCCGGTCGCACGTCTACCCCCATGCGGTGGCACCATGACGCGGTGACCCAAGCACGGCAGCACCAGATCCGAGTCGTCGCCCACCGCGGAGCCTCCGAAGACGCTCCCGAGCACACCCTGGCCGCGTACAAGAAGGCGATCGAGGACGGCGCGGACGCCCTTGAGTGCGACGTACGCCTCACCGCGGACGGCCACCTCGTGTGCGTCCACGACCGACGCGTCAACCGTACGTCCAACGGGCGCGGCGCGGTCTCCGCCCTGGAACTCGCCGAACTCGCCGCGCTGGACTTCGGCTCCCGCAAGAACCGCGACTCCTGGATCAACCGCACCGAGGAGCCCGACTGGGAGGTCCGGCCGGAGGACCCCGAGGACACCTCCGTCCTCACCCTGGAGCGGCTGCTGGAGCTCGTCGCCGACGCCGGGCGGCGGGTGGAGATGGCCATCGAGACCAAGCACCCGACCCGGTGGGCGGGGCAGGTCGAGGAGCGGCTGCTGGTCCTGCTGAAGCGTTTCGGACTGGACGCCCCCGCCTCGCCCGAGGAGTCGGCGGTGCGCGTGATGAGCTTCTCGGCGCGCTCGCTGCATCGCGTACGCGCCGCCTCGCCGACCCTGCCGACGGTCTACCTGATGCAGTTCGTCTCGCCGAGGCTGCGGGACGGACGACTGCCCGCGGGCGTCCACATCGCGGGTCCCTCGATCCGGATCGTGCGCAACCACCCGACCTACGTGGAGCGCCTGAAGCGCGCGGGTCACCAGGTGCACGTGTGGACCGTGAACGAGCCGCAGGACGTCGACCTCTGCGCCGAGCTCGGCGTCGACGCCATCATCACCAACCGCCCGCGCGCGGTGCTGCGCCGGCTCGGACGCTGACACCCGCCGACGGCTGTCGCGGCGGGCAGTGAGGCGGGCCGTGGGCGGGAACAGCACACAGGGAAACCCCTAAAACCTCATCAATCCCTGCGCAATCTATTGACCCCGCGGCCCCATCAGCCTCATCCTCCACTCTCAGCCACACCATCGAGTTCCAGCCATCTCGATTACGGGGAGTGCTCCGGCGCGTTCGCTGCGTATTCGATCGTTGTGAATGCGTCGCCGGACCTTGAATGGCCGGTTTCCGGTACAGGCCAATGGGGCATCCACACCGTGGCGTGGGGCAAAGGAGGTCTCGGGGGTGGCGTTGGTGGTGGCACAGGAGGTGCCCACGTCGTCGAGCATGGCCGTACCCCATGGCCCTGCGGGCGTGGGGGAAGCGAGACACCGTATGCGCACTCAGTTGCGCAGGGGCGGGGTGGCGGAATCGGTCATCGACGATGCCGTACTGATTCTTTCCGAACTCTTGAGCAACGCTTGCAAACACGGCCGGCCGCTGGGCGACGCGCTCGCCGGGGACGGCGACGTCCGGGCCGCATGGCGCGTGGACGCGAGCGGCAGGCTCACCGTGGAGGTGACGGACGGAGGCGGACCAACCCGCCCTGCTCCGGCCACGCCCTCGGTCACCGCGCACGGCGGCCGTGGGCTGAACATCGTCACCGCCCTCGCGGACGACTGGGGTGTCCGGGACGACGCCCGGGGCGAGGTCACCGTGTGGGTCGTGGTCCACGACGACGTTCATGATCCGGATGCCGGGCACCGCCGCGACGACTTCGCTACGCGCGTCGCAGCACCGGCCGTCGCCGCGATATCGGGCCTCGACTTCGCCGACGCCTTCGACGACCTGGACTGAGCGCACCGGTTCCCTCGTCCGCGTTTCCGGTGGCAGACACGGGTGTGCGGCGACCCGGCGGGCGCGCGGCCCGTGTTCCACACCGGTCCGGCTCCGGCACGAGACGCGGGTTGTCCACAGGCTCCCGTCCGTGCTGACGCGAACGGCTAGGCTCGCGCCGTACGAGACGAGCCGTAACCGGGAGACACCCACGATGGCCAAGAAGCGACCCCAGACCAAGGCCAAGCGCCCGCAGCTCAGCGATGCAGCCCGCGCGGGTGCCGCTGACGGGAACTTTCCGGTGGTCGGCGCGCGTGAGCCCTGCCCCTGCGGCAGCGGCCGCCGCTACAAGGCCTGCCACGGCAGGGCCGCCGCGCAGGCGGTGACCGAGCTGGTGCAGCGACCGTTCGAGGGGCTGCCGAGCGAGTGCGACTGGGTGGCCCTGCGTGAACTGGTGCCCGCGGCCACCGTCGAACTGGCCCTGAAGGGCGGCCTTCCCGAGGGCGTCCCGTCCGTCACCCTCGCCACCGTCCTGCCGATGGCCTGGCCCGCCCTGCGACGCGACGACGGCTCGGTCCTGCTCGGCCTGCAGAACGACACGGCGTCCGGCGACATCAGCCGCGACCTCGCCGATACCCTGCAGCAGGCTCTCGCCGCCCAGCCCGGTACACCGATCCAGGGCCGCCGCGCCCCGGCCGACGGCCCGCGACTGCAGGATCTGCTGGACCCCGAAGGCGCGTTCGAGCCAGTTGTGCACTCGGGCTTCGAGTTCTGGGTCCCGGACGCGGAGAACGCCACTGCGGAGGTCGCCGCCTCGCTGGAGCGGGCCAACGCCGCGGCCATCCCGACCGTGAAGCTGACCGGCGTGGACGCCGCCTACTGGTGCGAGACGCCGGAGAAGAACCACCTGCGCTGGGTCATGCCGCATCCCGAGGAGCAGCTTCTGGACGCCCTGGCGCGACTGCACGCGGCGGGCAGGTCCAGCCTCGGTGAAGGCACCCGGCTCGTCGGCTCCTTCCGCGCTCACGGCCTCACGGTGCCGGTCTGGGACCTGCCGAGCGGCGTCTCGGCGGAGGACGTGGAGAAGCCGGCGGCCGAGTTCGCCGAGCGCCTCGCCGCGGCACTGGCCACGGACGCTCCGCTGACCACGGACGAGCGGCGCGCGCGTGGCGGCCTGACCAACCGGCAGGTCACGCTCAGCTGAGGAGCGGCGCGGAGCGGGGTTCGGCTGACCGACCGTTCAGCCGAACCGGCCGCGCGGGAGAGGTGAGTCCGATCACAACTCCCCTGTGGAGCAAGGGAATCCGTGACTGGAAAGGCGGGATCGAATTTGCGAACCGCCGATCTCTTGTTACCGTTCCATTAGCCCGGTTGCTGGTGCATCCCCCGTCGCCAGCAACCGGGTCTTTCCATGTGCGTGGTTGTTTACGGAACGACGCCGGATGTCAACCACCCGTGGCAGCCCCGGAATTGTCCGGCTCGGAGTTGCTCGCCGAGCGCAGCAGCAGCGGCCCGGTACCGGCCCGCGTCGCGAACTCGGCGACCGCCGTGTAGGCGTCCGGCTTCCCCCGGGTGCGCTGCCGGGGCGTCTCACACGTCGCCGGCTCGTCCTCGGCGCTACCGGCACACCGCATCTGCACCGTGCGCCCCTCTGGCCCCATGAGGCTCAGCACGGAGTCCAGCGCACCGCCGGTCGCGTTGCGGAAGTAGGTGCGTGCCCAGGTCTCCTTGCCCTGGGTGAGGACGCAGGTCTGTGCCTCGATGCCCTCGGGCGAGGTGAGTTCGGGGCCGCAGCGGGCGGCGGTGGCCAGGCCCAGGCCGAGCAGCAGCGGGGAGTCGCCGGGCTCGGCGGAGGGCGCCTTGGCGTCGACGGCGGGGGAGGGACGGGCCGAAGGGCGCTCGGCCTTGCGTGACGTATGGCCCTGGGTGCGCTCCTCCTTGCCCACGGATCCTGCGGACGCCACGGCCAGCGGCAGCGCGACCGCGCACACCACGACCCCGGTGAGGGCAAGCAGACGAACTTTTCCAGAGCCCGGGCGGCGGGTCTCAGCGTGACGCGGCATACAGCGGAAGATAACGACCACGCGTGCGTGCGCCCTTCCGCGCGCGCCGGAGACCCCTACAACTCGGGTGCGCTCACACCCGTACGAGTGAGGGCCTCGACCACCGCGTCCACCACGGCCTCCACATCCGGCACCCAAGGTGAGGCCGAACCGGGCAGCGGGGCGCGCTGCCAGCTGATGGCGCCTTGGCCCGTCTCGGACGGGGGCAGGGCGAGATAGCCGCCCTCACCGTGGAAGCGGAGGGAACCAGGGACGAAGTCCTTGGCGTACAGCAGTTCGCCGAGCTGCTCCATCGAGTACGGCTTCACCAGGATCGCCCAGCGCGAGGGCGAGGCGACGACCGGGCCGAGGCGCATGCCCATCCGGTCGAGCGCGGTGAGCGCGTGCGCGGCCGGCAGGGCGGGGAGGCTGACCGCGCAGGGAGCCGTGCCGCCGGTGGCGAGGATGATCGGCGCCGTGGGGCGGTTGGTCCACCACCAGCGCACCATGCGCTCGTCGGTGGTCGCCGCGAGGAGAGCGGGGTCGAAGGGGTGCGCGCCGGGCACCGTGCACTCCGGGTCGGGACAGCCGCAGCGGGAGTGTCCCTGCGGGTGGGTCGTCACGCCCGGGAGTACGGGCCAGCGCCATTGCGTCGCGTAGGTCAGGGCCGCGCTGATCAACTCAGGCTTGCCGTCGCCACGCAGGAGCCTGCGTCGCCTTCCGAGGATCTCGCGCATGAGCGCTCGTTCCTTTCCGTTGCACCGCTGGCAACACCGTGGTCCACATCACATCATGTGTCGATCACTTCACTGTGCGTACCTGTTGGCGCATCACACCCCTGCCACGAGCAAGGGAAACCCCTATGGGCCGAGCGTCGGCTGCTTCCGCGGCAGCCTCGTCCATACTGCGTCTATCAAAAGCATGGGCGTGGCGTGGGGTGGCGAAGTCTGGCGTTTTGCCGTCCCCCGTATTTCTCGTCGCCTCCGCCGCGGGAGGATGGGGCACGGTCGTCGGTGGCTAAGACGCCCGGGTCCGTCACCAGGTTCCGGGTGGTCGTCAACCACCCCTGGCCTTCACCGAGTACGTACCCATCACGACCGTTGTGACGCTCCGTGGAGCGAAACCAGTCGACCGCAATACCCCGTTCCCTGAGGCAGTTTTAAGCCAACTTTGCCTTTACGCAAGAGGTCCGAGACGACTACTCCGGTCACCCACGGACACCAGGAATCCCAGCAGGACAATGCTGGACATCCCCTCACGAGTGCGTGTACATGTGGAGACACTGCTGGCGGCGCAGAATGACATGGGGGTTTGCGATGCTTCTGAGCAATACGCACCGGTCGGAAAGCCGGACGCCATGAACGCCCCTCACCCTTCGAAAGTGGCCGGAATCGATTCGGCGGTTCCCTCGCCCGCACACACTGTCGCGCCCGCGCCCGCGACCACCTCGTCGGTCCCCGCGCCGAACGCTCCCGGAGCCCTCCTCCAGGACCGGCTCGCCGGCTGGGTCTCCGATCTCACGACCCTTCACGAACTCACCGAACGCCTGGCCCGCACCGACTCCCTCGCCGAAGCCCTGCAGGAACTCCTACGCGCCGGTTCCGCCCTCGTGGGCGCCCGGCGCGGTCTCGTCGTGCTGGAACCGGCCGACGGACTCGGTCCCGACACGACCATCGGGCTCGGCCTCGCCCGCGCCGACCTCGGGCACATCGAGACCGTCCCGCGCAGCGCGACATCGTACGGAAGGATCCTGGACGGGCTGCCGGGCGGTGACACCGAGATCGCCCAGCCCGATCTGCTCTCCGAGGACGGCCTCGACCCCCGCCACCGCGAGGTGGCCGCACGCCTCGGCTACGCCGCGAGCTACACCCTCCCCCTGTCCGCCGAGGGCGCCGGCCGCCTCGGCGCCGCCGTCTGGCTGTACGACGAGCCCGCCGAACCGGCGGAACGCCGCCGCCACCTCGTCGGCCTGTACGTCCGCTATGCCACCGAGCACCTGGCGCGGCTCCTCGACGTCGAGCGCACGCGCGCGTGCATGAAGACGATGGCCGAGGAACTGCTCCCCTCCCGGCTGCCGCGCATGGCCGGCGTCCAGCTGGCCGCCCGGCACCGCAGCGGGCCGCGCGGAGGCGGCGACTGGTACGACGCGCTGCCGCTGCCGGACGCCGCGCTCGGCCTGGCCGTCGGCTCGGTGACCGGCTCCGGCCCCAGCGCGGTGGCCGCGATGGGGCGACTCAGGGCCAGCCTGCGGGCGTACGCCGTCATGGAGGGCGAGGATCCGGTCGCGGTCCTGTCCGACCTGGAACTGCTGCTCAGACTCACCGAACCCGCCCGCTCCGCCACCGCCCTGTTCGCCTACTGCGAGCCCTCCCTGCGCAAGCTCACGCTCGCCGGGGCCGGACACACCCCACCGCTGCTGATCGGGGAGCGGCGCACGGAGTTCGTGGAGACGTCCGTGTCCGCGCCGCTGGGCATGCTGGCCTGCTGGGAGGCGCCGAGCGTGGAGCTGACGGCGGAGGCCGGAGAGACGGTTCTGCTCTACACCGACGGACTGCTGCACCGCACCGGCGACGCCACGGACCGCGCGTTCGCCCGCCTGCACGCGGCGGCTGCCGGGGTACCGAGGGCGGTCCGGCACGACCCCGACGCCGTCGTCGACCACGTCCTGCGGACCGTGCTGCCGAACGGGCTGGACCAGGCGGACAGCGAGGAGGACATCGTGCTGCTGGCCGCGCGCTTCGAGTAGCGGCCCTCGGCAACGCACCCCGGCCACGCACCCCGGCCACGCACCCATAACAGGCCCGTGACCCGCGCCATAGCAGCGGCGGGCAACCGGTCCTTCGCCCCTGGGCCCTCTCCTGTACGACCGTACGATGGAGAGGGTCCAGTGCCGTATCGAGGAGGATGACCGTGGCCGACGAGCTCACCCCGGAGAACCCGGAGACCCCGGACGAGTCCGAGGAGCCGATCAAGCAGCGCAAGAACGGCCTGTACCCGGGCGTGTCCGACGAGCTCGCCGAGAACATGAAGTCCGGCTGGGCCGACACGGAGCTGCACGACCTGCAGCCGATCCCCCAGGCCGCCCAGACCGCCGCGCGGCGTGCCGCGCTGTCGGCGCGGTTCCCGGGTGAGCGTCTGGTGATCCCCGCGGGCAACCTGAAGGTCCGCTCGAACGACACCGAGTACCCGTTCCGGGCGTCGGTCGAGTACGCGTACCTCACCGGCAACCAGACCGAGGACGGCGTCCTCGTCCTGGAACCCAAGGGCACGGGCCACGAGGCCACGATCTACCTGCTGCCGCGCTCCGACCGCGAGAACGGCGAGTTCTGGCTCTCCGGCCAGGGCGAGCTGTGGGTCGGCCGCCGGCACTCGCTCACCGAGGCGGAGAAGCTGTACGGCATCCCCGCGTCCGACGTGCGCGAGCTGGCGGACAAGCTGCGCGAGGCGACGGGTCCGGTGCGTGTGGTCCGTGGCTACGACGCCGGCATCGAGGCCGCGCTGACCGACAAGGTCACCGCCGAGCGGGACGAGGAGCTGCGGGTCTTCCTCTCCGAGGCACGTCTGGTCAAGGACGACTTCGAGATCGGTGAGCTGCAGAAGGCCGTCGACTCGACCGTGCGGGGCTTCGAGGACGTGGTGAAGGTCCTCGACAAGGCCGAGGCGACCTCCGAGCGCTACATCGAGGGCACCTTCTTCCTCCGCGCGCGCGTCGAGGGCAACGACGTCGGTTACGGCTCCATCTGCGCCGCCGGCCCGCACGCCTGCACGCTGCACTGGGTGCGCAACGACGGCCCCGTGCGCTCGGGTGACCTGCTGCTGCTCGACGCGGGCGTCGAGACGCACACGTACTACACCGCCGACGTCACGCGCACGCTGCCGATCAACGGCCGCTACAGCGAGATCCAGAAGAAGATCTACGACGCCGTGTACGACGCCCAGGAGGCCGGTATCGCGGCCGTGAAGCCGGGCGCGAAGTACCGGGACTTCCATGACGCGGCGCAGCGGGTGCTCGCCGAGCGGCTCGTCGAGTGGGGGCTCGTCGAGGGGCCGGTGGAGCGGGTGCTGGAGCTCGGCCTGCAGCGCCGCTGGACGCTGCACGGCACGGGGCACATGCTCGGCATGGACGTGCACGACTGTGCGGCCGCGCGCGTGGAGTCGTACGTCGACGGCACACTGGAGGCGGGCATGGTGCTGACCGTGGAACCGGGTCTGTACTTCCAGGCCGATGACCTGACGGTGCCGGAGGAGTACCGGGGGATCGGCGTGCGCATCGAGGACGACATCCTGGTGACGGACGAGGGCAACCGGAACCTGAGCGCCGGGCTGCCTCGGCGGTCGGACGAGGTCGAGAGCTGGATGGCTTCTCTCAAGGGCTGATCCTGGATCGACGGCCGGGTACCCGCAGGGGTGCCCGGCCGTCGTCGTGGTCCGAGGGTGCTGGGGGGCGGTCGAGCGCTCCTCGCGCCCCAGAGGGGGTTGTGTGGACCTGCACCTGGAGACCGACGCCGTCGAAGGGCGTCGTGCGGGGCTTGAGCGGGCCCTGCGGGATGCCGTGCGGGGCGGGCGGCTCGCGCCCGGGGAGCGGCTGCCCGCCACCCGCCAGCTCGCCGCCGAGCTCGGCGTCTCGCGGAACACCGTCAAGGCCGCCTACGACCAGCTCGTCGCCGAGGGGTATCTGACCGCTCGCCAGGGGTCGGGGACCCGGGTCGCCGCGCTGCCACCCGCCGACGACGCCGGGCCGCCCGAGGCCGCCGCACGCGCGCGTGCGCCGCGCTTCGATCTGCGGCCCGGGAGTCCGGACGTGGGGGCGTTTCCGGCGGCCGCCTGGTTGCGGGCGATGCGGCGGGCGATCGCGACGGCGCCGTCACTGGCGTACGACTACGGCGATCCGCGGGGGCGGATCGAACTGCGGACCGCGCTGTCGGGGTACCTGGGGCGGGCGCGTGGAGTGATCGCGCCACCGGAGCGGATCGTGATCACCTCCGGTTACGTGCAGGGGCTGGCCTTGCTCACGCGAGTGCTGGACGGCGGCGTCGTCGCCATGGAGGACCCCGGGCTGCCGTTCCATCGGGACGTGGTGCGCCGGAACGGGGGCGTGGTGGTGCCCGTGCGGGTCGACGCGAAGGGTGCCCGCGCGCAGGAGTGGCGTGACTGCGCGGCGGTCGTCGTCACACCCGCGCACCAGTACCCGACCGGCGTGACGCTCCACCCCGAGCGGCGCCGGGCGCTCACCGACTGGGCACGCGCGCGTGGCGGGCTGCTCGTCGAGGACGACTACGACGGCGAGTTCCGGTACGACCGCCAACCTGTGGGCGCGCTGCAGGGCATGGCGCCGGGGCAGGTCGTGTACATGGGGACGGCCTCGAAGACGCTCGGGCCCGCGCTGCGGCTCGGGTGGATGGTGCTGCCGCCGCAGCTGCTCGACGCGGTGGCCGACGCCAAGCTGCACAGCGACCATCACACCGAGTCCATCGGCCAGTTGGCGCTGGCGGAGCTGATCGACAGCCATGCCTACGACCGGCATGTGCGGGCCTGCCGGCTGCGCTACCGGCGGCGCCGGGATCAGCTTCTGCACCGGCTGGGGGCGCGCCGACGGGTCCGGGGGATCGCGGCCGGGCTGCACGCGCTGGTGGAGGTCGACGACGAGGCGCGGGTGCTGGCGCGGGCGGAGGAGGAAGGGCTCGCCCTGGGGCATCTGAGCGAGCACTGGCATGCGCCGGGCGCCGAAGGACGCCCGCAGGGGCTCGTCGTGGGGTACGGGACGCCTCGGCAGCGGGTGTACCCGGAGGCGTTGGAGGTGCTGGGGAGGGTGTTGGAAGGAACCTGAACTGGACCACTGAAACGCATGGTGATTGGGCCTGCCGAAGGGCCCACCGGGTCCCTAGCGTCGGTGGCATGACATCCCGCGCCCTGCCACCCGCCGGTCCGCAACGCGTCCTCGCCCTGGCCCAGTTGAGCAATTCGGTCGGAGACGGCGCCTTCTACACGACGTCGGCCCTGTACTTCACCCAGGTCGTCGGTCTCGCTCCCGCGCGCGTGGGTCTCGGGCTCACGGTCGGCTGGGCGGTCGGCTCCCTGGTCGGGGTTCCGCTGGGACGGCTCGCCGACCGGCGCGGGCCGCGTGGAACGGCGGTGCTGCTGGCCCTGGCGACGGGGCTCGCGGTGGCGTCCTTCACGGTCGTACGGGGGTTCGTGCCGTTCGTGCCGGCCGTGTGCGCGTACGCCGCCGCGCAGTCCGGGCTCGCGGCGGCCCGGCAGGCGCTGCTGGCGGGGCTGGTGCCCTCCGGGGAGCGGACCGGGTTGCTGGCGCATCTTCAGTCGACGCTCAACGCCGGCCTGGCGGTGGGCGCGGGGCTGGGCGGGCTCGCGTTGCACGCCGGGACACGGACGGCGTATCTGGCGGTGTTCACGCTGGACGCGGTCAGCTTCCTCGTGTGCGCGGGGCTGCTGCTCCGGCTGCCCGCCGTGACGCCGGTGCCGAGCCGGCGGCAGGCGGGGCTCGGTGCGCTGCGAGACCGGCCGTACGCGCTGGTCGCGCTGCTCAACACCGTGTTGCTGCTGCGGCTTCCGCTGCTCAGTCTCGTCCTGCCGCTGTGGATCACCCGGCGGACGGACGCCCCGGCCTGGCTGGTCTCCGCGCTGTTCGTCCTGAACACCGGTGCGGTGGTGCTCTTCCAGGTCAGGGCCGCGCGCGGCGTCACGGGCCTGGCCACGGCCACGCGCGCGGTGCGCCGTGCGGGCTGGGTGATGCTGGCCGCGTGCGTGGTGTTCGCGTGGTCCGCGGGGGCCTCCCTGTGGGTGGCCGTCGGGGTGTTGCTGCTGGGGTCGGTGCTTCAAGTGGTCGCCGAGATGGGGCAGTCGGCGGGTTCGTGGCAGCTGTCGTTCGAACTGGCCCCGGAAGGGCGCGTAGGCGAGTACCAGGGCCTGTTCGGGACCGGCGTCACGGTCGCCCGCACCCTCGGCCCGCTCCTGCTGACGACTTTGCTGGTGGAGTGGGGGACACCGGGCTGGCTGCTGCTGGGCGGGGCGATGCTGGCGGCGTCGTACGCGATGGGACCGGCGGCGCGCCGTGCCGCCGGTCGCCGGACGGCGGAGCGGGCCGGGCAGCCGGAGCTCGTGCCGTGACGGGCGGCGAGCCGGTGAACATCGCCCGTGCGGGCAGCCCCGCTCTCCCCCGTGTACTTCACGCGCGCGTGCGTATCGGTGTCGGGAGCGGCCGACGGCTGTGCGCCCGCCGCGTCCGGACCCGCCCGCTCCTCCCTGGCGGCACGCGCGCGTGCCGTGGCGAGCGCGTTCGACGTCCGCCCGAGGCACGCTGATCCGTTCCGTGCCTGGCCTCCGCGCCCCGGCGGCCCCGTCCTTCGCGGCCACCGAGGAGCGCGGGAAGCGCCTGCGCCCGTCGGGGGCCTCACCCGTAGGGATCAGCGAGTTACCCCGAACGCGTCTCTTCCGGTGGCTTCCCGGCTCTCCTGGGCAAAGAGAACTGGTCACTTCCCCGCCCCGCCCAGGAGTGCGAAGACGATGACCCGTTCGCCTGTCCGCCCGCGCCCGACCCGGATCACGCATCGGGTGCTGCCCGCGGTGACCACCGTCCTGGCACTGGTGGGCGCGCTCCTCCTGGGCGGGGCGACACCCGCGGCGGCCCTGACCAAGCCGGTCGTCAACGGGCCCGTGTTCAACGACCCGCTGGGCACCGCGGCCCAGCGCAAGGCGATCTTCACCCAGCTCGTCCGGCTGATCGACGCCACACCGGCAGGGGCGCGGATCCGTGGCTCCATGCACGAGTTCGCCGACCAGGAGGTCGCCACCGCGTTGATCGCCGCCCACGGGCGTGGCGTCGACGTCCGGCTCGTCCTGGACGACTCGACCTATGTGGGGCCCGACGGCACGGAGTTCGGCAACGTCCCCTACCGGACGCTCCGGGCCGCGCTCGGCACCGACACCGGCGCCCGCTCCTGGGTGGTCGTCTGCGACGACCGGTTCGAGGACCCCGACGGGGTGGACGACGTGCAGCGCGGCTGCCTGGCCGTGGCGCCGCCCCGGCCCGCCTACAACCACAACAAGTTCTTCGTCTTCTCCCGGATCGGGCCCTTCGACGACGGCACCAGCTACTCCAGGGTCGTCTTCCAGACGTCCTCGAACCTCTCCGACTGGTACAAGGTCGAGTCCTTCAACGACGCCGTCACCTTCACCGACCGCAGGGTGTACGACGCCTACGTCTCGTACCACGACCGGCTCCGCCGGGGACGCACCCTCGCGGGCGGCGACAACGACGCGTACTTCTCCACCCCGACCGGCTCGACCTACCGCGGCTTCTTCTTCCCGCGCGGCGACACGTCGTACCACAACCCCGCCACCGACACCGTCGTCAACATCCTCGACGAGGTCGGGTGCACCTACACCGGCGCGGACGGGCTGAGCCACCGGACCGGCATCCGCATCCTGACGCACAGCTTCTTCGGCTCCCGCCGCCAGGTCGCGGACAAACTGGCGCAGTTGCGCGGCCGGGGCTGCTGGATCGACGTCGTGTACGCCGACAGCGACTCCGCGATCACCAGCCGGCTGGACGCCGCCGGGATCCGGCACCGCCGATGCCGCATCCCCAACGGGCCGGGGATCGACGTCCGTCCGCACAACAAGCAGATCCTGCTCAACGGCGACTACAACGGCAGCACCACCTGGCGGGTCTACACGGGCAGCGCCAACCTGACCGGGTCGTCGTTGCGCTCGGCGGACGAGGCGATCGTGCGGATCACCAGCGCGTCGTACCACGCGAGGTATCTGAGCACCTTCCACCGGATCCGCTCCGCCTGCGGCGGCTGACGCCTCCGAGCCACTACACCGCCATCAGCGGTGCGCCCTCTCTCCACTTGAGGATCTTGTCGAAGCTCACCACCGCCCCGCCCAGCCCCGGCTTGTTGCCGATCTGGACGTGGTCGGCGAGTTCCTCGATGAGGCAGAGCCCCCGGCCGTGCTCCGCCTCGGCGGGCACCGGGTGGGGTGTGAGGGGCGGGGCGGTGAAGCCGGGGCCCGAGTCGGCGACCTCGATGTGGCACTTCTCGCCGTCCAGATAGGCCGTGACGCGGTAGGCCTGGGGGGAGCCGTCGGGTGCCGTGTCGCCGCCGTGCTCGACGGCGTTCGCGCAGGCCTCGCTGAGGGCAACGGAGAGGTCGTACGACACATCGGGGTCGACCCCCGCGGTCTCCATCGTGCCGATCAGCAACCGCCGGGCGAGCGGCACGCTCGCGGCTTCCCGCCGCAGATGGAGTGACCACCAGATGCTCATGCTCCAGCCTCCTGGCCGCGGCTCGACATACCGATACGTATTGCCGCGAGTGCCCGGCTGTAAGCACATCATTGACGTGATGCCGCCCATATGGTCGATGCGCCCACGCATGAATCGGTGTATGTGGGGCGGCCCACACCACAGGGTCACCTTCCGGTCGTACGGACCTCTATACCCTCTCTTCCCCCTGAACAGCTCGTACGTCGTCTTGCGGACCTGCCGTACGGCCGTCATGGGGCCAGTGCGATGATGAGCCCGCCATGACTGCCCCCCACCCGAACACGGTGCGCTCCGGAAGCGATCTCCGGATACTGCGGGCCGCGGTGTTCGCCGCGGTCTGCGTCGTGCTGGCCGCGGTGGGCCATGTGCTGGGCTCCTGCGCCACGATCCCGCTGTGGACACTGGGCGCGGGGTTCCTGGGGGTCCTCCTGGTCACCGTGCCGTTCACGGGGCGCGAGCGCTCGCTGGCGGGGATCGGGGGACTGCTCGCGGTCGGCCAGACGGTCCTGCACACACTCTTCGGGCTCGGGCAGCACGGGGCGAACACCGGGGTCTCCGCGTCGGCCTCGGCCTCCCTGTCCGACGCCGCGCTCGTGGAGCAGGCCGCGCGACTCGTCTGCGGGACCACCGCGGCGGCGATCAGCCCCGCCCAGGCCCAGCGGATCCTCACCGAGGCGCGGCTCCAGCCGGTCACGGGGACACACGCCTCACACCGGGCGGCGGACACCATGTCCACCGTCCCGGACTCCTACACCTCGCTCCTGCCGTCCCTGCCCATGGTGCTCGCGCACCTGCTCGCGGCGGTCGCAGCGGGGTGGCTGCTGCGCCGCGGGGACCTGGCGCTGCTGCGGATCGCCGAGATGCCGGCGCTGTCAGCGCACACGGTCGCCGAGGGGGCGTTCGTACGATCCCTGCGCGGGGCGCTCGCGCTGGTGCGCGCCCTGCGCGCCGGGCTGCCGAGCGCGCCCGAGGTGGGCCCGCGCGCCCCGCGCAGCGAGTGGTTCGGCCCGCCCGAGCCCCGCACCCTCGCCCTTCAGCACACGGTGATCAGGCGCGGCCCTCCGGCCGGCGCCGCACTCGTACTCGCCGCCTGACGCGACGCGACCAGCACTCCACTTCGTGGGGTCGAGGGGCCGCCGTCGCGCGGCACGCGCGCGTACCCGCGTCTCGATCGTGGAACGGCCCTTTCCCGCCTTTTCCGCATGATCGGGCACGTCCGCGCACGCGTACTCCTCTTCACCACCGGAATCCAGATCTCAGTCACAGTGGAGTGCTCAGCATGAAGGCCTTTCGTCTCGCCGCCGCAGGAACCCTCGCCGGCTCGGCCGTTCTCGCCTTGTCCGTCCCCGCTTTCGCCCACGTCAGCGTGCAGCCCGAGGGCACGGCCGCCAAGGGCGGTTACGCGGTCGTCGACTTCAAGGTGCCCAACGAGCGGGACAACGCCTCGACCACGAAGCTCGAGGTGACCTTCCCGACGGATCACCCGCTGGCCTCCGTGATGCCGCAGCCGGTCCCCGGCTGGAAGGCCGACGTCACCAAGGACACCTTGGACAAGCCGCTGGAGATGCACGGCAAGAAGATCACCGAGGCCGTCACCAAGGTCACCTGGACCGCCGACGGCAAGGGCATCGAGCCCGGCTTCTTCCAGAAGTTCCCCGTCTCCGTCGGCACCCTGCCCGAGGACACCGACCAGCTCGTCTTCAAGGCGATCCAGACGTACTCCAACAAGGAGGTCGTGCGCTGGATCGAGGTGCCGCAGGAGGGCCAGGAGGAGCCCGACAACCCGGCGCCGGTCCTCGAACTGTCCGCCGCCGAGGAGGGCCACCACGGCTCGTCCTCCTCCGGCAAGGCCGCCGACTCGAAGGACGCCGAGGCCGCCTCCGCCAAGACCGACGCCGCCGAGCCCGCCGACACCAGCGACACCACCGCCCGCGTCCTCGGCGTGGTCGGCATCGTCGTGGGCGCGCTGGGCGTGGCGTACGGCGTGCTCGCAGGCCGTCGGCGCACCGACGCCTGACCCTTACGGTTCACGGCGCGCGCCGGGGCACACCCCCGGCGCGTGCCGGAGCTCTCACCACTGGGACATCTTTCTATGCGCACGAAGACCCTCGCCGCGGCCGCCCTGCTCGCCGCCGCCACCCTCACCCTCTCCGCCTGCGGCAACGGCGACGACGGCAAGCAGCCCGTCACCGTGGTCTCCGAGGAGCCGAACTCCGACAAGGCCGCCATCGTCCTCGACAAGCCGTTCGAGAAGCCGGACCTCGTCCTCACCGACACCCACGGCAAGAAGTACGACCTCCGCAAGGAGACCGAGGGCAAGCCGACGCTGATCTACTTCGGCTACACCAACTGCCCCGACGTCTGCCCGCTGACGATGAACAACATCGCCGTCGCCAAGAAGCAGCTGCCCAAGGCCGAACAGGACGAGCTGCGCGTCGTGTTCGTCACCACCGACCCGGAACGCGACACCGCCTCCGCGCTCGGCAAGTGGCTCAAGGGCATCGACCCGCAGGTCGTCGGCCTGACCGGATCCTTCGACACCATCCAGGCCGGGGCCCGCACCCTGGGCATCTCCATCGACCCGCCGCACAAGGACAAGAGCGGCAAGACGGTCTCCACCCACGGCACCCAGGTCGTCGCCTTCTCGCCGAGGACCGACGCCGGATACGTGCTCTACACCGAGGCCGCCGAGGTCGGCGACTACACCGAGGACCTCCCCAAGCTGATCAAGGGGGAGAAGCCGTGAGGCGTCTCGCCCCCGTGACCCTGGTGACGGCCGCGGCCCTGGTCCTGGCGGGATGCGGTTCCGGTGACTCGGGCGCCGAGCTGTCCGTCAGCGGCGCCTACATGCCGCAGCCGGTCTCCGACTCCATGGCGGCCGGCTTCCTGACGATCACCAACGACGGCGACGCGAAGGACGAACTGACCTCCGTCACCAGCGACGTCGGCGACGTGACCACCCACGAGACCGTCGACTCCTCGATGCAGGAGGTCAAGGACATCGACGTCCCCGCACACGGACAGCTCGTGTTCGAAAGCGGCGGCAGCCACCTGATGTTCGAGAGGCTGAAGCGGAAGCCGAAGCAGGGCGGGAAAGTGACGGTGAAGCTCCACTTCGCCGAGTCCGGCACGGTCACCGTCGAGATGCCGGTGAAGTCCGCGACGTACACCCCGAAGACCGGACACTGAGGGAGAGATCGCCTTGACCCAGACCATCGTCCCCCGCGTCCGGACCCTGGTGCTGCTGCTCCTGGCCGCCGCCGGACTGTTGCTCACCGGTGCCGCACCGGTCTCCGCGCACGCCGCGCTGACCGGCAGCGACCCACGCCAGGGGGCGGTGGTGGACAAGGCGCCGGAACAGGTCTCGCTGACCTTCTCCGAGAAGGTGGCCCTCTCCGACGACTCCCTGCGCGTCCTCGATCCCAAGGGCAAGCGCATCGACCGCGGCGACCCGGCCAACCTCAGCGGCACCACGTACGCCGTGAAGCTGCACAGCGGCCTGCCCGACGGCACGTACACCGTCACCTACCAGGTGGTGTCCGAGGACAGCCATCCCGTCGCCGGCGCCTACACCTTCTCCATCGGCGCCCCCTCCCAGACCACCGTCTCCGTCTCCGATCAGGAGGCGGGCGGCGGACTCGTCGGCCGGATCTACGGCTTCGGGCGGTACGTGTCCTACGCCGGTTTCATCGTCCTGGTCGGCGGCGCCGCCTTCGTGCTGGCCTGCTGGCAGCGCGGATCGGGCGTGCGGGCGCTGCAACGGCTCGTCGTCTCCGGATGGCTGGCCCTGACCGCCGCCACGCTCGCCCTGCTGCTCCTGCGCGGCTCGTACACCACCACCTCCGAAGTCGGCGACGTCTTCGACCTGGAGCTGCTCGGGCAGGTCCTCCAGACCAAGACGGGCGCGGCGCTGGTGTCCCGGCTGCTGCTGCTCGCCGCGGCGGCACTGTTCATCGCCGTCCTGTTCGGGGCGTACGACAAGCGCGAGGAAGAGGAGAAGCGGGACCTGACCTTCGGGCTCGCGATCGGCGGGACCGTCGTGGCGGCGGGGCTCGCGGCGAGCTGGGCGATGTCCGAGCACGCCTCGACCGGGCTGCAGGCCGGCATCGCGATGCCGGTCGACATCGTCCACCTGCTGGCGGTCGCCGCCTGGCTCGGTGGGCTCAGTGCGCTGCTCGTCGCCCTCTACCGGGCGCCCGCGGACACGCCCGTCGAGGCGTGCGCCGTACGCCGGTTCTCGTACGTCGCGTTCGGCAGCGTGCTGACGCTGGTCGCGACCGGCGTCTACCAGTCCTGGCGGCAGCTCGGGTCCTGGTCGGCGTTCACCGGTACGCGGTACGGGCAGCTGCTGCTGCTCAAGATCGGGCTCGTGGCCCTGCTCGTCGGGATCGCGTGGATCTCGCGGCGGTGGACGGCACGGCTGGCGGAGACGGTGGTGCCGAGCCCACGGGAGGCGGCGGGCGCCGACGGGGGCGGAGACGAGGTCGGGGCCGGGAACGCGGTCGGGGCCGGGGACGAGGTCGAGGCCGAGAACGCGGTCGGGGCCGGGGACGAGCAGGAGACCCGCGAGCGGGAGAAGGCGGTCGACGACGGCGGGGAGAGCCCGGCCGGCGTCGGCCGGGAGAAGGTGGGTGCGGGCGAGAAGCAGCACGCCGCCGCCCGTTCCAGCACCTCGGCCGCCGCCTCTGCCTCTGCCTCTGCCTCTGCCCGGAAAACCGCCTCGGCCTCAGCCGAGAAACCCACCGCGTCCGCCTCCGCCGAGCCAACCGCGTCCGCCGGCGCGAACGACGAGGACTCCGAGCGTGCCGCCCAGCTCGCCCGGCAGCGGGACGCCATCGACGCGGCACGGCTGAAGCGGCAGCGGGACGCCGACCCCAGCCGGTTCGGACTGCGCCGCTCCGTGCTCGCCGAGGCGGGCGTCGCCGTCGTCCTGCTCGCCGTCACCACCATGCTGACGTCCACCGAGCCGGGGCGTACGGAGGAGGAGGCCAAGGCGGCCGCCTCGTCCGCTGCCGCCGACGCGTCGTCGTCGGGGGCGCTGACCCTGGACATGTCCTTCGACACCGGCGGCGAGGACGGCAAGGGCGTCGTACGGATCGACCTCGATCCCGCGCGCGTGGGCGGCAACGAGATGCACGTCTACGTCCAGCGGCCCAACGGCCGCGCCTTCGACATCCCGGAGGTGAAGATCGCCTTCACCCTGGAGGCCCAGGACATCGGGCCGCTGCCCGTCGTCCCCGACCACATCGCCACCGGACACTGGTCGGCGAGCGGAGTGCAGATCCCCATGGCGGGCGAGTGGAAGATCGCCGTGACCGTGCGCACCTCCGACATCGACCAGACCACCGTCTCCAAGAACGCGCAGATCGGCTGAACCTCACCATGGCTGACCAGTCCATTCCGAAGGCCCGCGCCTCGCGGACCGCCGGAACCGAGCAAACCCCCGGGGCGGCACTCGACGGCGGCGTCCACGAAGGCGCCTCCGCCGACACGGGCGCCGCCGGCAAGGAGGGCCTTTCGCGGCGGCGGCTGCTCGGAACCGCCGGTGCCACCGGGCTGGTGCTCGGCGCGGCCGGTGGAGCGGTGGGGTACGCGGCACGGCCGGCCGAGGCGACACCACTCGCCTCGGTGGGTGCCGGTCAGGTGATGTTTCACGGGAAACATCAGCCCGGCATCCTCCAGGGCCTCCAGTCGCGCGGCCACCTCGTCGCCTTCGACCTGGCGGCGGGCGCCGGCCGCAAGGAGGCGGCCGCGCTGCTGCGCCGCTGGTCGGAGACGGCCCAGCGGCTGATGGCGGGCGAGGCGGCCAAGCAGGACGACACGGATGTCGCCCGGGACGCGGGCCCGTCGTCGCTGACGATCACCTTCGGGTTCGGGCACAGCTTCTTCGGGCGGACCGGCCTGGACAAGCAGCGCCCGGTCTCCCTGGACCCGCTGCCCGACTTCTCCTCCGACCAGCTCGACAGGACGCGCAGCAACGGCGACCTGTGGGTGCAGATCGGCGCGAACGACGCCCTGGTGGCCTTCCACGCCCTGCGCGCCGTCCAGAAGGACGCGGGCCGAGCCGCCAAGGTGCGGTGGCAGATGAACGGCTTCAACAGGTCGCCGGGTGCCACCGCGCACCCCATGACGGCCCGCAACCTCATGGGCCAGATGGACGGCACCCGCAATCCCAAGCCGACGGACGCCGACTTCGACGAGCGCATCTTCGTGCCGGAGTCCGGTTCGAACGACCCGGCCTGGATGGCGAACGGCTCCTACGCCGTCGTACGCCGTATCCGCATGCTCCTCGACGACTGGGAACAGCTCTCCGTCAAGGAGCAGGAGGACGTCATCGGGCGCCGCAAGTCCGACGGGGCGCCGCTGTCCGGGGGCACCGAGACGACCGAGATGGACCTGGAGAAGACCGACAAGGCCGGGAATCTGGTCGTGCCGATCAACGCGCACGCCCGTATCACCAGGCCCGACCAGAACGGCGGGGCGGCGATGCTGCGACGCCCGTTCTCGTACCACGACGGCATCGGCACGGACGGCGTGCCCGACGCGGGGCTGCTGTTCATCTGCTGGCAGGCCGACCCGCTGCGTGGCTTCGTCACCGTCCAGCGCAAGCTCGACCGCGGTGACGCCCTGTCGAAGTTCATCCGGCACGAGGCGAGCGGCCTGTTCGCGGTGCCGGGAGGCGCGGCGGAGGGCGAGTACGTGGGACAGCGGCTGCTGGAGGGGTGACATCGGCGCAGGTTCACCCCTTGCGGCGGCCGGGTGAGATCGGTACGCCGTGTCACGCAAGGCCCATTAGGGTGAGGTCATGCCAGCGAGCTACGCCTACCTGGGCCCCGAGGGCACCTTCACCGAAGTCGCCCTGCGCACGCTTCCCGAGGCCGCGACCCGGGAGCTGATCCCCTACGTGTCCGTGCAGTCCGCGCTCGACGCGGTGCGCGTCGGCGAGGCCGAGGCCGCGTTCGTGCCGATCGAGAACTCCGTCGAGGGCGGTATCACCACCACACTCGACGAGCTGGTCGCGGGCGCCCCGCTGATGATCTACCGCGAGGTGCTGCTCTCGATCACCTTCGCGTTGCTGGTCAGGCCCGGCACGAAGCTGTCGGACATCAAGACCGTCTCCGCGCACCCGGCCGCCCAGCCGCAGGTGCGCAACTGGCTGAAGAAGAACCTCCCGGACGCCCACTGGGAGTCGGCCGCCTCGAACGCGGACGCCGCGCGCCTGGTGCAGGAGGGCCAGTACGACGCCGCCTTCGCCGGGGAGTTCGCCGCCGCCCGGTACGGCCTTGAGGCCCTGGAGACCGGGATCCACGACGCCGAGAACGCCCAGACCCGGTTCGTGCTGGTGGGCCGGCCCGCGCGGCCCGCGGCACCGACCGGCGCGGACAAGACCTCCGTCGTGCTCTGGCAGCGCGACGACCACCCCGGCGGCCTGCGCGACCTTCTCGGCGAGTTCGCCACACGCGGCATAAACCTGATGCTGCTGCAGTCCCGGCCGACCGGTGCGGGCATCGGCAACTACTGCTTCTGCATCGACGCCGAGGGGCACATCTCCGACCGGAGGGTGGCCGAGGCGTTGACCGGGCTGAAGCGGATCTGTCTGGAGGTGCGGTTCCTGGGCTCGTATCCGCGCGCCGACATGAAGCCGGGGGATGTCCAGCCGCCGCGTCCCGGGACGTCGGACGAGGAGTTCGTGTCGGCGGCGGACTGGGTGGCGCGGTGCCAGGACGGACGGTTCTGAGGGGCGTCGGCCGCTGCTCCGGGCACTGGATTTCCGCCAGTGCTACCAGCTGGTTGTCGTTATCCACAGGGGTTATCCACAGGTCCTCTTCTCGACCTGGGGACAAGTCGACAAGCGAGCACGAGGCTGTCGACAAATCTCCCTCTACGTCCCTTCGGTGTCCACCATCAGGCAAGTCACCCTTCGTCCACTCTTTTCCTTTGCGCAATCCTTTGGAGCGACCGCTTTCCACTCGAACGTGGCTGCGGGAAGGGTTTGTCCTGGGAATCCTCGACTTGCCGGACCTGTTGCGGAGTGATCAATTCCGGCATCCACAGTCCATCCACACAGCCTGTGGATAACTTTTCGGAGGCTGGGGATTCCTGTGGACAACGGAGTCCCAAGTCCCGTTCTCCACAAGGGAATCCAGTCAACCGGACGCCTCGCGCCTGCCCCGTTCCAGGGAGTGAGACGCCTGATATTGACACGAGGTGCAATTCCTCCATAACGGTACGTAAGGCGCTCTTCGAAATAGCGAGTCGTGGGCTGTCACCCCGCCCCGGTAGCCTTGAGCGCGTGATTGACCTTCGCCTGCTCCGTGAGGACCCCGACCGAGTGCGCGCCTCGCAGCGCGCCCGTGGAGAGGACGTCGCGCTCGTCGACGCCCTCCTGTCTGCCGACGAGCGGCGCAGGTCTTCCGGCGTCCGCTTCGACGAGCTGCGCGCCGAGCAGAAGCAGCTCGGCAAGCTCATCCCCAAGGCCGCCGCAGACGAGAAGGCCGAGCTGCTGAAGAAGGCGAGCCAGCTCGCCGCCGACGTCAAGGCGGCCGACGCCGAGCGCGACGCGGCCGACGCCGAGACCCAGGAGCTGCTGCTCCAGCTCGGCAACCTCGTGCACCCCGACGTCCCGGTCGGCGGCGAGGAGGACTTCGTCACGCTGGAGACGCACGGTGAGATCCGCGATTTCGCCGCCGAGGGCTTCGAGCCGAAGGACCACCTGGAGCTCGGCACGCTCCTCGGCGCGATCGACGTCGAGCGCGGCGCGAAGGTCTCCGGCTCCCGCTTCTACTTCCTCACCGGCGTCGGCGCCCTGCTGGAGCTGGCCCTGGTGAACGCCGCGATGGCACAGGCGACGGCGGCCGGCTTCACGCCGATGCTGACCCCGGCGCTGGTCCGCCCCCAGTCGATGGCGGGCACCGGCTTCCTCGGTCAGGCCGCGCAGGACGTCTACCACCTCGACAAGGACGACCTCTACCTGGTCGGCACGTCCGAGGTCGCGCTGGCGGCGTACCACATGGACGAGATCCTCGACGCCGAGAAGCTGCCGCTGCGTTACGCGGGCTTCTCGCCCTGCTTCCGCCGCGAGGCCGGCTCGCACGGCAAGGACACGCGGGGCATCTTCCGCGTGCACCAGTTCGACAAGGTCGAGATGTTCTCCTACGTCGCTCCCGAGGACTCGCAGGCCGAGCACCAGCGCCTGCTGGAGTGGGAGAAGCAGTGGCTGACCTCGCTGGAGCTGCCGTTCCGGGTCATCGACGTCGCCTCGGCCGACCTCGGCTCCTCGGCGGCCCGCAAGTTCGACTGCGAGGCGTGGATCCCGACGCAGGGCAAGTACCGCGAGCTCACCTCCACCTCGGACTGCACCGAGTTCCAGTCCCGCCGCCTGTCGATCCGCTTCCGTGACGGCAAGCAGGTCAAGCCGCTGGCCACGCTCAACGGCACGCTGTGCGCCGTCCCGCGCACGATCGTGGCGATCCTGGAGAACCACCAGCAGGCCGACGGCTCCGTCCGGGTCCCCGAGGTGCTGCGCCCGTACCTGGGCGGCCGGGAGGTCCTGGAGCCGGTCGCCAAGTGAGCGCCGGTTTCCCGTACAGGCTGATCGCGACCGACCTCGACGGGACGCTCCTGCGTTCCGACGGGTCGATCTCGCCGCGCACGCGTGACGCCCTCGCCGCGGTCACCGCGGCGGGCGCCGCGCACATCGTCGTGACGGGCCGGGCGGCCCCCTGGACCCGGCCCATCCTCGACGACCTCGGCTACCAGGGCCTCGCCGTCTGCGGGCAGGGCGCACAGGTGTACGACGCCGGGGCGCACCGTCTGCTGACCTCGGTGACCCTGGACCGCCAGCTGGCGGGAGTGGCGCTGGCCAAGATCGAGGCGGAGGTCGGGCCGCTCTTCCTGGCGGCGAGCCGCGACGGCCTGGAGGGCGAGGTCCTGGTGGGCCCCGGTTACGCGGTCACGGGCGCCCTGCCGTCGACTCCGTTCACGGACGCGTCGGACCTGTGGACGGCCCCGCTGAACAAGATCTACATCCAGCATCCGAAGCTGTCGGACGACGAGTTGGCGCGGGTCGCACGGCAGGCGGCGGGTGGCTTCGTGACGGTGGCGATGGCCGGTGAGGGCATCGTCGAACTGCTCCCCCTGGGTCTGTCGAAGGCGACGGGTCTGTCCCTGGCGGCCCGCCGCCTGGGCATGAAGGCAGCCGACACCATCGCCTTCGGCGACATGCCCAACGACATCCCGATGTTCGCCTGGGCGTCCCACGGGGTGGCCATGGCCAACGCCCATGAGGAACTCAGGGCGGTGGCGGACGAGGTGACGTCGTCCAACGAGGAGGACGGCATCGCGGTCGTCCTGGAGCGGTTGCTCGGCTGACGTCGGCGGGCAGGCGGGGTCGTCCGTGACGGATGGCCGCCGCACCGGGCTGTGGTGAGGTGGCGTCGGTGCCGGAGGCGTCGACGCGGCCCCGCACCCGGGCCGGTCCTTGTGGCAACGTCTTGCGGAGGATGCACGAATCGAACGTGCGCGGGCTTTTCAGACCCGACCACGGTTTAGCAAACCGGTGCCTTACCACTCGGCCAATCCTCCGGGTGGGCGGCCCACGCGAGAGCGACATCGCGTGCTCGAAGCGGCCGCCCCGGGCAGCTCCCCGGGCGATGCGAACTCGACGGAGGGGTAGCGATTACTCCGGAGCCCGCCGCCGGCTGCCCTGTCGGGAGCTCGGCGTACTGCCGTGCATGGACATCGCCGCACTCCTCTCCCAGAACGTGGCGCCGAACTCTGCGTCCGGCGATGTGGACACAACCACTGTGCCTGTCCGCCGAGTTGGACGCCACCCAATAAAAGGGACGACCGGTGCTTCGCGGGACGCGCGCGTACAGCCCGGCACAGCCCGGGCGCCCACTCCGGTACGGCCTTACCGGCGGCGCCACTTGCGTCGGCGCCCCCTGCTGAAGAACCACCCCGCCGGCGGTTCGTCGGAGCGCCACGGCTGCGGCTCGGGGCGTCACGGCGCCAGCGGGCGGCCAGCATGCGAGCGCGGGCGGACGGCTCCGTGGTGTCGGCCCCGCGTATGAAGTCGTCGTCCAGGACCAGGCCGCCCCAGGCGTCGTCCCCGGGCCCCTCGCGATCCTCGTGCTGTGACGTCCCGCCTGCCATGGCGCCCTCCCGTCGTGCGGTGCGTCCCTTCGCCCAGTGTGCTCGGGCCGAGGTGAAGCCCCCGTCAAGAGCGGGCCCGGTGAGGGGCCCGCCGCTTCTCACCGCCTGCGGTTCACTCCTCTCCGGCGAGCGTCAGCGACCGCAGCTTCTGCCCGGCGTACCAGGTGGCGAGCACGGTGACCACCGCCAGCAGCACCGTCGCCGTGGGCAGCGCGACGTCCGAGGTCACCATGTTCCCGCCGGCGACCTTCTGCGCCACCGCCAGCGACCACTGCTGGACGCTGAGGGTGCGCGCACCCGACACCAGGGAGCCGAACAGGGCCTCCCAGACGAGCGCGTAGACGAGTCCGAAGACCACCGCGTGCCGGGACACGGTGCCGAGCAGCAGGAAGATCGCGGCGTAGGCGATGGACGCGACCAGTGCGGCGACCGTGTAGGCGACAGCGATCTGCTGGCCGTTGCCGTTGAGGATGAAACCGGCGATGAAGGTGGGCAGTGCCGAGAACACCATCGTCACGGCGATCGCCACGATCAGCTTGGTGAAGATGATCGTCGGCCGCTTCACCGGCTTGGACAGCAGGTACACCACCGAGCCGTCGTCGATCTCCGGCCCGATCGCGCCGGTACCGGCGATGACGCCGATGATCGGCACCATGGTGGCCAGGGCGAGGCCGCCCAGCAGGTCGGACGCCGTCTGGTCGTCCGCCCCGGCGAGGCCGCGTACGGCCACGGCGATCACGATCAGCAGCAGGGGCAGGGCACCGAGGATGAGGGCCCGGCGCCGGCCGAGCAGAGCCCGGTAGGTGAGGCGGGCGACTGTGGGGTCGTACATCTTCGGCCTCCTACGCCGCGACCAGATACGAGAAGACGGACTCCAGGGACTCGTCCGAAGGCGAGACCGTGAGCAGGCGGATGCCGTGGTCGCGCGCCACCTTGGGAAGCAGGGTGGTGAAGCGGCCGAAGTCGATTGCCTGGATGTGCAGCACGCCCTCGGCGAGGTCGACCTCGATACCGGACGTCGACGGATCCGCGATCAGCGCGGCCGCGAGCGTGCGGTCGTCGCTGGAACGCACCAGGTAGCGGTGCGGGCGGTCGGTCATCAGGCGGCGGATCTTGCGGAAGTCACCGCTCGCCGCATGCCGTCCGGCGACCACGACCTCGATGTGCCAGGCGAGTTGCTCGACCTCTTCGAGGATGTGCGACGAGAACAGCACCGTGCGGCCCTCGTCGCCCATGCGTCGCAGCAGGTCCATGAGCTGCATGCGCTGGCGTGGGTCCATGCCGTTGAAGGGCTCGTCGAGCAGGAGCAGCGAGGGGTCGTGGACGAGGGCGCTGGCCATTTTCACACGCTGGCGCATGCCCTTGGAGTACGTGGAGATCTTGCGGTCCTGCGCGTACTCCATCTCGACCGTGGCCAGCGCCTTCTGCGCCGCCTTGGCGTTCAGGCCGTGCAACTCGGCGTTGGCGACGACGAATTCGCGGCCGGTGAGGAAGTCGTACATCGCCTCGCGCTCGGGTACGACGCCGATGTGCTTGTAGATGGTCTCGTTGCGCCAGACCGGCTGTCCGTCGAGGGTGACGGTTCCGGTGGAGGGGGCGAGGAAGCCGCCCATCATGTTGATGAGGGTGGACTTTCCGGCGCCGTTGGGGCCGAGGAGGCCGGTGACGCCGGGGCCGATCGTCATGGTGATGTCGTTGACGGCGACCACGTTGCCGAACCAGCGGGAGACATGGTCGATGGAGAGCGTGGTCACAGTCCGGCCTTTCGGTAGCGGCGCATCAGCAGGCCGTAGGAGGCGGCGATGAGGCCCAGGGTCACGAGGACGTAGACCGCGCCTTCGCCGTTGCTCGGGCCCACTCCGCCCGGGAAGGCGGACGTGGCGCCCAGGAAGGCGGACTGCACGCCGTCGATGAGCGTGACCGGTGAGAAGAGCCCGATCCAGGGGATGGCGTCCGCGCTGTTCTGCACCTCGGCGATGGCCTGGAGAGTGGTGACGGATCCGTAGGAGATGGTCAGGACGGCGATCACGGCCGCGATGCCGAACCCGCGGCGCGGGGTGACCGACGCGATGACCAGGCCGATGCCCGCGAAGAGCAGCGAGAGCAGTGCCACGGAGACGAGTCCCTGTGCGAATCCCTTGGTCTGGTCGGCGAAGTCCAGCTTGGCCAGCAGTGCGCCCACGTAGAGGACCAGCAGCGGGGCCCCGGTCAGGAGGAACAGGGCGGAGGCCAGTGCCGCGAACTTGGCGCGTACGTAGTCGGCGGTCTCGATGGGCCGTGAGAAGTACAGCGGTACGGTCTTGAAGCGCAGGTCCCGGGAGACCGACTGGGGTGCCTGCGAGGCGACGTAGAGGCTGATGACGGCCTGCATGACGATCGCGTAGCGCGTGTAGTCGACGGGCAGGTCATTGGCCTTGGTGGCGACCGCGACGGCGACCATGATGGCCGCGGGTACGCACATCACCACGAACAGCAGCATCGGCAGCACCTTGGACTTGACCGAGCGACCCAGGCCGTAGGCACCGCGCAGGGACTGCGAGTAGAGGGAGCGGGTGGCGTAGGAGCGGCCGAGGCGGGGGCCGTCGTAGGTGCGGTAGCCGATGTTGTGGATGCGGGTCTGGTCGCCCGACGTCGTGACGGGTGTCCGCATGGGCTGCTCAGTTGCCATGGCCGACCGCCTCCTTCCGCTGTGCGTCGGTGCTGTGCTCGCGGTCCTTGAAGACCTCCGCGATGTGGTGCCTGCGCTGCTCCATGCGCACCAGGCCGAGGCCGAGGTCGGCGACCACGTCCCGCACCAGGTCGTAGGTCTCGTCGCCCTGCGCGGTGAGCAGCAGGATGTGCCCGGCGCCCGGGAGGCCGCCGCTGCCGTCGAGGACCTCCACCCCGCGCGCGTGGAGCGCGTCGCGCACCGCTCGGGTGCCGTCGGGGTGGTCGTCGGTGTCGGTGACCTCGATGGCGAGGGTCGTGGTGGTCTGGGTGAAGTCGGTGGTGGAGCTGGAGCGCAGGAGCTTGCCGCCGTCGATGACGACGACGTGGTCGCAGGTGCGTTCCAGTTCGCCCAGCAGGTGCGAGGTGACCAGGACCGAGATGCCGAAGTCGGTGTGGATGCGGCGGATCAGGCCGAGCATCTCGTCGCGGCCGACCGGGTCGAGGCCGTTGGTCGGCTCGTCCAGGAAGACCAGCTGGGGGTCGTGGACCAGGGCCTGCGCCAGTTTCACGCGCTGTTTCATGCCGGTCGAGTAGCCGCCGATGGGGCGGTAGCGCTCCTCGTACAGCCCGACGTGGCGCAGTGTGTCCGCGGTGCGCTCGCGCGCGGCGGTGGGCGGCAGGCCGGACATGCGGGCCATGTGCACGACGAACTCGGTGGCCGAGACGTCGGGCGGCAGGCAGTCGTGCTCGGGCATGTACCCCACACGCTCCCTGATGGCGGCGCCCTTGGTGGCGACGTCGAGGCCGAGCACTTCGGCACGGCCCTCGGTGGCGGGGGACAGACCCAGCAGGATCTTGATCATGGTGGACTTGCCGGCTCCATTGGCTCCGACGAGTCCGGTCACCCCGGGCCCGATGTCCATGGTCAGCCGGTCAAGCGCGGTCACCCTGGGGAACCGCTTGCTCAGGCTTTCGGTCGCGATCACAGTCACGCTTCGAAGGTAGTGACGCCTGCCACGCCGGTCGTCACCCCGCAGAGCTGTCTTGGGATCAGACTCCAGACGTACGGAGCCCTAGGGGTCACCCTGAGGTCTCACAAGGCCGGCCCCGCCCGTGCCTCGCCTCCTGGTTTCCACATCACGGTGGTTTTCCACAGCCCGGGGCATCGCTATTGACGCAGCCTCTAACAACTGTCACATTCGCCAGTGTCAAGTTACGGGCACGTACCGCAGTCGATGTGGACAGGTGGGCGGTGGCATGACTACGGCGGTGGCAGGGGAGCGGTCGGCGGACTCCGCGGAACTGCAAGGGTTCAGACGGGTCCAGCGGCTGGCGTACGAGTGCGCCGAGGCCGTCGCGGCGCGGCTGGAGCCGGGCATCACCGAGCGTGAGGCGGCGCGGATGCAGCGCGCATGGCTGCGTGAGCGCGGAGTACGGGACTGGTTCCATCTGCCCTTCGCCTGGTTCGGCGACCGCACGGCGTTCGTGAACTTCCGGATCCCGCTGCAGTTCTTCCCCACCGACCGCCGGCTGGAGCCCGGGATGCCGTTCATCCTGGACATGGCCCCCGTGTACGACGGTCACACGGCCGACATCGGCTACTCCGGCTCGCTCGGCATCAATCCCGTCCAGGACAAGCTGATGGCCGACCTGGAGGCACACCGGGAACTGATCCTGCGCGAGGTGCGTGAGCGGCGCCCGCTGCGGGAGATCTACGAAGACGTGGACCGCCTCATGGTCCGCCAGGGCTATGCCAACCGGCACCGGGCCTATCCCTTCGGTGTGATCGCGCACAAGGTCGACCGGGTCCGGCAACGCCGCTGGTCACCGCATCTGTTCGGGTTCGGCACGCAGTCCCTGAAGGGCCTGGCGGCCGACGCGCTGCACGGCCACCGCGAGGGCTGGTCGCCGCTGTGGTCGCCGTACCGCTTCTCCGACCACCCGCCGCAGCCCGGCCTGTGGGCGGTCGAACCGCACCTCGGCTTCCGGGGGACGGGTGCGAAGTTCGAGGAGATCCTGGTGGTCACCGACTCCGCGGACCCCGAGGAGAGCGCCTTCTGGCTGGACGACGATCTGCCGCATGTGCGGCGCTGGGCGGAGGAGAAGTGACGGTTCCGGTGACTGTTCAGGGCGCGCGCGAGCGCTGGGTGCGGACCGGCGGGGTGGAGCTGTGCGTCGCCGAGCTGGGCGAGGTCGGGCAGCCGACGGTGATCCTGGTGCACGGCTATCCGGACAGCAAGGAGGTGTGGTCCGAGGTCGCACCGCGGCTGGCGGATCGCTTCCATGTCGTGCTGTACGACGTCCGGGGCCACGGCCGGTCGACGGCACCGAAGCCGCTGCGCGGCGGGTTCACGCTGGAGAAACTGACGGACGACTTCCTGGCGGTAGCGGACGCGGTCAGTCCGGACCGGCCCGTGCATCTGGTGGGACACGACTGGGGCTCGGTGCAGGCCTGGGAGTTCACGACGCTCAAGCGCACCGAGGGCCGGATCGCCTCCTTCACGTCGATGTCCGGGCCGTCCCTGGACCACTTCGGCCATTGGATCAGCCGGCGTCTGAAGCACCCCACCCCTGGCCGGATCGGCCAACTCCTCGGCCAGGGCGCCAAGTCGTGGTACGTGTACCTGCTGCACACACCCGTCCTGCCCGAGCTGGCCTGGCGGGGCCCTCTCGGCAAGCGCTGGCCGCGCATCCTGGAGCGGCTGGAGAAGGTCCCCGGCGGTGACTACCCGACCTCGTCGCTGCCGACGGACGCGGCCCACGGGGCCTGGCTCTACCGGGACAACGTCCGGGCCAGGCTGCGCCGTCCACGCAGTGACGCGTACGCGCACGCGCCCGTGCAGCTCATCACGCCCGTCGGGGACGCGTTCCTGTCCGAGCGGCTCTACGACGACCTGGAGAGTTGGGTCCCGCAGCTGACCCGGCGCACGCTCCCGGCGAAGCACTGGATCCCGCGCTCCCGCCCCGACCGACTGGCCTCCTGGATCACCGAGTTCGTGACGTCCGTGGAGGGCGGCCGGCCGGAGGGAGTGACGGCGACCGGGAAGTACGCCGACCGCTTCGGCGGGCAACTCGTCCTGGTCACCGGTGCCGGCAGCGGCATCGGACGGGCGACGGCGTACGCGTTCGCGGAGGCCGGCGCGCGTGTGGTGGCCGTGGACCGGGATGCGGAGAGCGCGGCCCGCACCGCCGAGATGTCCCGTCTGATCGGTGCCCCCGAGGCCTGGGCGGAGACCGTCGACGTCTCCGACGAGCAGGCCATGGAGAAGCTCGCCGCGAAGGTCGCCACCGACTACGGCGTCGTCGACGTCCTGGTGAACAACGCCGGGATCGGCCTGGGAGGCTCCTTCTTCGACACCACGACGCAGGACTGGAAGAAGGTCCTCGACGTCAACCTGTGGGGCGTCATCCATGGCTGTCGGCTGTTCGGGAAGCAGATGGCCGAGCGGGGACAGGGCGGCCACATCGTCAACACCGCGTCCGCGGCGGCTTTCCAGCCCTCTCGCGCGCTGCCCGCCTACAGCACCTCCAAGGCGGCGGTGCTGATGCTGAGCGAATGCCTGCGCGCGGAGCTGGCCGGGCAGGCCATCGGGGTCACCGCGATATGCCCGGGCTTCGTCAACACCAACATCACCTCGACCGCGCGCTTCGCCGGTGTCGACGCGGAGGAGGAGAAGCGGCGGCAGAAGAAGTCCGCGCGGCTGTACGGGCTGCGGAACTATCCGCCGGAGAAGGTGGCCGACGCGATCCTGCGGGCGGTGGTGCGGGGTGAGGCCGTCGTTCCGGTGACGCCGGAGGCGCGCGGGGCGTATCTCCTGTCGAGGTTCGCCCCCAAGGCGCTGCGGGCGCTCGCACGGCTGGAACCACCTCTGTGAACGCCGTCGCGCCACGCCGTGTGACCGTCTGCCCGTGCCGTCCGGACCTGCCCGTTGAACCCCCGTCGGCGGGCGGGCCGGCACCCGGGTCCCGCAGGACGCCAGCGGTACCGAGGGCGGCGACGTGAAGGGGGAGCGGGCCGGGCGCGGGCGCGGCGACCAGCCGACCGGCTCGACCGGCAAGGTCGGTGGCGCCGGCCGTGAGGCCGTGGAACCCGCGACCGGCGCGGTGGGCGAGGGGGGTGGCGCCCGCCGCCGGGCCGTCGAACCCGCCACCGACATGGCCGACAAAGCCGGTGACGTCCGGCCCCGGGCCGGGGAGCCGGCCTCGCCCACCTATCGGATCGAGGATCTCGCGCACCTCAGTGGTGCCACCGTCCGCACCATCCGCGCCTACCAGGACCGCGGCCTGCTCCCCCGCCCGGAGCGCCGGGGCCGCGCCAACCTCTACTCGGACATCCACCTGGCCCGCCTACGCCAGATCGCCGACCTCCTCGACCGCGGTTACACCCTGGCTTCCATCAAGGAGCTTCTGGAGGCCTGGGACGCCGGCCGGGGTCTGGGCGGAGTGCTCGGACTCGTCGCCGAGGTCGACGGACCGTGGACCGACGAGGAGGCGGTACGTATGTCACGCGCCGAGCTGGACGAGTGCTTCGGCGGTACCCCGGACGAGGCCGCGGTGGCCGATGCCGTGGAGCTCGGGGTCCTGGAACCGGTCCCCGGTGACGACGACTTCTACGTCGTCCCGAGTCCTCAAGAGCTGGCGGTCGCCGTGGAGTTGCATGCCGCCGGCGTGCCGCTGTCCGCGATCGCCGGGCATCTAAGGGAGTTGAGGGGTCAGATGGAGCACATCGCCTCCCGTTTCCTGGAGTTCACCACCGAACACGTCTTCGCCCGCTACCTCGACGGACCGCACCGCCCGACGGACGCCGACGCGGCCGAAGCAGCCTCCCTCGTGCGCCGGCTGCGGCCGCTCGCACAGCAGACGGTGGACGCTGAACTCGCCCGCGCGATGAGGCGGTTGGCGGTACGTCATCTGCGGCGACGGCTGGGTGCGGACGACAACCCGGACACTGCGACCGCGACCAGAAACGTACTCGTTCCGGAAGACACAATGCAGGCCGTGGAACGCCTGGTTGGCTCCGAGAGGGCGCCCGAGTTCGTCGCACTGGCCGCTGAACGCGAGGTCCGAGCACGAGGCTTGGACCGGCTCGCCGCAAGTCACCGATCATCAGCTGATCTTGACGAAACCCCTTGAGGTGAGCGCTCGTTGTCCACAGAATCGCCAATTCCCCTGTGGATAACCACACTTGGTTGTGGACCAAACATCGGGGAGTGAAATCGTTCGCGTGATTCCCGCCGTTCCCGGCAGGCTGGTGGCATGGACGAAAGACGCACCGTGAAGGTGTCGAAGTACCTCTCGAAACACCTGCGGCACCAGCCCGAGCGCATCGGGCTGACACTGGACGAGGCCGGCTGGGTGGAGATCGACACCCTGATCGCCGCCGCGGCCGCGCACGGCTTCCGGTTCACCCGGGAAGAGCTGGACCACGTGGTGGCCGCCAACGACAAGAAGCGCTTCGCCGTCGAGGGGACGCGGATCCGCGCCAGCCAGGGCCACAGCGTCGAGGTCGACCTGGGACTGCCCCCGGCGACCCCGCCGCCCTACCTGTACCACGGCACCGTGGCCCGCAATCTGGACGCGATTCGCAGCGCGGGTCTCAGGCCCATGAGCAGGCACGATGTGCATCTGTCCGCGGACCGCGAGACCGCGACGCGGGTCGGCGCGCGGCGCGGGCGCCCGGTGGTGCTCTCCGTGGACTCCGGCGCCATGCACCGCGACGGGCATGTCTTCCATGTCAGCGCGAACGGGGTGTGGCTGACGAGGGCCGTCCCGCCGGAGTACCTGCGCTTTCCTGCCCCGCACTGACGTTCCTTCCGGCATGATCGGTGGTATGGACCAATTACCGAGCACCGAGGCCGCCGTCAACGCCCTGCATGTCCTCGCCGCCGAGTACGCACGCGAGATCGAGGTGAGCCATGACATCGGCGCCGACCAGACCTCCCGCCGCACGGCGGCAGGCGTCGGTGTCACCACGGACCAGGACGGCTCCCTGCCCCATGAGGCTTACGTCGAACTGGGCGGCTCACCCCGGGTGAGCGTGCGGCTCTACCCGGACGACGACGCGCTCATCACCGTCGAAGACGTCGAGTGCCCCGACATCCTGCGCGACGACGTGCCCGCCTTCCTCCGCTCGCTCTACGACGGCCTGGCCCACGTGAAGGCCCGCCGCTTCCCACCGGGCTACTTCCTGATCGTGCCGCTGCCCGGCGACCGCACACATCGGGAGTTCATGCCGATGCCCCACCTCACCCCGTGGCTGAGCAGCCGCGTGCGGTGACCGTTTCACGTGAAACCCGCTAGGCCGCTTAGGCTCGACATATGAGTCTGCGTCTGAGCACCGTGATCCTCCCCTACCGCCGCTGGTCAGAGGGGGGTCGCGAGGCATGGCAGCGCGCGGAGCAGCTCGGCTTCCACGCCGCGTACACCTACGACCACCTGTCCTGGCGCACGTTCCGAGACGGCCCGTGGTTCGGAGCCGTACCGACTTTGACCGCCGCCGCTGCCGTCACCGAACAGCTGCGCCTGGGCACTCTGGTGACCTCTCCGAACTTCCGGCACCCGGTGCCCTACGCCAAGGAGCTCATCTCCCTCGACGACATCTCCGGCGGCCGCCTCACGCTCGGCGTCGGTGCGGGCGGCTCCGGGTTCGACGCGACCGTACTCGGCCAGGACCCCTGGACGCCGCGCGAGCGGGCCGACCGGTTCGCCGAGTTCGTCCAGCTTCTGGACCGGCTGCTGACGGAGGACTCGGTGTCGTACGAGGGCGACTTCTACTCGGCGCACGAGGCGCGCAACATCCCTGGCTGTGTGCAGCGTCCCCGGCTCCCCTTCGCGATCGCCGCGACCGGCCCACGCGGGCTGCGGCTCGCGGCACGCTACGGCCAGGCGTGGGTGACCACGGGCGACCCCAAGCTGTTCGAGAACGGCACTCGGGAGCAGTCGGTTCAGGCCATTCGCGGGCAGGCCGAGAAGCTGGCCGACGCCTGTGCCGAGATCGGCCGGGAGGCAGACCGGCTCGACAAGATTTTGCTCACCGGGTTCACCCCCGATCGCGGCCGTCCGCTGGAGTCGCTGGACGCGTTCGTCGACTTCGCGGGGCGCCACCAGGAGCTGGGATTCACCGAGATCGTGGTGCACTGGCCGATCCCCGACTCGGACTTCGCGGCCGACGAGAAGGTCTTCGAGCAGATCGCCATGGAGGCGCCGGCGCAGCTGCGCTGAGCGCGGGCAGCACGGCGCCGGTGAGGGCCGTGCCAGATGGTGTCAGTGATGTTCCCAGAGGCGGTATCTCCTCACCTCCCGCCTCAGATGTGCGGAGTCCTGCACGGCCGTGCAGGCATATGCGGGAGAATGACCCGGTGACCTCAGCGACTCGACAGCCACAGACCCCGGCCGCCGCTGTCCGCCCGCGGCTTATCGCCACCGACCTGGACGGCACCCTGCTGCGGGACGACAAGTCGGTCTCCCCGCGCACCGTCGCCGCACTGGCCGCCGCCGAGGAGGCGGGCATCGAGGTCTTCTTCGTCACCGGCCGCCCGGCACGGTGGATGGACGTCGTCAGCGACCACGTCCACGGGCACGGCCTGGCGATCTGCGGCAACGGCGCCGCGGTGGTCGACCTGCACGGGGGCCCCGGCGCCCACCGCTTCGTGAAGGTGCGGGAACTGGCACGGCCGAACGCGCTGGACGCCGTGGGGCTGCTGCGGGACGCGGCGCCGGGCACGATGTACGCGGTGGAGCAGACGTACGGCTTCTACCAGGAGCCGGACTATCCCAAGCTGCACATGGAGATACCGGATCAGCTGGCGCCCGCCGAGGACCTCCTGGGGCCGGACGCCCCCGGTGCCGACGAGCCGGTCCTCAAGATCCTCGCGTTCCATCCCACCCTCGACCCCGACGCCTTCCTCACCCTCGCCCGCCTCGCCATCGGTGACCGCGCCAATGTGACCCGCTCCAGCCCGAGCGCCCTGCTGGAGATCAGCGGCCCCGGCGTCTCCAAGGCCAGCACGCTCGCCCTGTGCTGCGCCGAGCGCGGTATCTCGCACGAGGAGGTCGTGGCCTTCGGGGACATGCCGAACGACGTGGAGATGCTGACGTGGGCGGGCCAGTCCTACGCGATGGGCAACGCGCACCCGGATGTCATCACCGCCGCCTCGGGCCGGACGGTCGCCAACAACGAGGACGGCGTGGCGGTCGTCATCGAACAGCTGCTGGCCCAGCGGCCGTAGCAGGGGCCCGGGGGCGGCCAGGTTATCCGAGCTGCACTCCCCGATCCATCATCCACGGCACCGGATCCACCGCCGAGCCCATCTCCGGGGTGACCCGAGCCTCGAAGTGCAGGTGCGGTCCGGTGGAGTTGCCGGTCGTACCCGACTGGCCGATCCACTGACCGGTGTCGACCCGCTCGTCCTGGTCCACGGCGACCGCGGCCAGGTGGGCGTACTGCGTGTAGTAACCGTCGGCGTGCCGGACGACGATCTCCATGCCGAAAGCGCCCCCGCAGGCCACCTTGACCACGCGTCCGTCCCCGACCGCCCGCACCGGCGTGCCGATGGGCACCGCGAAATCCTGCCCGGTGTGCCGGTTGGCCCACCGCTGTCCCCCGCTGCCGAACGCAGCGGACAGCGCGTACGACTCCACCGGGGCCACCCATGCGGTCGTGAAGTCCGTCTTCGGCTGGTCGAGCCGGATGGCACCCCGGCAGGAACCGGCGGCCACGGAGGCGTCGGCCCGCCCCTGCAACTGCCGGCGCGCCGCTTCGAGCTTCTGCTCGATGCCGTCCTTCAGCACGGCGAGTTCGGCGTTGCGCTTGTCCAGACTCCGCCAGGCGGCCGCGGCCTTGGCCTCGTCCGCGGCGAGCCGGGCCTCGGCACGGCGGCTCTTGTCGATGGCGTTGTCGACGACCAGGCTCGTCTGCGAGAAGGCACGCTGACCGCGCATCATCTCGTCGGGGCTCTTCGCGAGGATGATCTGCGCGGTGAGCGGCATCCCGCCGCCGCTGCGGTACTGGGCGCGGGCGATCCGGCCCAGATCCTCGCGCAGCACACCGATCGCCCGGCGCTCCCGCTGGAGCAACGCCTCGGCCAGCCGCGCCTTGGCCCGCTGCGCCTCGGCTTCCTGCCGCGCCGTCTCATACCGCCGGGTTGCCAGGGCGGCGTCCTCGTACAGTCGCACCACCTGTGTGCTGAGGGCGGAGTCGTCGCCCATCCCGTGATGTCCGGGCGGGCCCTCGCCGTCACCGACAGCGGAGGCCGGCCGCACCAGGGACGCCAGGAGCGCGCACAGCAGTGCCGGAACGAGCAGGGCGCGGCGGCGTTGTGAACACATGTCAGCGATCGTGACCCGAGAGAGCGGCCATGGCCCTGTTCGGGTCGTACGCCTGGGGGAAGGGTTGCTGCGGACGGGTCAATACGCGTGTTGACGCCCGCTACGAGGCGGCCACCAGCAGATCCGCCTCCGCCTCCCGCCGGACCATCGCCCGCAGCGGCCCGTCCGCGGCGACCAGCTCCGCGAACGGCCCCCGCTGCACCACACGTCCCTCGTCCAGGACGACCACCTCGTCCACGGCCTCCAGCCCGGCCAGTCGGTGGGTGATGAGCAGCGTCGTGCGGCCCTCGGTTGCGGCCAGCAGGTCGGCGGTGAGGGCGTCCGCGGTGGGCAGGTCGAGATGCTCGGCGGGCTCGTCGAGGACCAGGACGGGGAAGTCGGCCAGCAAGGCGCGGGCCAGGGCGAGCCGCTGCCGCTGCCCGCCGGACAGCCGGGCCCCGTGCTCGCCCACCAGCGTGTCCAGACCGTCGGGCAGGCCGTCGGCCCAGTCGAGGAGACGGGCGCGCCGCAGGGCGTCGCGCAGTATCTTCTCGGTGGCGTCCTTCCTGGCGAGGAGCAGGTTCTCACGCACCGAGCTGTCGAAGAGGTGCGCGTCCTGGGCGCACAGGCCGACGAACCGCCGTACGGCGTCGCCGTCCAGCGTGTACGCGTCGACGCCGTCCAGCGTGTACGAGCCCTCGCCCGCGTCCAGGAAGCGGAGCAGCACCTGTGCCAGCGTGGTCTTGCCGGACCCGGACGGTCCGACCACCGCGATCCGGCGGCCCTCCTCCAGGGTGAGGTCGAGGCCGGCGAGCGCGTCCCGGTCCTGCCCGGCGTGCCGGGCGGTCAGGCCGCGGACGGTCATCGGGAAGGGGGAGGCGGGCGCCTGCCGGGGCCGCTGCGGTTCCCGGACGGGCTCGGGGGCGTCCAGCACCTCGTACACCCGCTCGGCGCTCCTGCGCACCCGCTGCCGGTACTGCACGGCGAGCGGCAGGCCGAGGACGGCCTCGAAGGCGGCCAACGGGGTGAGGACGACGACGGCCATCGTCACGCCGCCGAGCCGCCCGTCGGCAACCGCCTGGGCGCCGACGAGGGCGGTGAGCGCCACCGTGATCCCGGAGATCAGCGCGGTGAGTCCGTCGCCGAGCGCGGTGGCGGTGGCGGCCCGCGCGGCGATCCGGGTGAGCGCCTTGTCGGCTCTCCGCGCCTCGGCCGTGCGGCCGGGCAGGGCGCCGGCGACAGTCAGCTCGGCGGTGCCGGTGAGCAGATCCGTCACGCGGGTCGCCAGTACGCCGCGGGCGGGCGCAAGCCTGCGCTCGGCGCGCCGGGCGACGGCGCCCGTGACGATCGGGACGCCGATCCCGGCCGCCAGCAGTCCCACGGCGAGCACGGCACCGGCCTCCGGCAGCAGCCAGGCGGTGAAACCGACGGCCCCGCCGGACACGAGGGCCGCGGACGTGGCGGGCAGCAGCCACCGCAGCCAGTAGTCCTGCAGCGCGTCCACATCGCTGACCAGGCGCGAGAGCAGATCACCGCGACGGGCGCGGTGCAGCCCCGCGGGTGCCAGCCGCTCCAGCCGCCGGTAGACGGCGACCCGCGTGTCGGCCAGCATCCGCAGCACCGCGTCATGCGACACCAGTCGCTCGGCGTACCGGAACACGGCCCGCCCGATACCGAAGGCGCGCGTCGCGGTGACGGCCACCATCAGGTACAGCACGGGCGGTTGCTGCGAAGCCCGTGAGATGAGCCAGCCGGAGGTGGCCATGAGCCCGACGGCACTGCCGAGCGCGAGGCTCCCGAGGAGCAGCGCCAGGGCCAGACGGCCACGCCGGGGGCCGGACATGGCACGGACCCTGGCGAGGACACCGCGTGGGTTCTTCACGAGCGGCGCGGCATCGGCGTCGGCCACAGCAGCATCGGTTTCGGTCGGCGCTCCGGCGTCGTACGCTTCACGCTCACCGCCCGCACGGGCAACGACTCCCGCGGGAGAACCCTCCCCATGAGCGGGCTCCGCGGCTTCCGCGAGCCGCACCACTCGGTCCGCCACCCCCAGCAGCGCGGGCCGATGCACCACCAGCAGCACGGTCCTCCCGACCGCCAGCCTGCCCACGGCCTCCACGACCTCGCCCTCGGTGGCGCCGTCGAGCGCGGCCGTCGGCTCGTCGAGCAGCAGGACGGGACGGTCGGCAAGGAACGCCCGGGCCAACGCCAGCCGCTGCCGCTGCCCCGCGGACAGCCCCGCCCCGTCCTCACCCAGCACCGTCTCGATGCCTTGGGGCAGCGCGTCCACGAACTCCAGGGCCCCGGCATCCCCCAGCGCACGGCGTACGGCGGCGTCATCCGCGTCGGAACGTGCCAGCCGTACGTTCTCGGCGATCGTCCCGGCGTACAGGTGCGGTCGCTGCGGCACCCAGGCGATCCGCGAGCGCCACTCCTCCAGGTCGAGGTCGGTGAGATCGACTCCCCCGACCAGGACGCTCCCCTCGGTAGGCCGCACGAACCCCAGCAGCACGTTCAGCAGTGTCGACTTGCCCGCGCCGCTCGGACCGACGAGCGCGACCGTCTCCCCGGGCTGGACGGCGAACGACACGTCCGACACGGCGTCGGCGGCTCGGCTTGGGTATCGGACCGAGACTCCCTCGAACGACACCGCCCCCGTCCGCACCGCGACGCCACCGGGCTTCGGTGCCGGAGTCTCCAGCACCTCGAAGATCTCCTCGGCCGCAGCCAGCCCCTCGGCCGCCGCGTGGTACTGCGCACCCACCTGCCGCAGCGGCAGATACGCCTCCGGCGCCAGGACGAGGACGACCAAGCCGTCGTAGAGGTGCATCTCGCCGTGGACGAGCCGCATGCCGATCGTCACGGCGACCAGGGCAACCGAGAGCGTGGAGAGCAGTTCCAGGGCGAAGGAGGAGATGAAGGCGATCCGCAGGGTCCGCATGGTCGCCCTGCGGTACTCGCCGGTGATACGCCGGATCGACTCGGCCTGGGCTTTGGCCCGCCCGAACACCTTCAGGGTCGGCAGCCCGGCCACGACGTCCAGGAAGTGCCCGGACAGCCGCGACAGCAGCCGCCACTGGCGGTCCATCCGGGACTGCGTGGCCCAGCCGATCAGCATCATGAAGACCGGGATGAGCGGCAGGGTGCCGACGATGATGGCCGCCGACACCCAGTCCTCGGTCACGATCCGTGCCAGCACCGCCACCGGCACGACCACCGCGAGGCCCAGTTGCGGCAGATAGCGCGAGAAGTAGTCGTCGAGGGCGTCGACACCCCGCGTGGCAAGGGCGACCAGCGAACCGGTCCGCTGTCCACTCAGCCAACCCGGCCCCAGCTCGGCCGCCCGCTCCAGCAACCGCCCTCGCAGCTCCGATTTCACGGCCGCGCTCGCGCGATGGGCGGCCAGCTCGGTGAGCCAGGCGACCAGAGCACGCCCGGCCGCGACAGCCCCCAGCAACAGCAGGGGAGTGCGCAGTTCAGCGGCGGAGAACCCCTGCTGGAAAGCACCGACCACCACCTCGGCGATCAGCATCGCCTGGGCGATGACCAGCCCCGCCCCGAGAGCGCCCAGGCCGACGACCGCCAGCAGGAAGAGGCGGGTGGCGCGGGCGTATCGGAGGAGACGAGGATCGATCGGTTTCACGTGAAACATGCCCTTCGGTCCAGGGCGGGGTGTTTCACGTGAAACAGCGTGAAACACCCCGCCGCGAGGAGCTCAGTGCTTGGCTCCCGAAGCGGACTCCACAGCAATGTGCTGTGTGCCGATCCGCTTGCGGAACACCCAGTACGTCCAGCCCTGGTAGAGCATCACGATCGGCGTGGCGATCGCCGCGCACCAGGTCATGATCTTCAGGGTGTACGGGCTCGACGAGGCGTTGGTGACCGTGAGGCTCCAGTCGTCATTGAGCGAGGACGGCATGACGTTCGGGAAGAGCGTCAGGAAGAGCATCGCCACAGCGGCCACGATGGTGACCCCGGAGAAGGCGAACGACCAGCCCTCGCGCCCTGCCTGGTTGGCCACCAGGGCCGCCACCAGGCCGGCCACGGCCACGACGAGCGCGACCAGGCTCTTGCCGTCGCCGCTCTCGATCTGCGTCCACAGCAGGAAGACCAGCGCCAGCACCGCGGTGAGGAGACCGACGCGCATCGCCAGCACCCGTGCCCGCTCCCGGATCTCCCCCACGGTCTTGAGCGCGGTGAACACCGCCCCGTGGAAGGTGAACAGCGTCAGCGTCACCAGGCCGCCGATGAGCGCGTACGGGTTGAGCAGGTCCAGGACGCTGCCCACGTACTCGTGGTCCTGATCAAGCTTCACACCGCGCGCGATGTTGGCGAAGGCCACGCCCCACAGAAACGCGGGGATCAGCGAGCACCAGAAGATCGCGTGCTCCCAGTTGCGCTGCCAGTTCTCCTCGGGCCGCTTCACCCGGTACTCGAAGGCGACGCCCCGGACGATCAGGCAGACCAGGATGAGCAGCAGGGGCAGATAGAAGCCGGAGAACAGGGTGGCGTACCACTCTGGGAAGGCGGCGAAGGTGGCGCCGCCCGCGGTGAGCAGCCACACCTCGTTGCCGTCCCAGACGGGCCCGATGGTGTTGATCAGCACCCGCCGCTCGGGCCGGTTGCGGGCCAGCACCTTGGTCAGGACCCCGACCCCGAAGTCGAAGCCCTCCAGGAAGAAGTAGCCGATCCACAGGACGGCGATCAGGACGAACCAGACGTCGTGAAGTTCCATGACTGTGCAGCTCCCTCGGCCTAGTACGAGAAGGCCATCGGCTTGTCGGCGTCACGGGAGTCGCCGCCGATCTTCGTGGGCGGGTTCAGGTCGGCCTCGGTCAGCTCGGGCGGGCCGGCCTTGACGTACTTCGCGAGGAGCTTGACCTCGACGACGGCCAGGACGGCGTAGAGCGCGGTGAAGACGATCATCGAGGTGAGGACCTCGCCCTGGGAGACGCCGGGGGAGACCGCGTCACGGGTGCGCAGTACGCCGTAGACGACCCATGGCTGGCGGCCCATCTCGGTGAAGATCCAGCCCCACGAGTTGGCGATCAGCGGGAACGCCATGGTCCAGATCGCGATGCGCCAGTACCACTTGGTCAACTTCGGGCCGAGCGCCTTCCCCGGGAGCAGGACCAGATGGGGCACCTCGTCGTCACCGACCCTCAGGTGCTGCGGCAGCATGAACCTCTTCCGGGTCAGCCAGAGTCCGATCAGACCGATGGTGAACGACGCCATGCCGAAGCCGATCATCCAACGGAAACCCCAGTAGGCGACGGGGATGTTGGGCCGGTAGTCGCCCGGGCCGTACTTCTCCTGCTCGGCCTTGTTGACGTCGTTGATGCCGGGGACGTACGAGGAGAAGTCGTCCTTGGCCAGGAAGGACAGCAGACCCGGGATCTCGATCGCGACCTTGTTGTGGCCCTTGTCGACGTCGCCGACGGCGAAGACCGAGAAGGGTGCCGGCTTCTCTCCGTCCCACAGCGCCTCCGCCGCAGCCATCTTCATCGGCTGCTGCTCGTACATGATCTTGCCGAGGACGTCCCCGCTGATCGCGGTGAGCATGCCGCCGATGACGACGGTGACCAGGCCGAGCCGCAGCGAGGTCTTCATGTCTTGGATGTGCTTCTTGCGGAGCAGGTGGTAGGCGGAGATGCCGACCATGAACGCGCCACCGGTGAGGAAGGCCGCCGAGAGGGTGTGGAAGGCCTGGGCGAGCGCGGTGTTCTGCGTCAGCACGAGCCAGAAGTCGGTCAGCTCGGCCCGCCCCTTCGCCTCGTTGATCCGGTAGCCGACGGGGTGCTGCATCCACGAGTTGGCGGCGAGGATGAAGTACGCCGACAGGATCGTGCCGATGGAGACCATCCACATGCAGGCCAGGTGGATCTTCTTCGGCAGTTTGTCCCAGCCGAAGATCCACAGACCGATGAAGGTGGACTCGAAGAAGAAGGCGATCAGGGCCTCGAAGGCGAGAGGAGCGCCGAAGACGTCACCGACGAAGCGGGAGTAGTCGGACCAGTTCATGCCGAACTGGAACTCCTGCACGATGCCGGTGACCACACCCATCGCGATGTTGATCAGGAAGAGCTTGCCCCAGAACTTCGTCGCTCTGAGGTACTTCTCCTTCTCCGTTCGCACCCAGGCGGTCTGCAGGCCGGCCATGAGGGCGGCCAAAGAGATCGTCAGGGGGACGAACAGAAAGTGATAGACGGTGGTGATGCCGAATTGCCAGCGCGCCAGCGTCTCCGGCGCCAGAGCCAGGTCCACGTCGCCGCTCCTTACCTACGCTTGTGAAAGCGTTCACATTCACAAGCAATTATGCAGCACAGCCGTTCGCACTTTGAAGGGGGGTCCCCTCATGCATCTCGACCCCTTGGCGGGCACTTCAACATATTGTTGAATCAGCAGCATGCAGCCACAGAAGCCCCTACAGATACGGATCTCCTGGCCCGCGGGACACGTCACCGCGGCCCTCGACGACACCCCGACCACTCAGGCCCTCGCCAAGGCGCTGCCCCTCGTCTCCACCGCCCGCACCTGGGGCGAGGAGGTCTACTTCGACACAGGCGTCGCTGTTCCACGTGAAACCGACGCCCGGCAGGTCGTCGAACCCGGCACGGTCGCCTTCTGGACGGACGGCGACGCACTCGCCCTCCCCTACGGGCCGACGCCGATCTCGCGGGGCGCCGAGTGCCGCCTCGCGAGTCCGTGCAACGTCCTGGGTCACCTCGACGGCGACCCCCGTCTGCTGGCCACGGTCCGCGACGGTGACCCCGTGCGCGTGGAGCTCATGGACAGCTGACGTCTCACGCAGCCGGCGGGCCCCGGGCACCCCGGCATGGGGAACCCAGAGGCCCTGGCGGCGCCTCACAGCTCCTTGCGGAACCCTTCCGCCACCTTCAGGAAGATGTCGTTCGCCTCGGCTTCCCCGATCGTCACCCGCACACCCTCGCCCGGGAACGGTCGGATCACCACGCCCGCCTGCTCACAGGCTTGCGCGAAGGGGACCGTGCGCTCCCCCAGGCGCAGCCACACGAAGTTGGCCTGCGTCTCGGGCACCGTCCAGCCCTGAGCGCGCAGCCCGTCGACCACGCGGTTGCGTTCGCACACCAATGAACCGACCCGGCCGAGCAGTTCGTCCTCGGCACGCAGCGAGGCGATGGCCGCGTCCTGCGCGAGCTGGCTCACACCGAACGGCACGGCCGTCTTGCGCAGCGCCGCCGCGACCGGCTCCTGGGCGACCGCGAATCCGACACGGAGGCCCGCGAGCCCGTACGCCTTGGAGAACGTCCGCAGGACACAGACGTTCGGCCGCTCACGGTAGATCTCCACACCGTCCGGCACCTCGGGGTCGCGGATGAACTCGCGGTACGCCTCGTCGAGGACCACCAGCACATCGCCGGGCACCCGGTCGAGGAACCGCTCCAGTTCGGCCCGCTTCACCACCGTGCCCGTGGGGTTGTTGGGGTTGCAGACGAAAATGAGCCTGGTCCGCTCGGTGATGGCGGCGGCCATCGCGTCGAGGTCGTGCACATCACCCGGAGTCAGGGGCACCTGCACAGACGTGGCACCACTGATCTGCGTGATGATCGGGTACGCCTCGAAGGACCGCCAGGCGTAGATGACCTCGTCCCCGGGCCCGGCGGTGGACTGGATCAGCTGCTGGGCGACGCCGACGGAGCCGGTGCCGGTGGCCAGGTGGGAGGCCGGCACCCCGAAGCGATCGGACAACTCGTTCATCAGCCCGGTGCACATCATGTCCGGGTAGCGGTTGAACGAGGAGGCGGCCGTGGTCACGGACTCCAGCACGCCCGGGAGCGGCGGATAGGGGTTCTCGTTGGAGGACAGCTTGTAGGCCACCGGGCCACCGGCCGCGGCAGGCTTGCCCGGCTTGTAGGTGGGGATACCCTCCAGCTCGGCGCGCAGCCTGGGGCTCGTCTCGCTCACCGCAGTCCTCCTCGTGACCACTGGCGGCCCATCATCACCGCCGGCTCCAATGCTCCTTACCTTATGAGGATTCGCCGCCGATGCGTACAGGTGCGCCATCTCATCTGCGGACCTCTTTTGTCACACCAGCATCAAGGGCATCACCGTACGAAGTTGTACGAATTAGGGGGCGCGTCACACATATATCTATGCGCCGGTGGCTCGCGCCGTGGCGCGCATCCCCCGTGCAGGTGAGTTGAGACCTCTTCGAAACATCGCGCACTTGGCAGGCTCATGCGTGCCGACAAGACACGTCTTACCCTTGGATCGTTCAACTCCCTTGCAATCCATGGACTTTGTGGCTTGATGACCTTGCAGAAACGTGCCTGTCAACGCGTGCATATGCGTCCGCACTACCCCACCGCATGAGCCCTACTATCGGCTCGCCATGACAGCAGCAGGGAAGCACCAGGTGAGCCGCGCGGAAACCTCACGTCGAGGCAACCGGCCCGGGCGGGCGGGGATCAGAGACGTGGCCGCCGCCGCCGGGGTCTCCATCACAACCGTCTCCGACGCCCTCAACGGCAAGGGCAGGCTCCCGGACGCCACCCGACGCCATGTCCGGGAGGTCGCCGACCGCCTGGGCTACCGGCCGTCGGCCGCCGCCCGCACCCTCCGTACCGGCAAGTCGGGCCTCATCGGCCTGACCGTGACGACCTACGGGGATGAACCTTTCACCTTCACCGAGTTCGCGTACTTCGCCGAGATGGCCAGGGCGGCCACCTCTGCCGCGCTCGCCCGCGGCTACGCCCTGGTGATCCTCCCCGCGACCTCACGCCATGACGTCTGGTCGAACGTCGCCCTCGACGGCACGGTCGTCATCGACCCGTCCGACCAGGATCCGGTCGTCAGCGAGCTGGTCCGGCAGGGCCTGCCGGTGGTCTCCGACGGCCGCCCGGCCGGGTCGCTGCCGGTCACCGCCTGGGTCGACAACGACCACGAGGCCGCCGTCCTCGGCATCCTCGACCATCTGGCCGACGCGGGCGCCCGCCGGATCGGCCTGCTGACGGGCACGACGACGGACACGTACACCCACCTGTCCACCACCGCCTATCTGCGCTGGTGCGAGCGGGTCGGCCAGGACCCGGTGTACGAGGCCTACCCGGCGCACGATCCGTGCGCGGGCGCCGTCGCCGCCGACCGGCTGCTCGCCCGCCCCGACCGCCCCGACGCCGTCTACGGCCTGTTCGACCCGAACGGCACCGATCTGCTCGCCGCCGCCCGCCGCTACGGCCTGCGCGTCCCGGACGACCTGCTGCTGGTGTGCTGCAGCGAGTCGACCGTGTATGCCAACACCGAGCCCCCCATCACCACGCTCTCCCTGAAGCCACGCCGTATCGGCACGGCCGTGGTCCAGCTCCTCATCGACGCCATCGAGGGCGTCGAGGGGGACCAGCCGGTCGAACAGGTGATACCGACCGAGATGATCGTGCGTACCTCGTCCCAGCGACGACCCCCGCGTACGACGGTCAGCCCGCCCCGGTCGCCCGAGGAGCGGTAGGAGCGGGGCGCGAAGGCGGCGCAAGCGGGTGGCGAAAGCGACGGACACGGGGGCGGGGAAACGGCAGGAGCAGGTCACGGGAGGTCGCACAGCAGGTCCGGGGACGGCGGGAACAGGTCGGGAAGCGACACGGAACACCGTCGCCGGACAGCGAAAGACCTGCCCAATCGGGGCGAAAGCCGCGACGAACAGCAGTCCTGCTCCGATTCACTACCCCTGGGTCATCACATGGCGCGATCGGCATTCCTATGATGGGCCCACGACACCGCGGGCCGCTGCGACCAGGCAGTCCGATGCGGTGCAGCTGCGGCGCGATGGTGGAGGGGTCTGATGACTCAGGGGGCCGGTCAGGGACCCGAGGTGGAGCGGACGGCGACGTTGCGCGACTTCCGGGTGCCCGCTTACGTCCACGAGACCGGTCCGTACGCCCACAGCACACACCCCGGCGACGTCGCCCCGCACCTCGACGAGACCTACCCGGAGGGCTACACGCCCACCCAGCGCGACCTGCCCGTCATCAACCGGGGTGACACCCTTCAGGTCCAGGTCGACCCCGCCGCCGCGCCGGCCCCGCGGTCGGTCGGCGGCCCCGGCCCGCTGTTCGTCGTCGGTGACGTGCACGGCTATCTCGACGAGCTGGTGGCCGCCCTCCAGGAGAAGGGCCTCGTCGACTCCGCGGGCAACTGGTGCGCCGGCACCGCCAGGCTGTGGTTCCTCGGCGACTTCACCGACCGCGGACCCGACGGCATCGGCGTCATCGACCTCGTGATGCGGCTGTCCGCGGAGGCCGCCGCGGCCGGCGGTTACTGCAAGGCGCTGATGGGCAACCACGAGCTGCTGCTGATCGGCGCCAAGCGGTTCGGCGACACCCCCGTCAACTCCGGCGCGGGCACCGCCACCTTCCAGGCGGCCTGGCTGCTCAACGGCGGCCAGAAGACCGACATGGACCGCCTCCAGGACCACCACCTGCAGTGGATGTCCCGCCTGGACGCCATGGAGCAGGTCGACGGCCATCTGCTCGTCCACTCGGACACCACCGCCTATCTCGACTACGGCGACTCGATCGAGGCGGTCAACGACACCGTCCGCGAGACGCTCACACGCAACGACGCCGACGAGGTCTGGGACCTCTTCCGCAAGTTCACCAAGCGCTTCTCCTTCCGCGACGAGGGCGGCGCCGACCATGTGCGTTCCCTGCTCGATACGTACGGCGGCACCCGGATCGTTCACGGTCACAGTCCCATTCCGTACCTGTTGGGCGAGGTGGGTTCCGAGGAGGGCGAGGACAGCGGCGGGCCCTCGGTCGCGGGTCCGCACGTCTACGCCGACGGCCTCGCCATCGCCATGGACGGCGGCGTGACCATGGCCGGAAAGCTGCTGGTCCAGCAACTTCCCCTGGATATCTGAGGGTTCGCGGGCAAGCATCGCCCCTGGACGTCGTCACGGGGGACGGTGCAGGCCGGGGCCCAATTTTGGCAAACCCCCTGTCACCGTGTGCCGTGACCGCTCTACCATCGCCTTATCCGTAGCAGGCTCCCCTCCGTTTCTGCCCGACGGCTCGTTGGCATGCGAGCCCCAAGCCCTACGGAGCATCGGGGGATGCACATGAACAGCGTTCCGCAGCACCTGCACAGCGAGGACCGCCAGGAATACGAGCGGATCCTCGATGAGGCGCTGCGCTCCGCACCACACCGCCCGGAACTGACCGCTGTCGGACAGCGGCTCAACACCGAACAGCTGCGCACCATGGCGCTCAACGCCACCGCACTCATCACGGCGGCCGCGGCGACCGAGTACCAGCACTACGTGAAGGTCCGCGAGGAACTGCGTCAACCGGCGCCGTCCACCCCGTCGTCCACCCGTGAGTCCGGCTCCACCGAGTCGGGCGGCGGCGCGATGGGGCTCGCCACCACCATGGGAGAGGTCTCCGAGACCGCGGGGCCCGGCGTCGTCGCCGTCCTCGCCGTCCTGGCACCCGTCCTCGCCGGCACCGCCGCGGCGATCTTCCTGCTCGTCGGCTACATCCTGAAGATGCTCAGCCCCGAGCCGGCGTTCGCCCAGACGATGCTCACCACCGGATGGGTCTTCGGTGCCCTGGCCGCGGCCGCCATCCTGGTCGCCGCCGTCGGACTCCTGCTCACCGCCCTGCGCAACCGTCCCGCGTTCGACGGCGGGCCGTACGGCGAACTGAGCGAGGAGGTGGCCCGGGCCAAGGAAGCCTGGCGTGAAGCCCTGCTGGAGCGCGGCATCGTGCCGTTCCTTCGGGAGGCCCTCACCGATCCCGGCACGGCGTCGGCGCTGCACCACACGCCGCCGCCGTCGACGCCGGCCGGCCGTATGCCGAACCTCGGCTACGACCGCCCCGGCTTCAGCAGCCCGGGTGACGGATCCACTTCAGGTCCGCGCCCGAGCTTCACCAGCCCGGACTACACGAGCCCGGACTTCGGGGGGCCGGAACACCAGCCGGAGTGACGTCGACCGCGGTGACACCACCGGAGCGACGCGAGCCGGACTGCCCCTCGGCTTGCGCCCCCGACCAGGGAGCGCAAGCCGAAGACCCGGGGGTAAGCCCCTCGGCCGGCACTACAGACGGCGCAGGCACTGCGCTTCCACCCGTTCGACCAGGGTCCGGCTGAAGGCGTGCACGAGGGACAGATGGAACAGAGCCGGTGCCAGGGGCGCCCATCGATGCACGCGGTCAGCCCGCAGCAGGTACTTGACCACGGAGGCCGGCCGGAAGGGCACGTACTCGATGGTCTCGTGCTCCCACCGGTCCGCGACGCCCCGGCTCATCCGCGTCCGGAGATCCGTGCTCTTCAGCTCCTTCAGCCGGGCGTGGAAGTGTCCGCTCCAGTGGCGTTTGTCGATGTCCAGGACGAACGCCAGCAGTTCGAGCGTGTACTCGTGGGGCTCTACGGCCAGTTCCTCGCGCATGCCCCGGCGCGCCACCGCGTGCAGATCCGGTGCGCTTCTGCCTGAGGAGTCGATGTGGCGTGACAGACCCTCGTTGACGGAGGAGTTCCACACGCCCGGTGCCATGCGCACCCGGTCGCTGCGCCGGCTGACCACCAGCATGTCGTCGGCGGTGACCACGGCGATGTTGACGGCGAAGCTGCACTGGAGGAAGTCCGGTGACCGCAGCGGCTTCTCCGGGTCCAGATACCGGGAGCGGGGAGTCGTGCCGTCGGGCAGCCGACGGTCGAGCTGCTGGGCGGCCAGGAACGTGTAGTAGTCCGTGGGGCGAAGCCGCAGATGGACTTCGGGCGTCTCGTCGAGAGGGGTACGGGAGATGTCGACCGACTCGACCGCGTACCGCGGCCCGTTCCACAACGGGGTGCGGCCCTCGGCCCGCAGTCGCTCGCTCTCCTCGGCGACCTCCGCACGCCAGTCGGCCATGTCGGGCGGCAACTCCACCTCGCCGTCGAGCACATGGACGTACACCGCCTCCGGGGGTATCGGCTTGTCGCCGTCCCCCTCGACGATCAGCGCGGACGTCTGCAGCGGCCCCAGAGAGAAGGTGCTCCAGGCGGGCCCGGACTCCTCCTTGCGCCCGAGACTGCGCAGCGCACTGGCCGACCGTTTGCGCAGCCGGTACCAGACGTTCTGCAGGGGCTGTTGGAACAGCACCGCGAACAGCATGCCGATGAAAGCGCCGACCACTCCGTTGGTGACATCGATCCCACTCACACGAAAGACCCTAGGGATCTTGGTCGCATCGAGCGGCGTAGTGCCCGTTCCGTTACGGGGACGGGTGGGCGGGCGACTTGCGCGTGCGGCGGGCAGGGGCGCCGCGGAGCGGGTTCCCCTGCCCGGCCGGTACTCGCTCAGTCCGCGATCGGCAAGTACACCCGGTTGCCCGCCGCCGCGAACTCCTCCGACTTCCGCGCCATGCCGTCCTCGATCTCCTGCCGGGAACCGCCGTGCTCGCGGCGGATGTCCTGGGAGATCTTCATCGAGCAGAACTTCGGCCCGCACATGGAGCAGAAGTGAGCCGTCTTGGCGGGCTCGGCCGGCAGGGTCTCGTCGTGGAACTCCCGGGCGGTGTCCGGGTCGAGGGCCAGGTTGAACTGGTCCTCCCACCGGAACTCGAAGCGGGCGTCGGACAGCGCGTCGTCCCACTCCTGGGCGCCCGGGTGCCCCTTGGCGAGGTCGGCCGCGTGGGCGGCGATCTTGTAGGTGATGACGCCGGTCTTGACGTCGTCACGGTTGGGCAGGCCCAGGTGCTCCTTGGGCGTGACGTAGCAGAGCATGGCCGTGCCCCACCAGGCGATCATCGCGGCACCGATGCCGGAGGTGATGTGGTCGTACGCCGGCGCGACGTCCGTGGTCAGCGGGCCGAGCGTATAGAACGGAGCTTCATCGCAGATCTCCTGCTGAAGGTCGATGTTCTCCTTGATCTTGTGCATCGGGACATGTCCCGGGCCCTCGATCATGGTCTGTACGTTGAAACGCTTGGCGATCGTGTTGAGTTCCCCGAGCGTCTTCAACTCCGCGAACTGCGCCTCGTCGTTGGCGTCCGCGATCGAGCCCGGCCGCAGGCCGTCGCCGAGCGAGTACGTGACGTCGTACGCCGCGAGGATCTCGCACAGCTCCTCGAAGTTCTCGTACAGGAAGCTCTCCTTGTGGTGTGCGAGGCACCACGCGGCCATGATCGAGCCGCCACGGGAGACGATGCCGGTCTTGCGGTTGGCGGTGAGCGGCACGTACGGCAGGCGCACGCCCGCGTGGACCGTCATGTAGTCCACGCCCTGCTCGGCCTGCTCGATGACCGTGTCCTTGTAGATCTCCCAGGTCAGTTCCTCCGCGCGGCCGTCGACCTTCTCCAGCGCCTGGTAGAGCGGCACCGTGCCGATCGGGACGGGGGAGTTGCGCAGCACCCATTCGCGCGTGGTGTGGATGTTGCGGCCGGTGGACAGGTCCATGACCGTGTCGGCACCCCAGCGGGTCGCCCAGGTCATCTTCTCCACCTCCTCCTCGATGGAGGAGGTGACCGCGGAGTTGCCGATGTTGGCGTTGACCTTGACCAGGAACCGCTTGCCGATGATCATCGGCTCGATCTCCGGGTGGTTGACGTTGGCCGGCAGCACCGCCCGGCCCGCCGCGATCTCGTCGCGCACCACCTCGGGAGAAACGTTCTCCCTGATGGCTACGAACTCCATCTCGGGAGTGATCTCGCCACGGCGCGCGTAGGCGAGCTGCGTCACCGCCTTGCCGTCCCGGCTACGACGCGGCTGACGTGGCCGGCCGGGGAAGACGGCGTCGAGGTTGCGCAGGCCACCGCGCGGCGAGGTGTGCTTGATCCCGTCGTCCTCGGGACGGACGGGACGGCCCGCGTACTCCTCCGTGTCGCCGCGGGCGATGATCCAGTTCTCCCGCAACGGAGGCAGCCCCCTGCGGACATCCGTCTCGGCGAGTGGATCGGTGTACGGGCCCGACGTGTCGTACAACGTGACCGACTGCCCGTTGGTGAGGTGCACCTGGCGGACCGGCACCCGCAGATCGGGGCGTGAGCCCTCGACGTACGCCTTGTGCCAGCCGATGGACTTCCCGGCCTCCTGGGACTTCTCGTCCTGAACGGAGGCAGGCGTGCGCGCGTCCTTGATGGTCATGAGACCTACTCCCTACGCCGGCATTACCCGGTAACAGGTTCGGCGGTCGACGCAGCGGTATCCGTCTGCCGATGTTTCGTGTGAAACATCACTCGCGATGGGTGATGTTTCATGTGAAACATCGCTGGGACGGAGGTCAGCGCCCTCTCAGCCCGGTGCTCCGAGCTCCCGCGTGTACAAAGGTGGCTCCACGCTAGCGTCAATTCGGGCGCGGTGAACAGAGGGCCCTCCTCGTTCTTGCGATGATCGGTCGGTGACCACGACGCATGAACCTCCGTACCCACCGCCCGAGCCGCACCGCGGCTCCGGCTCCGGAAACGGCCCCGCGCGGGGCAACGGCCTTACGGACGGCCGGGGTTCGGCAATGCCCCGAGGCAGATACGACGGTGAGTACGGCCGTGGTTCCGGCGATGGGTCCGGCGATCACGCGGCTGGATCCGACGGCTGGCACGAGCACGGCCGGGGTTCCGGTGGGGTGCAGGAGCACGGGAGCGGAGGCGGGATCGGCGCCGGACGCGGGATCGGCGCCGGCGGCGGGTACGAGCGGGGGTCCGGGGCGGGTGGCGCACCGGGTTACGGTCCCGCCTATCGCAGCGCGCCGGGGCGCGGGCCGGCCGAGGAAGGGCCTGGTCACGGCCCTGCTGAGGGCTACGGGGACGACTTCGGCGGTGGGCGCGGTCATGGGCCCGGCCCCGGTGGGGGCCACGGAGACGACTTCGGTGGCGGTCATGGGGACGACTTCAGGGGTGGTCATGGGGACGACTTCGGGGGTCGGGGGCACGGGCACGGACCCGGCTCCGGTGGCGCGCACGGTGGCGGTGGCGGTGGCAGTGGCCAGGGTGGAGGCGGGGGCGGAGGCGGCCATGGGCACTCGCACAGTCACGCCCACGGCCCCGCGGCGCCCGTCTCCCAGCATCTGCGCAAGGTCATCGCGGCGGTCCTGATCCCGTTCGCCGCGGCAGTGATGGTGGGGCTCGTCGTGCTGTGGCCGGGCGGCGCCCCGCCGCACGAGCGGACCGGCGTCGGCTTCGACCGGCAGACGCAGCAAGCCACGGTCACCCAGGTGGTCGAGGTGAGCTGCAAGGAAGCAGGCGCCTCGGGGGTGCCCCCGACCGGTGACACCTCCACGGCCGAGGGCTCCTCCGCCGTGCAGCAGGAGAACGGCACCTGCAAGAGGGCGACGATCCGCGTCGACACCGGCAAGGACAAGGGCCGGACGTTCACGGAGATCGTGCAGCCCGACCAGTCACGGCAGTTGAGCGAGGGCCAGGAGGTCGTGGTCGCCTACGAACCCTCGGCGCCCAAGGACCTGCAGTACTCGGTCACCGACGTGAACCGGCGTGTGCCGTTGTCCGTGCTCGCCGGCATCTTCGCGGTCGCCGTCGTGATCGTCGGGCGGATGCGTGGTGTCATGGCGCTGATCTCGCTGGCCATCAGCTTCATGGTGCTGAACTTCTTCATCCTGCCGGCGATCCTTCAGGGCTCCAACCCGCTGGTCGTGGCGGTGGTCGGGTCGAGCGCCATCATGCTCATCGCCCTGTACCTGTGCCACGGCCTGTCGGCCCGGACATCCGTCGCGGTGCTCGGCACGCTCATCTCGCTGTTGCTGATCGGCTTCCTCGGCTCGGTGTTCATCGACTGGGCGGCGCTCACGGGCAACACCGACGACAACACCGGACTGATCCACGGCCTGTACCCGTCGATCGACATGAGTGGTCTGCTGCTCGCCGGAATCATCATCGGCTCGCTCGGTGTCCTCGACGACGTGACGGTCACCCAGACGTCCGCCGTCTGGGAGCTCCACGAGGCCAACCCCACGATGGGCTGGCGCGGGCTGTACCAGGCGGGTATCCGGATCGGCCGCGACCACATCGCGTCCGTGGTCAACACACTCGTCCTCGCCTACGCGGGCGCCGCGCTGCCGCTGCTGCTGCTCTTCTCGATCGCGCAGAGCGGCGTCGGCACGGTCGCCAACAGCGAGCTGGTGGCGGAGGAGATCGTGCGGACGCTGGTGGGCTCGATCGGGCTGGTCGCGTCGGTACCCGTCACCACGGCTCTCGCGGCGCTGGTGGTTTCCGCCGACCGACCGGAGAAGAGGGCGGTGCCCGCGGGTGCCCGCCCCGCTCCGGCGGGTACGCCCGCGGCTCCTGAACAGCCGGCTGCGGGCCCGCCTGCCCCACGCGGCGGACGGGGTCGTCGGCGCAAGCGATGAGGGGGACGGACGCCGGTCTCGTGCGACCGCCCGTACGGGGGCGTGCGGAGTGCACCCCGCGGAGGAAGGGTGTCCGGCCCCGCCCGTGGAGCTGGTGAGCGCCAGCCGCGCCCGCGGCCTCCGCCGGACCCGAGCACCGGCGGCACAGGCTCCCGTCGGCAGCACATCAAGCGCCCGGCGAAGCGTTACGTCACGCGCGCCCACGACCCTGAAGCCTCAGCCCGCGCTCTGCTCCTCCGCCAGGATGCGGTCCAGAGCCTCGTCGAGGTGGGCGTCGAAGTCGGCCAACGCACCCTCCTGCCCGAGTGGCACCAGTTTGTCCGTGCGGTCGAGGAAAGCCACGAGCGGCGCCACGGAGGAGCGGAACAAGGCTTGGTCGGCGCCCACCTGAAGCCTGATCAGCACGTCACCCAAGGTCTCGGCGCCGGCCGGTGAAACCCGTACGTCGCCCTCCCCACAAGGCCGGCCGACCCCGTCGACCAGCAGCTCACGGCCGAACGCCCATGTCACCGGGGCGTCTCCGGGCAGGTGGAAGGTCAGCCGTACGGCATAGGGATCACAGGTCTCGTAGCGCAGCTCCACCGGGATGCGGAAAGAGAGCTCCTCGGAGACGAGGAAGCTCATCATGACCTCTGCCTGTACGGACTCTCGCATCGCCTACCCCGTCGTTTGCCGTCGACTGGCCGGGAACGGACCCCGACACTGGTGGAATCTTGCTGAACGTACACGAGAGATCACAAGGAGTGAGTTTTCAGATACTGATAGAGATCGCGAGTGACCCCAGAAGCCGCCCGATTTCGTCCTGCAGTTGCCGCGCCGCCGACAGCAGCCGGTCGGCCTGGTGAACGGGCAGCGAGATGGCCATCGTGGCGGCCGTGGTGCCCACGGTGATCGGGATCGCCGCGCACACCGTGCCCAGTGCGTACTCCTGGCGTTCGGTCACCGGTTGCGGGCTTCGTGCCTGGTCGAGCCGTCGGAGCAGGGTGCGGCTGTCGCGCACCGTGTACGGGGTGATGGACTGCACGGGGTGGCGGTCGAGGTGGTCCCGGCGGGCGTCCTCGTCCAGCTGGGACAGCAGGCACTGGCCGATGGCGTGCGCGTGGGCGGTCTCACGGAAGTCGGCCCATTCCTCGACGGCAGGGTTGCCCGGAGTGTCGGAGACGCACATGACCTCGATCTCGCCGTCCCGGTACAGGGCGTAGTAGACGGGGACGCCGATGGCGTCGCGGCAGTGGGCGAGTGCGTCGGCGACCGTGCTGCGACGTTTCTGCTTGGCCGCGCTGCTGCTCAGCCGTACGGCCGCGTCACCGAGGAAGAACAGCCCTTTGTCACGGTGCAGATAGCCCTCGTGCACCAGAGTGCGCAGCAGGTGGTAGGCGGTGGGCAGCGCCAGGCCCGTCTCGCGGGCAAGTTGCTTGGCGGGAGCCCCGTACTCGTGTTCAGCGACGCATTCCAGCAGGCGCATCGCCCGCTGGACGGATCCGATGAGCGTCCCCGACTGCGGCTGCTCGGAAGGGACGGGGGACGCCTGCCGCGGTACCTGGGGCACCGAGGAACCCGGCCGTCCGACGGATGCGTGGGGGTCTGAGGGTGCGGTGTCAACCGTGGCCAAGGGTCACTCCCGAAGCGCGAGGGGGGAGCCCGTGCCGGGGGAACACGGGTGGGGGTGCACGCCAGTTCGCGGGGTGCCCCCCGCGTCGATTTCCGGACTCTATTCGCCTGCCACCGCCAGCAGACGTGCTGCCCGGGAAACTTCCCCCGCCCGAGGGAACCGGCAATTCCTGTTACCGCTTCCCTCGCCCCACGCCTCTCACCAGTCGCTGCGCGACGAGGAGCTGGAGGTGAACTTCCGTACGACGTAGATGAGTCCACCGACCAGCGCCACGAAGAGCAGCACCTTGAAGAGCAGTCCGATGACGAATCCGACGACGCTGGCGATCAGCCCGCCGAACACGACCAGAGCGATGACCGGCACCGCGATCCACTTCACCCACCACGGCAGTCCCGCGAAGATCTCACGCATCGCCCTCGTCCTCATCTCTCCGCCCGTCACGGTGCGGGTCCCGATCCTGGGGAACCTGCTGATTCCCTGCACTCGATGCTAGGGCGGCCACGTGCCCCGGCGGGGGCCTCGCGGCCCTTGTCCTCCCCTGATCGATCCCCTAGGGAACCCTGAGGGCGGAGGTCAGCTCTCGGGTGGAGAGAACACCACGAGCACCCGCAGGTCCTCGCTGATGTGGTGGAACTTGTGGGCGACTCCGGCCGGGACGTACACCACACTGCCGCGTGCCACCTGGGTGGTCTCCATGCCGACGGTGATCTGGGCGCGGCCGCTCACAACGAAGTAGACCTCGTCCTGGTTGTGCGGCTTCTGTGGATCATGCTCGCCGGCGTTGAGCGCGTACAGACCGACCGACATGTTCCGCTCGCGCAGAAACTGCAGGTAGGCACCCTCGTTGGCGGCGCGCTCCGCCTCCAGTTCGTCCAGCCGGAATGCCTTCATCGCCCTCGTCCGCCCTCATCACCAGTGCTCATGGCCGATCTCGTCTGCCACGATCAGACACATGAAGAATTTCGTAGTCAAGACGATCGCCAACGCGGGCGCCCTGGCGGTCGCCGTCTGGCTGCTCGACAAGATCACCCTCACCGGTGACAGCACGGGCAAGAAGGCCGGCACCCTGATACTCGTCGCGCTGATCTTCGGCTTGGTGAACTTCCTGGTCAAGCCCATAGTGAAGCTTTTCAGCCTGCCGCTGCTCATCCTGACGCTCGGCCTGTTCACGCTGGTCGTCAATGCCTTGATGCTGCTGCTGACCTCGTGGCTCGCCGACACGTTCGACCTGAGCTTCCACGTCGACGGCTTCTGGACGGCGGTACTCGGTGGCCTGATCATCTCGATCGTCTCCTGGGCCCTCCACATGATCCTTCCCGACGGGGACTGAGCATCCGATGACCTACCGCGTCTGCTTCGTCTGCACCGGCAACATCTGCCGCTCGCCGATGGCCGAATCCGTCTTCCGCGCGCGCGTGGCCGAAGCCGGGCTGGACGGCCTGGTCGAGGTCGACAGCGCCGGCACCGGCGGCTGGCACGAGGGCGACCCGGCCGACCCGCGCACCGTCTCCGTCTTGGAGGAGCACGGTTACGACAGCGGTCACACGGCCCGGCAGTTCCGGTCTTCCTGGTTCGCCCGTCTCGACCTCGTCATCGCACTCGACTCCGGTCACCTCAGGGCCCTGCGCCGACTCGCGCCCACCCCCGAGGACGCGGCGAAGGTGCGGCTGCTGCGTTCCTACGACCCCGCCGCGGGCGACGAGCTGGACGTGCCCGACCCGTACTACGGCGGCCGGGACGGCTTCGAGGAGTGCCTGCAGATGGTGGAGGCCGCAAGCACGGGCCTGCTCACAGCGGTTCGCGAGCAGACGGGGGGACGGGCGGCATGAGCGGCACCCGTCCGCAAGGACTCCCCGCCGACGGCGACGGCGACGGCACGCGCGCGGTGCGGGCCGGGCTGCCCGAGCCGGTCAAGTACGAGCCGACCCTCCCGGGCCCGGTGTTCGCCGCCCACTACCACCTGCCGGGCGAGCCCACGGGGCCGTACACCTACGGCCGCGACGAGAACCCGACCTGGACCCACCTGGAGCACGCCATCGGCGAGCTGGAGGCGCCGGGGGAGGACGGCGTCGAGACGCTGGTCTTCGCGTCGGGCATGGCCGCGACCTCGTCGGTGCTCTTCTCCCAGCTGCGCGCCGGCGACGCGGTCGTCCTGCCCGGCGACGGCTACCAGGCGCTGCCTCTGGTGCGGGCGCAGCTGGAGTCGTACGGCATCGAGGTGCGCACGGCGCCGACCGGCGGGGACGCCCAGCTCGACGTCCTGGACGGCGCGAAGCTGCTGTGGATCGAGACTCCGTCGAACCCCGGGCTCGACGTGTGCGACGTCCGGCGGCTCGTCGAGGCAGCACACGCGGGTGGCGCCCGGGTCGCCGTGGACAACACGCTCGCCACGCCGCTCGGGCAGCGCCCGCTGGAGCTCGGCGCCGACTTCTCGGTGGCCAGCGGCACCAAGCAGCTGACGGGACACGGCGACGTGCTGCTCGGATACGTCACCGGCCGCGACGCCGAGGCCATGGCGGCCGTACGGCGCTGGCGCAAGATCGTCGGGGCGATCCCCGGCCCCATGGAGGCCTGGCTCGCGCACCGTTCGCTCGCCACGCTCCAGCTCCGCGCGGAGCGGCAGAACGCCAACGCCCTCGCGGTCGCCGAAGTGCTGCGGGACTGGCCGGAGGAGCTCGGGGTGCGCTATCCGGGGCTGCCCGACGATCCTTCGCACGCCGTCGCCTCGCGGCAGATGCGGCGCTACGGGTGCGTGGTGTCCTTCACGCTGCCCACACGCGCGCGTGCCGAGCGTTTCCTCGATGCCCTCCGGCTCGTCGACGACGCGACCAGCTTCGGCGGGGTCCGGTCCACGGCGGAACGGCGGGGGCGCTGGGGCGGCGACGCCGTACCGGAGGGGTTCGTTCGGATGTCGATCGGAGCCGAGGATCCCGAGGACCTGGTTGCCGACGTCCGGCGTGCTCTGGGCGAATCGGCGCGGTGACCGGTCGCTCAGCGAGTCCGCGGCCCTGCTCACGAGGGGGCCGGACGGTCCGAGCCTCCCCCCTCGTGGCTCGGACCGCCCTCGGTTCCGCGCGCGAAGAACCGCGCGAACAAGGCTAGTTGACTGTCTGTCAGTGTCCAATCACAGTAGCGACAGCGACCTATCGACTTATTTATAGTTGGACCCTGCTCTGGGGGTGGAGAGAAGGGCGGGGAAGGGGAGGCTGTCGCATGGATCTGGCCTTGCTGCGCACCTTTGTGACCGTGCACCGGGCCGGTTCCTTCACCCGCGCCGCCGCGTTGCTCGGGCTGTCACAACCGGCCGTCACCTCGCAGATCCGTACTCTGGAGCGGCAGTTGGGCCGCCCCCTGTTCCTGCGGCAGGCCCGCGGAGTGACGCCGACGACCATCGGCGACGAACTCGCCCACAAGGCAGCGCCCCATCTCGATGCCCTGGTGGAGATCGCCGAGACCGGGCTCGACGACGAGTCGTCCTTACGATCCCTGCACCTCGCCGGCCCTCCCGAGTTCACCGCCGAGCGGGCACTGCCCGCGCTCACCGAGCTGACCAGCGAGGAGGGACCGCACTTCGCTCTGCGCGCGTCCTTCGGCAACGCCGAGGAGGTCCTTGAAGGGCTGGCCGCCGGACATCACGATCTGGCCATCAGCACGGCCCGTCCTCGTGGTGCTCTTCTCACGGCGACTCCGCTCTGCGACGAGGAGCATGTCCTCGTGGCCGCTCCCCTCTGGGCCGAGCGCATCGGCCCGGGGACCCCGGGCCGCGACGGGGCGAACGCACTCAAGGAAGTCCCGGTGGTGGAGGTGCACGAGTCCCTGCCCTTCGTCTCGCGTTACTGGGCTTCGGTCTACGACTCCCGTCCGGCCGCTCCGGGGGCCGTGATCGTCCCCGATCTGCGCGCAGTGCTCGCCTGCGCGGCCGCGGGAGCCGGGCTGGCGGTACTGCCCCGCTATCTGTGCGCGGCCGCCCTGGAACGCGGCGAGGTCGTCGCCCTGCACGATCCGCCGGTGCCCCCGCTGCGGACGTACTTCCTCGTGGTCCGCACCGGCACGCTGGCGATGCCGCACATCACGCGAGCTCATGAATGGCTTTTGCGCGCAGCCTCCACCTGGGTCTGACGGGCATCTCCGCGGCTACGGTGTCGCGATCGCGGACCTCGCCCGGCAGTCCTCGCGGACGCGCCTGATCAGGGCATCCGTACCTGTCACACTCTGATCTCGACCGATGACGTTCGCGATGTTTCACGTGGAACCAGCCGGGCCACATTTCTCCCATGACCGTCCGACCCGTGGTCAAGCGCACCGCTCGAGCCGTCCTTCTGGACGGCGACGATCTGATTCTGATCAAGCGCACCAAGCCCGGCATGGATCCGTACTGGCTGACTCCCGGTGGCGGGGTCGAGCCCACGGACACCACTGTCGTCGAGGCGCTGCACCGGGAGGTGTACGAGGAACTGGGCGCCAAGATCGTTGACGTGGTGCCCTGCTTCGTCGACACCGTCGAGCACATAGGCGAGGACGGCGGGGCGACCGGTGTGAAGGTGCAGCATTTCTTCGTCTGCCGACTGGAATCGATGGACCCGTCCCTGCGGCACGGGCCCGAGGTGGACGAGCCCATCGGCGAGTACGAGATCGTGCGGGTGCCGTTCACCCGGGTCGGGATCGCCTCGGTCCATCTGGTGCCGCTGTCACTGCGGCACTACCTGGACGGGAACATCGAGGGCGTTCGCGCCATGCACGCCCCCGACCTGGGCTGACGGCCGCCGACAGGGTCAGTCACCGGCGGCGGCCACCAGTTCCTCCAACGAGTCATGGCGTATGCGCTCGAACGGGATGCCGATGTCCGTCAGCGCGTCCACACCACTGCGGATCATGCCGGGCGGGCCGGAGACGAACGCGTCGTACTCGGTCCAGGGGCCGTACTCACGTACGGCGTCGGGAAGCTTCAGCAGTCCGTGCCGGTCCACCACCGGGTGGACCTCCAGCCAGGGGTGGGACTGCTTGATCCTGAGCAAGGTGTCGATGTCGTAGAGGTCGTGGTCGCTGCGGGCGCCGTAGAAGACCTCGACCGGTCGCCGGCGACCGTGTTCGGCGACGTCTTCGACCAGGGCCTTGATGGGAGCTATGCCGGTGCCGCCGCCGAGGCAGAGCATTCCACTGTCTGCGGTGTGGTCCACGGTCATCGAACCGGTCGGCGGGCCGAGGCGGATGATGTCCCCCGGCCGCGCACGGTGCACCAGCGCGTTGGAGACCCACCCGGCGGGCACGGCCTTCACATGGAACGTCAGCAGCCCGTCGGAGCGAGGCGCGCAGGCGAAGGAGTAGTGCCGCCAGATCCGCGGCCACCAGGGCGTCTCCACGCTGGTGTACTGCCCTGCGAGGAAGGGGTAGGGCTGGTCGGGACGGACGGTGACGACCGCTATGTCCGAGGTTCTCAGGTCGTGCGAAACGACCTCCGCGTACCACCAGGCCGGTGCGCGCAGTTCGTCAGCCGCCGCCGCGTCGATCATGACCTGCGAGATCGTCGTGTACGTCCGGACCCAGGCAGCCTCCGTCTCACCGTCCCAGACGCCGACGGCGTACTTGCTCAGCGCTCCGATGAGGCATTCACCGACGGCCGGATAGTGCTCGGCCCGAGTGCCGTACTTGCGGTGGCCGCGGCCGAGGTTCTGCAGGTATTCGACGAGGACGGGTTTGTCGTCGATGTGCTCGGCCGCTGTGAGCAGAGCCTTGAGCAGCCGGTCGCGCTGGGTGTCCATCGCGGCCGGGAACAGCGAGCGAAGGTCGGGGTGGCGTACGAAGAGCAGCGCGTAGAAGTACGAGGTGACCTTGTCGGCGACAGGGGTGATCTCGGCCATCGTCCGACGGACCAGGATGGCGTCCGGGGACGCGGATCGGGCCGGGGCGGGGCGTTGGGCCGGAACCCGCGCCTGAGGTGAGAGCGAGGAGAGGGAGGTGAGAGCCGACATCGGCTCTCTGGCTGACGCGGCCTGAGAATGGGCGGCGAAGGGCGCGGCCTGACCTGCGGGCGAGATGGGGGCAGGGGCCGGAACAGGCGGGGCGTGTCCTGCGGGCGAGGTGCCGCCAGGGGCCGCGGGAGAGGGCGCGTGACCTGGGGTCGAGGGCGTGACGGAGGTAGGCGGCGCGTGGCCTGGGACCGGCGCGGGCCCGGGAGGGGGCGGCGCTTGGTCCAGGGGCGCGACGGAGGGGGCCGTCGACGGCGCGGGTGAGAGGTGGCCCGGTGTGTCGCTCGGGATGCCCGCGGCCGGTGCGGTGCCGACCTCCGTGGGCGCTTCCTGTACCGGGCTGGACGACGCGGCGGGCTGATCGTCGGCCGGGGTCGCCTCGACGGTGCCGTCGCCCGCCGTCGCCCTGCCGCGCGGGCGCATCGCTGCCAGGCGGCTGCCCTCAGCCGTCTCCTGTTCGCTGCCTTGAGTGGTCGCCGGCTGCTTGCGCGGCGTGAACCAGCCGCCCCCGCCGTCGGAAGAGCCGTTGTCGGCCGACGTGGTGGTCGGAGCGTCCATGGTGTGCCTCGCCTCGAACATCTTTCGGTCGGTCTGCGCACTTCCTCGATGGGAAGGTGCCTGTTCCCCCGCGACGGCTTGCTTTCTCCCCGTTCGTTTCCGCGACCAATACGGCCACATTCAACTCGTATCCACACCCGGAACGGACAAGTAAGGCGAGAGTGTGACATTGGCCGCAGTACTCCCACCGCAGCATCCCACCGCCTGTGGGCGCTCGGACCGCATACCCGGGAATGCGGGTCTTCGATCTCTCCGTCCCATTAGGCTGCATTGCCTTGCGCTCTCGCGCTCGCGCCAGGTCTGCATCACAGCTCGGACACGAACCGGAGTCGACACTACCGGCCGCTGCTCCGATCACAAGTCCCCCCTTCCTCTCTCACGAATGGGGCGTGGGAGCGAACGAGCATTTCCTTCAACTACCGTCCGTGGCGTACCAATTCATAGGCTTCCCACAGATCCATCCCCTTGTAGGAGTGGGTCGCGAGTCCGGCAACATGGCTGTCCGCGTTGACCGCGACGGACACCGGCACCGCTCCGAACAGATCCTTGTCCGACAGCGAATCCCCATAGGCGACGCAGTCGGCACGCGCTACTCCGAACTCCGCACAGAGCCGGTCGGCTATGCGGACCTTGGCAGCCGCGCTGAGCACGCCCGTCGGGTCGACGGGCTCTGTGAACGGCACGGCTGGAAAGCGGGAGCCGTGCGCCGCGTGCGCGCCCCAGCCCGTCAACCGCTCTACGAAGAAGGAGGGGGAGAGCGACACGACGGCGCAGTAGTCGCCCCGCCCCCTGATTTCCGCCCAGACGTCACGGATACGTGCCAGCCACGGTGCGCCCTCAAATGCGGATGCCACATGAGCCTCGGTGAGATTCGCCCACAGCGCGTGCACCCGCGTCGCGTACTCAGGAGGCCCGATCAGCCCGGCCGAGATCTCCCGGTCCAACGCGACGGTCTCCGCTTCCAGCCCGAGTTGCCGTGAGATTTCCACGGGGGCGGAGGTCCCGTGCAGAAGAGTGCCATCAAGGTCGAAGAGGTGAAGTCTCGCCATGAGCCATGAGGCTAATGCGAGGTGCCGTCATCGCCGTTCGCCCATGTTTCACGTGAAACACCGCCATCGTTCGCCAGGTTGTGCGGTGGACCACGACATGGCCAAAAGCCCGTACGTCTCTGCGGAAACCGCTGGACGGCCAGGGCAGTAGTCAGACAGCCTGACCTGCGTGCCGACTCCTTCCCTTGCCGCTCTGCCGATCCGCCGTCTGACGCCACGCGACCTCACCGCCTGCGCCGACTTGTCCGAGAACCGGGGATGGCCCCGGGAGGAACACAAATGGCAGTTTCTGCTCACAGCCGGGACGGGCTATGGCATCGACGACCCCGACGGTGGGCTCGTGAGCGCCTGTGTGGTCACGGAGTACGGGCCTCAGGGCCGCCCCCAGCTCGGAGCCATCGGCATGGTCCTGGTCGCCGAGCGGCACTCCCGTCGAGGGGTCGGGCGCCGGCTGATGGAGCACGTCATCTCCGGCATGGGCCCGACACCCCTGACCCTGCACGCGACACCCAACGGTCGACCGCTCTACGAAAATCTCGGCTTCAAGGCCATCGGCCGGGCGGAGATGCTGCGTGGGCATTTCACGCCCGGGGCCTGGGCGCCCCAGGTCTCCACGCGTGCGGCCACCGCCGAGGACCTCACCGCGATCCTGCGGCTCGACGAGGAGGTGTTCGGAGTCGATCGCACCCACATCATCACGCGGCTACCCGCATTCGCCGACCAACTGCGCGTCGCCGAGGAGAACGGCCGGATCATCGGCTACGCCGGCGCCTGGCCCAACATGGACACGCAGGTCGTCGGCCCCTTGATCGCCCGGGACACGGAGACCTCGAAGGCGCTCATCGCCTCCCTCGCCGCCCACACCGACCGTCCCCTGCGTACGGACATCGATGTACGCCACGAGGAACTGCTGACCTGGACGAAGCAACACGGTCTGGCCTCCCTCGCATTCAACGCGGTCATGGCGTACGGCGTCTCGGAACTGCCCGGCGACTGGTCGCGACGATTCGCTCCGCTGACGGTGGCGGCAGGCTGAGGCACCGGGCCAGGGGCTGAGGCGCTCGGTCCGAGGCTGAGATCCGCATGACGAAACGCCGGTCCCGACGGGACCGGTGTTTCGTCGTCGCCATGGGCCTCACTCAGGCGAGGACCTCGATCGCGGCGATCGCGAACTGGTGGTCCTGCTCCGGCGCCCCGCCGCCGACTCCGATCGCCCCGACCAGCCGGCCGTCGCGGTGGATCGGTACACCGCCCGCGATGAACAGCAGCGGCCGATCGAGCGCCGTGGGCAGGGTGTGGAAGAGCCCTCCGGGCTGTACGGCGTCGACGAGATCGGCGGTGGGGGCGGCGAGCTGCAGCGCCGTGTACGCCTTGCGGGTGCTCGTCTCGCCGGAGATGAGCACAGCTCGGTCGTCCCGCCGGAAGGCGAGCAGATGGCCTCCGGCATCCAGGACCGTGACGCTGACCGTCGCCCCCGCGGCCTCGGCGGCCCGGTGGCCGGCGGCGACGAGAGCATCGGCGTCCTGGATGGTCAGGGGTGCGACGGCGGTGACGGTGCTCATGGTCTTTCTCCTTGCGATGGGGGTGCTGAGGTGGATCTCATGAAGCCGAAGCGCCGCGGGGGCGGCCCTGACCCCGCGGCCGGGTCGGTTCAGTGGTGTACGGCAGTTCGCTGCTCGGCGGGCGCGGTGCCGGTGACGACGGTGCTCGGGGACACCCCGCCGCGGCGCTCCAGGGCGGCCGAGAGGAAGGCGAGCAACAGCGCGGCCGCGGCGAGGGCGGCGCCGACCCAGTTCGGGGACGTGTAGCCGTAGCCGGCCGCGATGACGAGGCCGCCGAGCCAGGCCGCGAGGGCGTTGCCGAGATTGAAGGCGCCGATGTTCACTGCCGAGGCCAACGTCGGGGCGCCGTGGGCCTGGTCCAGGACGCGCTTCTGCAGCGGAGGGACGGTGGCGAAGCCCAGGGCGCCGATCAGCGCGATGGTCACGGCTGCGAGGACCTTGTTCTGAGCGGTGAGCGTGAAGAGCGCGAGCACGAGGGCGAGAGCGCCCAGAGAGACGTAGAGCATGGGCATCAGCGCCCGGTCGGCGTACTTGCCGCCAACGAGGTTGCCGCCGACCATGCCGAGGCCGAAGAGGACCAGCAGCCAGGTGACGGAACCGTCGGCGAATCCGGTGACATGGGTCATCATCGGCGCGATGTAGGTGATGGCCGCGAAGACGCCGCCGAAGCCGAGGACCGTCATCGCCATGGCGAGCAGCACCTGGGCGTTCTTGAAGGCCGCCAGTTCGTGGCGAAGGTGCACGCCTTGGGCCTTGGCCATGTCGGGGACGAGCTTGGCGATGCCGACCAGCCCGACGACGCCGAGGGCGGCGACGATCCCGAAGGTGGCGCGCCAGCCGACGGTCTGCCCGACGAACGTCCCCAGCGGAACACCGACGACATTGGCGAGGGTCAGTCCGGTGAACATCATCGCGATGGCTCCGGCCTTCTTGTCCGGGGCGACCAGGTCGGCCGCGACGACCGAACCGATACCGAAGAAGGCTCCGTGAGCGAGCGAGGCGACGACACGACCGATCAGCATCGCGGTGAAGCCCGGGGCCAGAGCCGACAGCAGGTTGCCGAGGATGAACAGGCCCATCAGGAGCATCAGCATCCGCTTGCGGGAGACCTTGGTGCCGAGCACGGTCATCAGCGGTGCGCCCAGAACCACGCCGAGCGCGTAGCCGGTCACGAGCAGTCCGGCGGTGGGGATAGAGACCCCGAAGTCGCCCGCGACCTCGGGCAACAGACCCATGATCACGAACTCTGTCGTCCCGATTCCGAAGGCCCCGACAGCGAGGGCCAGAAGCGCCAGAGGCATGAGGGGGAACACCTTCCCAGAAGATTGCAGGAGCGCTTAACGAGTGACGACAATACTTGCACACGCGGCATACTCGCAAGCGCAGGCATTCTGCTCCTGCACACACAAGACATCGACCATCCCGTGAAGGGCAGACACCATGACCACCACGGAATCCGCGCTGACCGCGCTCGCCCAGGGCTGGTGCGCCCTCTCCCTGCTGCACGGCAGGATCGAGGCGCACATCGAACGCGCCCTGCAGACCGGGCACGACCTCAGCGTGCGCGAGTACTCCCTGCTCGACGTCCTCAGCCGACAGCACAGCGGCGAAGGCGGCCACCTGCAGATGAAGCAGGTCGCCGACGCCGTCGTCCTCAGCCAGAGCGCCACCACCCGCCTCGTCACCCGCCTGGAGGACCGCGGCCTGCTCTCCCGCTACCTCTGCCCCACCGACCGCCGCGGCATCTACACCGACGTCACCGAAGCCGGACTCGCCCTCCTCGAAGAAGCCCGGCCCACCAACGACACGGCCCTGCGCCAGGCCCTCGACGAAGCCGCCAAGAACCCCGAACTCGCCCCCCTGGTCAGGGCTGTCGAGTCACTCCCGGCGCCCGCATAGGGTGCGAGCATGGGAGATCTTGAGATACGAGCCGCCGTAGCCGATGACATCTCTGCGATCGTCGGCATGCTCGCCGACGATCCATTGGGCGCCCAGCGTGAATCACCGGACGACCTGACCCCGTACCTGGCCGCACTGGAGCGCCTCACCAGCGATCCGAACCAGCACCTGGTCGTCGCCGTACGCGAGAGCCGTGTCGTCGGCACGCTGCAGCTCACCGTCATTCCCGGGCTGTCCCGGCGCGGCTCCACGAGGTCCATCATCGAAGCCGTACGCATCCACGCCGACGAGCGGGGCAGCGGCCTGGGCACGCTGCTCATCGAGTGGGCAATCGAGGAATCCCGACGGCAGGGCTGCCAGTTGGTGCAGCTGACCTCGGACAAGACCCGCACGGACGCCCACCGCTTCTATGAGCGTCTCGGCTTCACGGCCTCACATGTGGGCTTCAAACTCCAGCTCTGACAGAGACAAGCGCCTGTTTCACGTGAAACAGGCGCTCACCACGTCGTCAGAACGAACCGCTCCCCCGCCAACCGTCGGGATCCACACCGCCCGGAACGGCAGTTCCCTCGTCATACGGCTGACGCGTGAAGACGAACGACCCGAGGTCCAGATGGTCCACCGCCCCGTCGGGGCGCCGTACGGCCTTCAGGAGCTCACCGGCGTAGTACCCCTCCAGCCCGGTCCAGGTGCCATCACCGTTGGCACGGAATCGCGACCGGCGGCCCTTGCCGGACAACGGCTCCAGCGAGACGAGCCCATCAGCGGTCAGCCGCAGGGCGAAGGCATGCGTTCCCCAGTACCACTGACCGGCCAACTCCAGTTCCCCCGCGTCGACGTTCCGCATCGGCCGCCAAGGCTCAGGCATCCGTGGCTCGGCCTCGGCGACGATCCGGACGAGGTCGGCGGCGACAAGGGACACCAGCGGACCAGAGGTGCAGTTGGCCAGCACCACGGCCGCCACATCGTCCTCCACGCTGATGGTCAGGCTCGCCAGGAACCCCGGCAACGATCCGCCGTGCCCCACCAGGAGCCGGCCCTCCCGGTGCTGGACCTGCATACCGAGGCCGTACGCCGCTCCGTCCACCACGTCCGTGGCCTCAGGCGGCGCCGCCGGTGTCCGCATCTCCCGTACGGACGCGGCACTCAACACGCGGTCATCGCCCCTGGAAAGGAAGACAGCGAACCGCGCCAGATCCGCGGTTGTCGACCACAGTTGGCCGGCCGGCTCCATCCGGCCCAGATCCTCGACGGGCTCGGGAAGCATCACATCGGCCCAGGGGTGCACGGCCCAGCCACCCGCATGCGGTGCCTGCGGACGTGTACTCGTACGGTCCAGGCCCAGAGGTTCGAGCACTTCCCGCCGAAGTACGTCCCCCCAGGGAGCGTCCCTCAGCTTCTCCACCAGTGCGCCCAGCAGCGTGTAGCCGGGGTTCGAGTAGTGGAAACGGCGCCCCGACGGATGCAGGAAGGGCTGCTCACCGAGCACGTCCGACAGCTCGGGCCGCAGTGATCCGGGCGTCCTCTCCCACCAGGGCCCCGGTGACTCGGCCGCCAAACCCGCGGTGTGCGCGAGCAGTTCGGCGATGGTCGCCTCCCCCGCCCCCGTGCCCGGAAGGTGCTTCTCCAGCGGATCACCGAGGTCGAGCAGACCCTCGTCGCGCAGGCGGAGGACGAGAACAGCGGTGAAGGTCTTGGTGATCGAACCGATGCGGTACTGCACGTGTTCATCCGGCCCATGTCCGTCCACCGAGGTACGCGAACCGTGCCACACGGCCCTCCCGCCTCGCACGACCGAGGCGACCAGCGAGGGCGCGCGCCCTTCGGCCTGCGCCACGGCGATGCGGTGCAGCAGTGCGCGGCGGGTGCCGGGCAGCAACTCTTCCTGAGATGTCGTCATGCCCACAGTCCATCCTGTGGGCAGCCGGGAGTCGAGCGCATAACCCCCGGGTGCGGCCGTATCAGGTCTGCGCCATGTCCACGAACCGCGAGTAGTGGCCCTGGAAGGCGACCGTGATGGTCGCGGTCGGACCGTTACGGTGCTTGGCCACGATCAGGTCGGCCTCACCCGCACGGGGCGACTCCTTCTCGTAGGCGTCCTCGCGATGCAGCAGGATGACCATGTCGGCGTCCTGCTCGATGGAGCCGGACTCACGCAGGTCGGAGACCATGGGCTTCTTGTCCGTACGCTGCTCGGGACCACGGTTCAGCTGAGAGAGGGCGATGACCGGGATCTCCAGCTCCTTGGCGAGCAGCTTGAGGTTACGGGACATGTCCGAGACCTCCTGCTGACGGCTTTCGGCGCGCTTGGAGCCGCCGGACTGCATCAGCTGGAGGTAGTCGATGACGACGAGCTTGAGGTCGTTGCGCTGCTTCAGCCGACGGCACTTGGCCCGGATCTCCATCATCGACAGGTTCGGAGAGTCGTCGATGTAGAGCGGGGCGGCCGAGACATCGGGCATCCGGCGGGCCAGCCGCGTCCAGTCCTCGTCGGTCATCGTGCCCGAGCGCATGTGGTGCAGCGCGACCCGCGCCTCTGCGGACAGCAGACGCATCGCGATCTCGTTACGGCCCATTTCCAGGGAGAAGATGACGCTCGGCAGGTTGTTCTTGATCGACGCGGCTCTGGCGAAGTCCAGCGCGAGCGTCGACTTACCCATGGCCGGACGGGCGGCGATGACGATCATCTGGCCCGGGTGCAGTCCGTTGGTGAGCGAGTCGAAGTCCGTGAACCCCGTGGGAACCCCGGTCATCTCCCCGCTTCGGGAGCCGATCGCCTCGATCTCGTCGAGCGCGCCCTCCATGATGTCGCCGAGCGGCAGATAGTCCTCACTGGTGCGTTGCTCGGTGACCGCGTAGATCTCGGCCTGTGCCCGATTGACGATCTCGTCGACGTCGTCGTCAGCCGCATATCCCATCTGCGTGATACGGGTGCCCGCCTCGACCAGGCGGCGCAGCACGGCACGCTCATGCACGATCTCCGCGTAGTACTCGGCGTTCGCCGCGGTCGGCACCGTCTGGACGAGGGTGTGGAGATACGCGGCCCCGCCCACCTTGTTGATCTCACCGCGCTTGGTGAGTTCGGCGGCGATGGTGATGGGGTCGGCCGGCTCGCCCTTGGCGTAGACGTCGAGGATCGCCTGGAAGATCGTCTCGTGGGCGGGCTTGTAGAAGTCGTGGCCCTTGAGGACCTCGACGACATCGGCGATGGCGTCCTTGGAGAGGAGCATGCCACCGAGGACGGACTGCTCAGCGTCGAGATCCTGCGGTGGTACCCGCTCGAAGGCGGAACCGCCGCCATCCCAGTCTCCGGTGTCCCGGCCGCGATCGTGCTGTTCGTCACGGCCCCGGCCGCTGTCGCCGCGGCGGCGGGAGGCGGGCAGACGATCGCTGGGACCGCTGTCGGCCCACGGATCGTCCAAGGGCTCGGAAATGCTCACCGAGCCACCTCCTCCCGTCCGCAGAGCGGACCTCGCCGTGCCCCTCAGTTCTACGGCACGCCACTGACAAATAAGAGGCCCAACTCCGGTTCTGGCTCGCCGGTTTTGTGCCGGTTTCCCGGCCGACGGACGGAGTGGGCGCCGGACCACGGTAGGCCCGCGGGCACCGTCAGCCAATCTGGTTATCCACAGGCCATGTGGACGACGGCCCCGATGCTGTGGAGAACTCCGCAAAACCTGTGCACGACACGGTGGACAGCCCTGTGAACAAGCTTCGAGTGATTCGCAGACAGCTGGGTTGACCTGCATCTTTACCGTCCACCGGCTGTGCAGAAGAAAAACTTCCCCAGTCGGGCCAAGATCGGCTCGAACAGTGCGCAGACACACACAGCCCATGACGGCCAGTAAGGGTCAGTACTTCATTGTATCTCTTACCTGTGGACGATTAGATTGATGGCCATGACACAGGCTCCCGCGACGCCCAAGGCCGCACGACGACAGCACGACCGAGAGATCGTCGCACTGGCCGTCCCGGCCTTCGGCGCACTGGTCGCCGAGCCCCTCTTCGTCATCGTCGACAGCGCGATTGTCGGCCATCTGGGCACCGCACAGCTCGCCGGCCTGGGGGTCGCCTCGGCCCTTCTCCTCACAGCCGTCAGCATCTTTGTCTTCCTCGCCTACGCCACTACAGCGGCTGTAGCCCGCCGTGTCGGCGCCGGTGACCTCCAAGCCGCCATCCGCCAGGGAATGGACGGCATCTGGCTGGCCCTCCTCCTCGGCGCCGGCGTCATCGCGGTCGTCCTGCCGATGGCACCGTTCCTCGTCGAACTCTTCGGCGCCTCGGACACCGCCGCCCCCTACGCGACCACCTATCTACGGATCTCGGCACTCGGCATCCCCGCCATGCTGGTAGTGCTCGCCGCCACCGGCGTTCTGCGTGGCCTGCAGGACACCAAGACCCCTCTCTACGTCGCGATCGCGGGCTTCATCGCCAACGCCGCCCTCAACGCAGGTCTCGTCTATGGCGCCGACCTCGGCATTGCGGGCTCCGCCTGGGGGACCGTCATCGCCCAGTGGGGCATGGCCGCGGCGTATCTCGTGGTCGTGGTCCGCGGCGCCCGCGAGCACGGTGCCTCTCTGCGTCCCGACGCAGCCGGCATAAGAGCCTCGGCGCAAGCCGGGGTGCCCCTTCTGGTCCGCACCCTCTCCCTGCGGGCGATTCTCCTGATTGCCACAGCGGTCACAGCCCGGCTCGGGGACGCCGACATCGCGGCGCACCAGATCATCCTGTCGCTGTGGAACCTGCTCGCCTTCGCACTGGATGCCATCGCCATCGCCGGGCAGGCCATCATCGGGAGGTACCTCGGTGCAGGTGACGCCCAGGGCGCCCGAGCCGCCTGCCGACGCATGGTGGAGTGGGGCATCGCCGCCGGCGTTCTGCTCGGCCTGCTCGTGGTGATCGCCCGACCACTCTTCCTGCCGTTGTTCACCAGCGACACGACCGTCCAGGACACTGCCCTGCCTGCACTACTCGTGGTGGCACTCTCCCAGCCGATCTGCGGAGTCGTCTTCGTCTTGGACGGCGTTCTGATGGGAGCGGGCGACGGCCCCTACCTGGCGTGGGCCATGGTGCTCACACTCGCTGTATTCGCTCCCGTAGCGCTGCTCATCCCAGCGGCGGGCGGCGGCCTCACCGCGGTCTGGGCGGCCATGACACTGATGATGACGGTGCGCATGCTGACGCTCTGGCTGCGCACCCGTTCAGGTCGTTGGATCGTCACGGGCGCCACGCGGTGACGGTTTCACGTGAAACACGCTGTTTCACGTGAAACCGGGACCGGGCTTCCTTCCCGGCCCGGCCAGGAGAGGACCGCACAGCAGAGGGGCCGTACCCCAGCGGGTACGGCCCCTCTGCTCAGCTGTTCAGCCGAGCGCAGCCGTCAGGCCGCGATGACCTCGATGTTGACCTTGGCGGCAACCTCGGGGTGCAGACGCACGGACGTCTCGTGGGCGCCCAGGGTCTTGATCGGCGCGCCGAGCTCGATGCGGCGCTTGTCGACCTCGGGGCCACCAGCAGCCTTGATCGCGGAAGCGATGTCGGCCGGGGTGACGGAACCGAAGAGACGACCGGCGTCGCCGGAGCGGACGGCCAGACGAACCTTGACCGCCTCGAGCTGGCCCTTGATCTGGTTGGCCTGCTCGATGGTCTGGATCTCGTGGATCTTGCGAGCACGACGGATCTGCTCGACGTCCTTCTCGCCACCCTTGGTCCAACGGATAGCGAACTTCCGCGGGATCAGGTAGTTGCGAGCGTAACCGTCCTTGACGTCGACGACGTCGCCCGCGGCACCGAGGCCGGAGACCTCGTGGGTGAGGATGATCTTCATGTGTCAGTCACCCTTCCCTTAGCGCGCGGTGGAGGTGTAGGGCAGCAGCGCCATCTCACGGCTGTTCTTGACGGCCGTGGCGACGTCACGCTGGTGCTGCGTGCAGTTGCCGGTCACGCGGCGGGCACGGATCTTGCCGCGGTCGGAAATGAACTTCCGCAGCATGTTCGTGTCCTTGTAGTCCACGTACGTGACCTTGTCCTTGCAGAAAGCGCAGACCTTCTTCTTAGGCTTGCGCACAGGCGGCTTCGCCATGGTGTTTCTCCTGTGTGATCAAGAAGTTTGGGTACGACCCGCCCTTGACCCGGACCGGCCTCGAAGGCCGACCCGAAGGCCTAGAAGGGGGGCTCGTCCGAGTAGCCGCCACCGCCGCCACCGCCGCCGGAGCCACCGCCCCAGCCGCCGCCACCGCCCTGCTGGCCACCGGCGGGAGCGCCGGTCGCCCACGGGTCGTCAGCGGGAGCGCCGCCGCCCTGCTGGCCGCCACCGGGGCCACCGCCCCAGCCGCCGCCACCCTGGCCGCCACCGCCACCGCCGCCGTAGCCGCCGCCCTGGCCACCGCGGCCGCTGGTCTTGGTGACCTTGGCCGTGGCGTTGCGCAGGCTGGCGCCGACTTCCTCGACGTCCAGCTCGTAGACCGTGCGCTTGACGCCCTCACGGTCCTCGTAGGACCGCTGCTTCAGCCGGCCCTGCACGATGACGCGCATGCCTCGCTGAAGCGACTCCGCGACGTTCTCCGCCGCCTGACGCCAGACCGAGCAGGTCAGGAAGAGGCTCTCGCCGTCCTTCCACTCGTTGGTCTGGCGGTCGAAGGTGCGGGGGGTGGACGCGACACGGAACTTCGCGACCGCCGCACCGGAAGGGGTGAAGCGCAGCTCGGGGTCATCGACAAGATTGCCGACGACCGTGATGACGGTCTCGCCTGCCATGGGGGAACCTCTCGGCGGGTTTGCTCTGGCTGCTTGGTTGCTGCTGCTCGGATCCCGAGATCAACTGAGCCGGAAGCTCAGTGGGTCTCGGGGCGGAGGACCTTGGTCCGGAGGACCGACTCGTTCAGGTTCATCTGGCGGTCGAGCTCCTTGACGACCGCAGGCTCGGCCTGCAGGTCGATGACCGAGTAGATGCCCTCGGGCTTCTTCTTGATCTCGTACGCGAGACGACGACGACCCCAGGTGTCGACCTTCTCGACCTTTCCGCCGCCGTCACGGACGACAGAGAGGAAGTTCTCGATCAGCGGGGAGACAGCGCGCTCCTCGACGTCGGGGTCGAGGATGACCATCACCTCGTAGTGACGCATGTGGAACCCACCTCCTTTGGACTCAGCGGCCACGGTCGTTCCGTGGCAGGAGGGTTGTGATGCGTACGCAACGGTATCGGCCGCCACTGACAACGGGGTCCGGCTGGCGGTTTCCCCTGCGTGGACTGGGCGGACACCCTGGCATGGCCTGGGCAGACACCGGTGCAGACGGTACAGAGTACCCGCACACGTGCTTCCGGTTGAAATCAGCCCGGGAAGCCCGTCAGTCTGTACACATCGGGTGTGTATGGCGCTACGATGCGCCGTCTTCCGCAGGAGGTGCCCTATGGCACAGGCATTGCGACCCAACACCGTCGGCGGCCTTTTCGCCACGGACGGAAAGCGCCACCCCCTCCAGGACACGCTGCTGGTCGTGACCCTGGTCCTGGGTATCACGGCTTTCGTCACGGCGATGTTCCACGACCTGCACCTGCTCAGCTCCTGGACCGGCCTGGTGGGCATCCTCACCGGCGCGTACGGACAGTGGATCTCGGAGACGACCCGCGGGCGCTTCGGCCTGATCATCGGCCTGGGCGCCTCGGCCGTCGGCTTCTTCCTCGGCATGGCGCACGGTGGCCTCTTCGGCGGGGTCTTCTGACGCCAGGGACACCGTCCCTCCCCGCCTCGGCGGCCGGGGGTCGTCCTCCGAACACCGGTAGAACACCACATAGAACACGATCGAACGCCTCGGCGGCCCATGAGCCGGGGCGAAGCATCCGTACGCCCAGTCGAGGCGCGCCCGAGGCGCAGTAGGCTTCCGCGAGAGCCGGAGCCCCTGAACCCATGGGGACACACCAGCCCGAGGAGCGCCCCGAATGAGCCTGACCCTGAGGACGATCAGTCGCGAGCAGCATCTGGCATACATCCAGAGCCTGCCGTCGGCGAGCCACATGCAGGTCCCGGCCTGGGCGGACGTCAAGGCGGAGTGGCGCTCGGAGAGCCTCGGCTGGTTCGACAAGAGCGGTGAGCTCGTCGGCGTGGGCCTCGTCCTCTACCGTCAGCTGCCCAAGATCAAGCGCTACCTCGCCTATCTGCCCGAAGGCCCGGTCATCAACTGGTTCACGCCAAATCTGACCGACTGGCTGGAACCGATGCTGGCGCACCTCAAGCACCAGGGCGCCTTCTCCGTGAAGATGGGCCCGCCGGTGATCATCCGCCGCTGGGAGGCCACCTCCATCAAGGCGGGTATCCAGAACCCCGATGTGAAGCGGCTGCGCGACATCGAGGCCGACTTCATCGAGCCGCGCGCCTTCGAGGTCGCCGACAAGCTCCGTCGCATGGGCTGGCAGCAGGGCGAGGACGGCGGTGCCGGTTTCGGCGATGTCCAGCCGCGCTACGTCTACCAGGTGCCCCTGGCGAACCGGTCGCTGGAAGAGGTCCACAAGAACTTCAACCAGCTGTGGCGCCGCAACATCAAGAAGGCCGAGAAGGCCGGCGTCGAGGTCGTCCAGGGCGGCTACGAGGACCTCGCGGAATGGCAGCGGCTCTACGAGATCACGGCGGTGCGTGACCACTTCCGGCCGCGCCCGCTGTCGTACTTCCAGCGCATGTGGACGGCTCTCAACACCGAGGACCCCAACCGTATGCGGCTGTACTTCGCCCGCCACAACGGTGTGAACCTCTCGGCGGCGACCATGCTGATCGTCGGCGGCCACGTCTGGTACTCCTACGGCGCCTCCGACAACATCGGCCGTGAGGTCCGGCCCTCGAACGCGATGCAGTGGCGGATGCTGCGCGACGCCTACGCCCTCGGCGCGACCGTCTACGACCTGCGCGGCATCTCCGACTCGCTGGACGAGACCGACCACCTCTTCGGTCTGATCCAGTTCAAGGTGGGCACCGGTGGTCAGGCCGCCGAGTACCTCGGCGAGTGGGACTTCCCGCTGAACAAGCTTCTCCACAAGGCGCTCGACATCTACATGTCGCGTCGCTGACCTCGCGATCCCCTCTTCGATACCGTCACATGCTGCACCGTCGATAGCTTCCATATCTCTGATACACCGCAGCCACGAGAAAGGTTCCAGGTCCGGCCATGGCGCTCACGCTCTACGTCGACACCGCGCGCTGGCGGGCGCACCACAAGCACGTCCAGGAGCAGTTCCCGGGGCTCGTCCCGGTCTGCAAGGGCAACGGCTACGGCTTCGGGCACGAGCGGCTGGCGGAGGAGGCCACGCGCCTGGGCTCCGACGTGCTCGCCGTCGGCACGACCTACGAGGCCGCGCGCATCAAGGACTGGTTCAGCGGTGATCTGCTGGTACTGACGCCGTACCGGCGCGGTGAGGAGCCGGTGCCGCTGCCCGACCGGGTGATCCGCTCGGTGTCGTCGGTGGACGGCGTCTACGGTCTCGTCGGCGCTCGCGTGGTCATCGAGGTGATGTCCTCGATGAAGCGGCACGGCGTCAGCGAGCGCGACCTGCCGCAGCTGCACGCCGCCATAGAGAACGTCCGCCTTGAGGGCTTCGCCATCCACCTGCCCCTGGACCGCACCGACGGCTCGGACGCCGTCGAGGAGGTCATCGGCTGGATGGACCGTCTGCGTGCCGCGCGACTGCCGCTGCACACGATGTTCGTCAGTCACCTCAAGGCCGACGAACTCGCCCGTCTGCAGCAGCAGTTCCCGCAGACCCGCTTCCGCGCCCGTATCGGCACGCGGCTGTGGCTCGGGGATCATGACGCCACCGAGTACCGCGGGGCCGTCCTGGACGTCACGCGCGTCGCCAAGGGCGACCGCTTCGGCTACCGGCAGCAGAAGGCGGCCTCGGACGGCTTCCTGGTGGTCGTGGCAGGCGGTACGTCCCATGGGGTGGGCCTGGAGGCCCCCAAGGCCCTGCACGGCGTCATGCCGCGCGCCAAGGGCGTTGCCCGGGCCGGCCTCGCCACCGTGAACCGGAACCTTTCTCCCTTCGTGTGGGGCGGCAAGCAGCGCTGGTTCGCGGAGCCGCCCCACATGCAGGTCTCGATCCTGTTCATCCCGTCGGACGCGCCCGAGCCGAAGGTCGGCGACGAGTTGGTCGCCCATCTGCGGCACACCACCACCCAGTTCGACCGGATCGTCGACCGCTGAACGATCACCGCTCCACAGCCCCGTAACCGGTGACTCGACAACCCCGGGAACGGGAAGAGGCCGTACACGGCTCCTCGTGTACGGCCTTCCTCATGTGCCGGCTGCGTTCCGTTCGCTCAGAGCGAACTTCCTGTGGCCCCGCCTTTACCCCATGCCACCTGCGGCCCCTCGAAGTGGACCGCATGCCGCGGAGGATGAGCCGCAGGGCCGAGTACGAACACATCCTCCGCCCGATCGAGCACGCCACCTGAAGGGTCGTCGTCACCGGCCCGGCGCACCGGATCCCGCTCGGGCATCAGGATGTCCCGCACCACGACTGCGCACATGTACAGCGTCCCCAGCAGGTGCACGCCGACGGCCCAGTGGTAGCCGTCCGGCGGCAGTCCCTTGTGGGCGTCCCCGCTGGTCGTATAGGCGAGGTACATCCAGATGCCCAGGAAGTACGCGACCTCGCAGGCCTGCCAGATGAGGAAGTCCCGCCATCTCGGCCGGGCCAGCACGGCCAGGGGAACCAGCCACAGGACGTACTGCGGCGAGTAGACCTTGTTGGTGAGGATGAACGCCGCGACGATCAGGAAGGCCAGCTGGGCGAAGCGCGGACGGCGGGGCGCGGTGAGCGTGAGCGCTGCGACGCCCACACAGCACAGCAGCATCAGCAGCGTCGCGAGGGTGTTCACGGTCTCCGTGCTCAACGGGTCGCTGGAGTTCTGGGCCAGGATGAGCCAGAAGGATCCGAAGTCGACGCCCCGCTCCTGACTGAACCGGTAGAACTGCGACCACCCGTCCCAGGCGAGGAGCATCACCGGAAGGTTCACGACCAGCCAGGCGAAGACGGTGCCACCCAGGGCCTTTCCGAAGTCACGCCACTTGCCCGCACGCCAGCACAGAATGAACAAGGGGCCGATCAGGAAGACCGGATAGAGCTTCGCGGCCGTGGCGAGCCCCAGCAGGACACCGAAGGCCAGCGAGCGGCCTCGCGACCACATCAGCATCGCGGCGGCCGTCAGAGCGACGGCCAGCAGGTCCCAGTTGATGGTCGCCGTCAGTGCGAAGGCGGGCGCCAGGGCAACCAGCAGACCGTCCCAGGGTCGCCTGGCATGGGTGCGGGTCACACAGACGGCGATGGCGGCCGCGCACACCATCAGCATCCCGGCATTGACCATCCAGTACCACTGCTGCTGGTCCTGCATACTGCCGCTGCCAGTCGTCAGCCAGGAGGCGACCTCCATGAACACACCGGTCAGCACCGGGTATTCGAGGTACTCCATGTCACCGGGGAGCTTGTCGAAGTACGGCACAAGTCCATCAGCGAAGCCACGGCCCTGGTAGAGGTGCGGGATGTCCGAGTAGCAGGCATGCGTGTACTGCGAGCTGGCGCCGAAGAACCAGGCACCGTCGTAGCAGGGTGCCTTCTGTACCAGGCCGAGGGCGAACATGCCGATGGTCACGAGCGCGATGATCCGCACGGGGGTCCACCAGGAGGTCCCGAGCAGCGCACGCCGTCCGATGGGGCCGCCGATCAGCTCGCTTCCGCTCGCGGCGACCTCGTCCTCCTTGGTCGGCCGCACCCGGTCCGGCTCGTGCGCGCTCGTGGGCGTCGTTTCTGCACTGGGCATGGGGGACATCCTGCCGTACCAGTCTGAGAACGGTGCGAGGACGACCTGGTGCGGGGGCCGAGTGTTTCACGTGAAACCGACGTTTCACGTGAAACAGCCCGCCGCCCCGGGCACAGCCAGGACAAAGGCCGGTGGCCGGCACCCACGTCATGGGTACCGGCCACCGGCCTTCGCTCATCAGGTGAGCCGTCGGTCAGCCTGACGGTCCACCAAAAATGCCGCCATTGCCGTTGCCATTGCCGTTGTTGTTGCCTTCCGTTTCCGTCGTCGTAGGCGTCGGCGTCGAGGTCACGCCCCCGTCCGTACCACCGTTGTCGGAACCGCCGATCTCATTGCACTGGAAACCGAAACAGGTCTCGGTCGGTGTGGGGGTCGGCGAGGTCAGCGACTCACTGGGCGTCGGGCTCGGCGTCGGACTGGCCTCCTCCGTCTCGCTGGGCGTGGGAATGGGCGTCGGGGTCGGGATGTCGTTGATGACCTCACCGATGGGGGCCGGCGTCGGGAACGGCAGCGGCTTGGTGTTCTTCAGCGCCTGTTCCATGTAGTCGTGCCAGATCTCGGCCGGGAACGACGCACCGTGGATCTTCTCCTGACCACCCGTTCCGAACATCTTCAGGAACTCGCGGTTCTGGTTCTTCTCGTTGTCGTCCAGCCGGAACATGGCGATCGACGTGGAAAGCTGCGGGGTGTAGCCCACGAACCAGGCGGACCGGTTGCCGTCGGTGGTACCCGTCTTGCCGGCCACCTCGCGGTCGGACAGCTGGGCGCTGGTACCCGTGCCCTTCTCGACCACGGTCTTCAGGACGTCCGTGACGTTGTCGGCGACCGCCTCGGTGAAAGCATCCTTGGTCTGCGTCTTGTGGGTGAAGACCGTGCCGTCCTTGTCCTTCACCTGCTTGACGGAGAAGGGATCACGCTGCTTTCCGCTGGTCGCGAAGGTGGCGTAGGCACCGGCCATACGGATCGCACTGGGCTGCGAGGTGCCGATGGAGAAGGACGGGTAGTCAGCGCCGGCCAGGCTGGTCTTCAGGATGCCCGCGTCGATGGCCGCCTCCTTGACCTTGTCCAGCCCGACATCCATGCCGAGTTGCACGAAGGCGGAGTTCACGGACTCCCTCATCGCCTCACGCAGGTCGATCCGGTAGGCCGGGGGAGTGCCGTACGACTGATCACCGTCGTTGACCTGGTTCCACTCCTCGCCCTTCTCGTTCCGCCAGATGTTGCCCTGGTAGTCCTTGATCTTCAGCTTGTTCTTGCCGCTGTACAGGCTCTTCGGGGAGACCTTGGTGCGCTCGTCCTGTGCCTGGATCGCCTCGAGATCCGGGTCGCGCACACCCCACTTCATGGCGGCCGCCAGCACGAACGGCTTGAACGTCGAACCGACCTGCGCACCGGTCACGTCAGCGTTGTTGGTGAAGTGCTTCGTCGCGTCCGTGCCGCCGTAGATGGCCTTGATGGCCCCGGTCGCCGGATCCACCGAAGCCCCACCGAACTGGACGTGGGTGTCGGTCTCCGGCCGCTGCTTGGGCTTGATGTTGGCCTTGTAGACCTTCGTGACCGCCTTCTCGAGCTGGTCGACCTTCTTCTTTTCGAAGGTCGTGTAGATCGAGAGGCCGCCCTCGCGCAGCTTCTCCTCGGTGATCCCGGTCTTGTCGCTGTTGTTGACCAGGTAACCGTTGGCGAGGTCGACGAGGTAACCGACCTGGCCGCTCAACGCGGTGTTGAAGCGCGGGTTCTTCACATCGGGCAGCTTGGTGTACTTGGCTCGCGCATCGGGGCTCAGATGCCCGTACTCGACCATCTTGTTGAGGGTGTCCTGCATCTGCCCGAGGGCCCGCTTGCTGTTGGCCTTGGCCGTGGCCGCGGGGTCGATGGACGTCGAACCCGCCGGGTCGTAGTACGTGGCGCCCTTGAGCATGGCCGCCAGGAAGGCGCACTCGCCTTCGTTCAGCTCTATGGCGTCCTTGTCGAAGTATGCGCGGGCCGCGGCCTGGATCCCGTAGGCGTTGCGCCCGTAATAGGCGGAGTTCAGGTAGCCGGCCATGATCTCGTCCTTCGTCAGCTTGGCGCCGACCTTGACCGAGATGAAGATCTCCTTGAACTTGCGGGAGAGCGTCTGCGACTGGTCTCCCAGCCTGGCGTTCTTCACATACTGCTGGGTGATGGTGGAGCCGCCCTGTGTCTGGCCACCGGTGGCCATGTTGAACACGGCTCGGGCAATGCCCTTCGGGTCGATACCGCTGTCGCTGCGGAAGGTCTTGTTCTCCTGCGAGATCACCGCGTTCTGCATGGCCTTGGGGATCTGCGCCAGGTTGACGATCTGCCGGTTGGTCTCGCCACCGGTGGAGACCATCTCGGAACCGTCGGACCAGTAGTAGACGTTGTTCTGCGCCTCGGCGGTCTCGTCGATCTTGGGAATGCCCACCATGGCGTACCCGATGCCCGCCACAGCCACCAGGCTGCCCATGAAGGCGATGAACAGACCAGCCACGAGCTTCCACGACGGCAACCAGCGCGCGACGCCGTACTTGCCCGACCGCGGATAGTCGACGAACCGCTTCTTTCCAGGGGGCGCGGACCGCCCCCGGCCCCGCCCGGGACCGTTCGGCCCGCCCGGAACGGCACGGCGGCCGCCGCGTTCCGGTTCGGCCGCTCTGCGGCGGCCGCCACCGCTTCTCTGGGCAGCGCGACGTGCCTCGGCGCGACCGCCGTACTGACGTTCCTCGCCTCCCGAACCGCTGTAACCCGACCCGTACGAGTCGGAAGGAGATCCGGTGGCGCCTCGCGGTGCCGCGCGGCGGCCGGAGGACGAGCCGGTCTGACCGCGTCGGGCAGCGGCACGTCCGCCTCCCTGCGGCTGCGGCGGTTTGCGACGGTGCTCGCTCATCGAACGACTACTCCTCGGGCAGGCGCACCCCTGGGCGCCTGGCAACGGCGGCTGTTTTCCGGTCCCCCCGAAGTACGGATGCGGTCGGTTCCGCATTCACCCGTACTGCACCAAGGACGACGACGCTCTCAGGTGTCACTCGGTTCCCGGTGGTGTGCATGGCGCACAGACTACGCACCGTCAAAGTCCACCTAGCCCCGAACTTCACCCCAAATAGGGCAAGTCGCCCCACATGAATCGTTGATGTGATCCCGTTCACCGTTCCCCCACTTGTCGCCTCCGGAAGGCCGTTCTATCGTCTTGATGTATCGAGTCGATACATCAGCGCGAGATAAGACGAGGAGGCGAGGGGATGAGCCGACGTTCCGGGATCCTCGAGTTCGCCGTTCTCGGACTGCTCCGCGAGTCCCCGATGCACGGCTATGAGCTGCGCAAACGACTCAATACATCGCTGGGCGTGTTCCGTGCGTTCAGCTACGGCACGCTCTATCCCTGCCTCAAGACGCTGGTCGCCAACGGCTGGTTGATCGAGGAACCGGGGAACACCGCCGAGGACGCCCTCGCCGCACCACTCGCGGGGCGTCGCGCCAAGATCGTCTATCGGTTGACGGCTGAAGGTAAGGAGCACTTCGAGGAGCTGCTGTCACAGACCGGCCCCGACGCGTACGAGGACGAGCACTTCGCTGCCCGATTTGCCTTCTTCGGACGCACACCCCAGGACGTACGCATGCGCGTGCTGGAGGGCCGTCGCAGCCGGCTGGAGGAGCGCCTGGAGAAGATGCGCGCCTCCCTCGCCCGTACGCGGGAGCGCCTCGACGACTACACGCTTGAGCTCCAGCGCCACGGGATGGAGTCCGTGGAGCGCGAAGTGCGCTGGCTGAACGAGCTCATCGAGAGCGAGCGGGCCGGGCGGGACCTGAAGGGTTCCGCTTCCGGGGGGTCCGCTCAGCAGGACACCACATCTGGAGAGCCGGGCGATCTGCCCCGTCCCGGGGGCACCCCCGGGACGGATTCGCCCGGCGACACCGCCACGTGAGAGCCCGATCAGGGCCTCACTCGTACACACAGGGAGCAACCGGAATGGGTTCGGTTCGCGTAGCCGTCGTCGGCGTCGGCAACTGCGCCGCGTCGCTGGTTCAGGGAGTCGAGTACTACAAGGACGCCGACCCGGCGTCCAAGGTCCCCGGCCTGATGCACGTGCAGTTCGGCGACTACCACGTCCGTGACGTCGAGTTCGTCGCCGCCTTCGATGTCGACGCGAAGAAGGTCGGCCTCGACCTCGCGGACGCGATCGGCGCCAGCGAGAACAACACCATCAAGATCTGCGACGTGCCGCGCACCGGTGTGACCGTCCAGCGCGGCCACACCCTCGACGGTCTCGGCAAGTACTACCGCGAGACCATCGAGGAGTCCGCCGAGGCCCCGGTCGACGTCGTCCAGGTCCTCAAGGACAAGCAGGTCGACGTCCTCGTCTGCTACCTGCCCGTGGGCTCCGAGGACGCGGCGAAGTTCTACGCCCAGTGCGCCATCGACGCCAAGGTCGCCTTCGTCAACGCTCTGCCGGTCTTCATCGCCGGTACGAAGGAGTGGGCGGACAAGTTCACCGAGGCGGGCGTGCCGATCGTCGGCGACGACATCAAGTCCCAGGTCGGTGCCACGATCACGCACCGCGTCATGGCGAAGCTGTTCGAGGACCGCGGCGTCATCCTGGACCGCACGATGCAGCTGAACGTCGGCGGCAACATGGACTTCAAGAACATGCTGGAGCGCGACCGCCTGGAGTCCAAGAAGATCTCCAAGACGCAGGCCGTCACCTCCCAGATCCCCGACCGGGAGCTCGGCGAGAAGAACGTCCACATCGGCCCGTCCGACTACGTCGCCTGGCTCGACGACCGCAAGTGGGCGTACGTCCGCCTGGAGGGTCGCGCCTTCGGTGACGTCCCGCTGAACCTGGAGTACAAGCTCGAGGTCTGGGACTCCCCGAACTCCGCCGGCGTCATCATCGACGCCCTGCGCGCCGCGAAGATCGCCAAGGACCGCGGCATCGGCGGCCCGATCCTGTCGGCGTCGAGCTACTTCATGAAGTCCCCGCCGGTCCAGTACTTCGACGACGAGGCCCGCGAGAACGTCGAGAAGTTCATCAAGGGTGAAGTCGAGCGCTGAGGCTCGCTCAGAAACGCTCCTGCCAGAGCTGTTGAGGGTCCCCGGGTTGTACCGCCCGGGGACCCTCCCCGTATGTGAGGCTGGGCCCCATGTCCGTCGTACGCGACCTGCGGGTCCTGCTGCGCTTCCGGGACTTCCGGCGCCTGCTCGTCGTACGCCTGTTCTCGCAGGGTGCCGACGGCGTCTACCAGACCGCGCTCGCCACGTACGTCGTCTTCTCCCCGGAGAAACAGACCTCGGCCGCCGCGATCGCTTCCGCGATGGCCGTACTGCTCCTGCCGTACTCCCTGGTGGGGCCCTTCTCCGGAGTCCTGCTGGACCGCTGGCGACGCCGCCAGGTCCTGCTGTACGGCAGCCTTCTGCGTACGGTACTGGCCTCGGCGACGGCCCTCCTGATCATCAGCCAGGTACCGGACTGGCTCTTCTACGTCTCGGCGCTGTGCGTCACCGCCGTCAACCGCTTCGTCCTGTCCGGCCTCTCAGCCGCACTCCCGCGTGTCGTCGACGACGAGCGACTCATGATCGCCAACTCCCTTTCCCCGACCGCCGGAACACTCGCCGCCACCGCGGGTGCCGGACTGGCCTTCGTCGTGCGGCTGGTGGCCTGGGACTCCGATGCCGCCGTGGTGCTTCTGGGGGCCGTCCTGTACCTGTGCGCCGGCCTGGCGTCACTGCGCATGGCACGGGGACTGCTCGGCCCGGAACCGTCATTGGTACAGCCACGGGTCGCGGCAGCGCTCTCCGGTACGGTGCGCGACCTGGCCGCGGGTGTACGCCATCTCGCCACTCCGCCGCGTCGGCAGGCCGCGTGGGCACTGTTCGCGATGACCCTGATGCGCTTCTGCTACGGCGCCCTGCTGGTCATGCTGCTGATGCTCTGCCGGTACGCCTTCTCGTCGCAGGCGGATGACGGACTCGCCCTGCTGGGGCTGGCGTTGGGGGCCTCCGCCGCCGGATTCTTCGCGGCTGCAGTGTTGACACCGTGGGTGGCGGGACGGTTGGGGCCCGACCGATGGATCGTCGCGTGTGCGGGCCTCGCGGCGCTGCTGGTGCCCGCCCTCGGCCTGCCGTTCGCTCCAACTCCCATGCTGCTGGCGGCGTTCGTACTCGGCCTGACGACGCAGGGGGCGAAGATCGCGACGGACACCGTCGTGCAAACCTCCGTCGAGGACGGCTTCCGCGGCCGGATCTTTTCGGTCTACGACGTGCTGTTCAACGTCGCCTTCGTCGGCGCGGCCGGAGTCGCCGCCCTGATACTGCCGCCGGACGGCCGCTCGGCCCCGCTCTTGGTCACAGTCTCCGTTATCTACGCAGCAGTTGCTGCGACTATGGCCCGATTTGGACGCCAGTAAGTGTCACATCAATGACACAGAGTCCCCTTCGGCCATGGGGTTGTCAGTGGCTGCCGATAACTTACGTGCGTCTTATCTCGCGCATTGTTCGCGTTGCGCACCCATGTTCTAGGGGGACCCCCGTGACAACTCCGCCGCCCCAAGGCAACCCGTTCGCCCAGGGCCAGAATCCGTACGCCCAGGGCCAGCCGCCGCAGGGCCAGGCTCCGCATCCGCAGCAGCCGGGTCAGCCCGGGTTCCCCCAGCAGGGAGCGCCGTATGCGCCTGTTCCGCCGCAGCCCGAACGCAAGTGGACCTTCAAGAAGATCAAGAACATCATCGTGGCGGTGGTCGTCGCCGGCGTGGTCATCGGAGGCTTCATAGCCAGCCGGGACGACGCCAGCACTGCACAGGTCGGCGACTGCATGAGCATCGGCAACCCCGAGAGCATCACCGACCCGGACCTCGAAGTCGTGGACTGCAGCGACTCGAAGGCCGCCTACAAGGTGGCCGAGAAGCAGGACGGCACCTCCGCCAACTGCGACCGTACGAAGTACGCCGAGTACACGGAGACCCGCAAGGGAGACTCCTTCACCCTGTGCCTTGAGGAGTACTCGTCCAAGTAGGCCTCAGCCAGACGCACCGAGGGGCGATGTTTCACGTGAAACATCGCCCCTCGGCGTCCCCCAGGCACGTTTCACGTGAAACATGGCCACGGAGCCCGGGTCTCAGCCCTGCTCAGCCCACCACTCCTTGAGCGCCTCCACTGCGGCCTCGTGCTCCAGCGGCCCATGCTCCAGCCGCAGCTCCAGCATGTGCTTGTAGGCGCGACCGATGGCCGGCCCCGGTCCGACACCGAGGATCTCCATGATCTGGTTGCCGTCGAGGTCGGGGCGGATGGCATCCAGCTCCTCCTGCTCCTGGAGCTGAGCGATGCGCTCCTCCAGGCCGTCGTAGGCGCGAGACAGTGCGGCCGCCTTGCGCTTGTTGCGCGTGGTGCAGTCCGAGCGGGTCAGCTTGTGGAGGCGACCCAGGAGCGGGCCCGCGTCACGGACGTAGCGGCGCACGGCGGAGTCCGTCCACTCGCCGGTGCCGTAGCCATGGAATCGGAGGTGGAGCTCGACCAGACGTGAGACGTCCTTCACCAGCTCATTGGAGTACTTGAGCGCGATCATGCGCTTCTTGGTCATCTTCGCGCCGACCACCTCGTGGTGGTGGAACGAGACCCTGCCGTCCTTCTCGAAGCGGCGCGTCCGGGGCTTACCGATGTCGTGCAGCAGCGCAGCCAGACGCAGGGTCAGGTCGGGCCCGTTCTCCTCCAGCGCCATCGCCTGCTCCAGGACGATCAGCGTGTGCTCGTAGACGTCCTTGTGCCGGTGATGCTCGTCGCTCTCCAGCTGCAGGGCCGGGAGCTCGGGCAGCACATACTCGGCGAGTCCGGTGTCGACCAACAAGGTCAGGCCCTTGCGCGGGTTGGCGGAGAGGACCAGCTTGTTCAGCTCGTCTCGCACACGTTCCGCGGAGACGATCTCGATGCGCCCGGCCATGGCCCTCATGGCCGTCACCACCTCGGGCGCCACCTCGAAGTCGAGCTGTGCCGCAAAACGCGCCGCACGCAGCATGCGCAGCGGATCGTCCGAGAAGGACTCCTCCGGGGTGCCCGGAGTCCGCAGCACTCGCGCCGAGAGGTCCTCCAGCCCGCCGTGCGGATCGATGAACTTTTTCTCCGGCAGCGCGACGGCCATCGCGTTCACGGTGAAGTCACGCCGTACGAGGTCCTGCTCGATGGAGTCGCCGTACGACACCTCGGGCTTGCGTGAGGTGCGGTCGTAGGCCTCCGACCGGTAGGTCGTCACCTCGATCTGGAAGTCTCGATCAGCGCCTTCGCCACGGGCGCTCTTCTGCGCACCGACCGTGCCGAAGGCGATCCCGACCTCCCACACGGCGTCGGCCCACGGGCGCACGATCTTCAGTACGTCCTCGGGGCGGGCGTCGGTCGTGAAGTCCAGGTCATTGCCGAGTCGGCCGAGCAACGCGTCCCGGACCGATCCGCCGACCAGGGCGAGCGAGAACCCGGCCTCCTGGAAGCGGCGGGCGAGGTCGTCGGCGACAGGGACGACCCGCAGCAGTTCACTCACCGCACGGTGCTGCACCTGGCTCAGGACACGGGGCTTTTCTTCGTTGGCGTTCGGCACAACAGAAGAGGGTACGTGGCCCCGGCGACCATGAGCGCCTCCATTAAATGTGCACACCATGACCAGGGACAGCTCCGTCCATACAGGCACAAGGGGCGGCCCTCGCGACGCACTGAAGCGCTCCCCATATACCCGCACATAGAGGACAGACCCGGCTCGGTGATCCGATCTTGTGGAGCACTCCGCGGCACTTCCCCTCAGCGCGCATCGTTACCATGCCTGGACGCACATTCCGACGACCACTGACGACGACGAGGGACGGGCGAGCGCGTGGCCGAGGCGGCAGACTTCCAGGGGACCAGTCCCTCACCTGCCCGCCGGTGGCTACGGCGGACAGGAGCACTGTTCGCCGGGGTGCCACTGCTGGCCGGCCTGCTACAGCTGCCCGCCGCCGCGCCGTCGCACGCCGCCGAGCAGGACTCCCTGCAGGCCGCTCCCGGCTCGGGCTCGGTGTCCGTGGCTGTGGACTCGCTCACTCCTGCCGTCCCCACTGAGGGCGACACCCTGACCGTGTCCGGCACGGTGACCAACGAAGGCAAGCAGACGGTCACCGACGCGCAGGTGGACCTACGCCTGGGCCCCGCCCTGAACACACGCTCCGACGTCGACACGGTCGCCCGGCGCAGCGCCTACCAGGACGGCCTCGACGGTGCCGCGGTGGGCGGCAAGTACGTCAAGGAGTTCGCGAAGCTCACCCCGGGCGTCGCACACCGCTTCAGCATCTCCGTGCCGGTCGACAAGCTGGACCTCGGCAGGGACGGTGTCTACCAGTTCGCCGTCTCCCTGTCCGGCGAGACCTCCGCCCAGCCGTGGGACCGCGTGCTCGGCATCCAGCGGACCTTCCTGCCGTGGCAGCCCGACGGAGCGGACACGAAGACCAGGACGACGGTTCTGTGGCCCCTGGTCTCCACCGCGCACATGACGGCGCAGACGGGATCGAACGAGGCGCAGACTCCGGTCTTCAGCGACGACGAGCTCGCCGAGGAGATCGCGCCCGGCGGACGTCTGGAGCAGCTGGTGTCGCTGGGCAAGGAACTCGACGTCACGTGGGTGATCGATCCCGACCTGCTGGCCTCCGTGGACGCGATGACGGAGAGCTACCGCATCCAGGGCAAGGGTGAATCGACCACGCCGGGGAACCGTCAGGCGGTCGCCAAGCAGTGGCTGGCCGAGCTGCAGGAGGCGGTGCAGGACAAGGAAGTCGTCGCCCTGCCGTTCGGTGACCCCGATCTGGCGTCCCTCGCGCACAACGGGACGAGCGTGACCGGCTCGCTGAGCCACCTGAAACTGGCCACCGACGTCGCCGCCGACACCGTCGACTCGATCCTCCATGTGCAGCCGACCACCGACTTCGCCTGGCCCGTGAACGGCGCCATCGACCCGTCCATCGTCAAGGTCGCCACCTCCGGCGGCGCGGACAAGGTGATCGCCCGCAACGACAGCCTGGTGGAGACGCGCGGCCTGCCCTACACGCCCTCCGCGGCCCGCCCCATCGGCGGGGGTACGACGGCGGTCGTCACGGACGCCCGGATGTCGACCGTGTTCCAGGGCGACCTGACACGGGCGTCCAGCTCGACCCTCGCCGTGCAGAGGTTCCTGGCCCAGAGCCTTGCCCTGAATCTCCAGTCGGACAAGCAGCGCAGCATCGTCGTCGCTCCGCAGCGGATGCCGACGGCCAGCCAGGCTCAGGCCATGGCTGAGGCGGTGACGGCGCTCCAGGGCGGCTCGTGGTCCCAGTCCCAGGACCTCACGGCCGCCGCCGCGGCCAAGCCCGACCCCGGCGCCACCACGAAGGTGCCGGCGGCATCGAGGTACCCCTCCTCGCTGCGCAAGCAGGAGCTGTCGCGCTCGGCCTTCGAGCAGATCGAGAGCACCCAGGGCAAGCTCGACAAGTTCAAGGTGATCCTTTCCGACGAGTCCCGGGTGGTGACCCCCTTCGGCCGGGCCATGAACCGGGAGATGTCGACGTCGTGGCGCGGCCGATCCGGACAGGCCGCCGACTACCGCAACGCCGTCGAGGCATACCTCGACTCCCTGGCCGGCCAGGTCACGTTGATCGACAAGTCGGAGACCAAGCTCTCCGGACGCAGTGCGATGATCCCCGTGACCGTGCAGAACAACCTGGTACAGGGCGTCGAGCACTTGGTACTGCGCCTCACCTCGACGAGCCCGAGGCGGCTCGAGATCGGTGGCGACGACTTCTTTGAACAGCAGGTCACCGTGTCCGGCGGCCACAGCCAGACCGTGAAGTTCACCACGTCCGCTCAGGCCAACGGCCAGGCCGAGGTGATCGCCCAGCTCTACACGGAGGACGGCCAGAAGTACGGCTCCCCCGTCAGGTTCGACGTGCGGGTCACGGAGTTCACCGCCACCGTGATGCTGGTCATCGGCGGCGGTTTCCTCCTGCTGGTCCTCGCCGGGTTCCGGATGTACACGCAGCGCAAGCGCGCTGCGGCCCGCGACGTCGAGGAGGACGACGCCCGGGAACCGAACGAGGCGGACGGCGACGCGGAGAACTCGAACGGTCCCGATGAGCGTCTCACCCCGCAAGACCTCCTCGATGAGGAGTCCGGCACCGGAACCCGGGAAGACGCCCCGGAGCAGCCGAGTGACCTGACCCCGGACACCGCAGCGGAAAACGCCGACCCGTCCGGCACGGGTGAGAGAGTGGACCGTTGAGCGATGTCGTGGCCGGTCGGCCCGGGACGATGAGGTGGGGTAACCATGAACGCGCCGTACGACGGTGACCGCGGCCAGGCCGCGGGCAGCTCGGGGCACCCCGAGGGCCCGCCGCCCGAGCCGGGCCAGGTGCCGCCGCAGCCCCCCGCGGACATGTACCTCCAGGACGCCTACGACCAGGACCCCTACCGCGCCCAGGACCTCACCGCGCAGGACCCGGTCGCCGAGGCGCTGTACGACCGCGCCGCCCACCCTCCGCCCGCTCCGGGCTCGTACCAGCCGCAACAGCCGCTGTACGGCCAGCCGCCCCAGTCGCCCTACGCGCCCGACCCGCACGTATGGGCCCAGACCCCGGCCCCCGAGCCGGACGGCCCGTCGCAGTATCTGCCGTACGGCGACAACCCCCGCTCGACCCAGTACGTGGGTGTCGACGACCTTGTCACGCGCCCTTCCGCAGAGAGCCACGAGCACGACGCCTTCGCTCACCTCTTCCGCGACCAGCAGCAGGCCGGCGGCCATCCGCAGTACCAGCCACCGACGGTCCCAGGTCCGTCCCCGGCGCCCACCGACGTTGCGCCGCAGACACCGACGACGCCTCCTCCTGCTGCGGCCGAGGCCCCCGCACCGGCAGCCGCCCCCGCACCGGCGCCCGCCGCCAAGAAGGGCGGGAAGGCCGGCGGCCTGCTGAAGTCGAGCGCGGTGATGGCGGCGGGCACGATGGTGTCCCGGCTCACCGGGTTCGTCCGCTCCATGATGATCGTCTCGGCGCTGGGTCTCGGCCTGCTCGGCGACTCTTTCCAGGTCGCCTACACGCTGCCGACGATGATCTACATCCTGACCGTCGGCGGCGGTCTCAACTCCGTCTTCGTGCCCCAGCTCGTGCGCGCCATGAAGGACGACGAGGACGGCGGCGAGGCGTACGCGAACCGTCTGCTGACCTTGGTGATGGTGGCGCTCGCAGTGCTCACCGCCCTCGCGATGCTCGGCGCGCCACTCCTGGTCAGCGCGTTGTCCGCCCCGGTCGCCCGGGACCCCGCCGCCAACGAGGTGGCGATCACCTTCACCCGCTACTTCCTGCCTTCGATCTTCTTCATGGGCGTCCACGTGGTGATGGGGCAGATCCTCAACGCGCGCGGCCGGTTCGGCGCGATGATGTGGACACCGGTCCTGAACAACATCGTCATCATCGTGACGCTAGGGATGTTCCTGTGGGTGTACGGCACCGCTGAGCACTCCGGCATGCAGGTCACCAACATCCCACCGGAGGGCCAGCGGCTCCTCGGGGTCGGAATCCTGCTCGGCCTGGTCGTCCAGGCCCTCGCCATGATCCCTTACCTGCGCGAGACCGGCTTCCGGCTGCGGCTGCGCTTCGACTGGAAGGGCCACGGCCTGGGCAAGGCCGCCATGCTCGCCAAGTGGACCATCCTGTTCGTCCTCGCCAACCAGGCGGGCGCGCTGGTGGTCACCCAGCTGTCCACCTCCGCGGGCATCCGCTCCGCCGTCGACGGCACCGGCTACGCCGCCTACGCCAACGCCCAGCTGATCTGGGGCCTCCCGCAGGCCATCATCACCGTCTCGCTGATGGCCGCCCTGCTGCCCCGCATCTCGCGTTCGGCCGCGGAGGACGACCCGGGCGCCGTGCGGGACGACATCTCCCAGGGCCTGCGCACGACCGCGGTCGCGATCGTGCCGCTGGCCTTCGGCTTCCTGTCGCTGGGCATCCCGATGTGCACGCTGATGTTCGGCTCGTCGGGTACGAGCGAGGCCACCAACATGGGCTTCATGCTGATGGCCTTCGGTCTCGGCCTGATCCCGTACTCCGTGCAGTACGTCGTCCTGCGCGCGTTCTACGCCTACGAGGACACCCGGACCCCCTTCTACAACACCGTCATCGTGGCGGCCGGCAACGCCGCCGCGTCCGCCGTCTGCTACCTGGTTCTTCCGGCCCGGTGGGCCGTGGTCGGCATGGCCGCCTCGTACGGCCTGGCCTACGCGATCGGCGTCGGCGTCGCCTGGCGGCGACTGCGCATGAAGCTGGGCGGTGACCTGGACGGCGCCAGGGTGAGGCGGACGTACACCCGGCTCTGCCTGGCCTCGGTACCGGCCGCGCTGCTGAGCGGTGCCGCCTGCTACGGGATCGCCCAGATGCTCGGTCAGGGAGTCATCGGCTCTTTCGCCGCTCTGCTGGGCGGTGGAGCCGTGCTGCTCGGAGTCTTCTTCGTCGCCGCCCGCCGCATGCACATCGAGGAGCTGAACTCGCTGGTCGGCATGGTGCGCGGGCGCCTGGGTCGCTGAAGTGGGGGTACGCGCACAACCATCGTCCGCCACCGTGTGTCGTGCATAGCGGCGGTCTGTGGGCACAATTGGGTTCGGCGTCGGACGGCGCGCACTGAGTCGGACAGCGCGCAACGGATGGGGAGGCAGGAACGACGGTGGCGGAACGGAGCACGGCTGCCGTCGACGTGGCAGACAACAGCGGTGACGAGCCGCTGACCGCTCAGGCGGACCAGTCCACGGCCGACGGGGTGGCCAAGAATCGGGAGCGGGACACGGACACCGACGAGGCACAGGGGAGTGGCGGGACCGAGGGTCCCGGAAAGGCCTCACCACCCGAACTGCACAGCGGCCACAAGCTCGCCAGACGCTACCGGCTGGAGGAGTGCGTCACCCGTCTGGACGGGTTCAGCAGCTGGCGTGCGGTCGACGAGAAGCTTCGTCGTGCCGTAGGCGTCCATGTCCTGCCCGCCGACCATGCCCGGGCCCGCTCCGTGCTGGCCGCGGCCCGTTCCTCAGCACTGCTCGGCGACCCCCGCTTCGTCCAGGTTCTGGACGCCGTCGAGGAGAACGACCTCGTCTACGTCGTTCATGAGTGGCTCCCCGACGCCACCGAACTGACCACGCTGCTCGCCTCCGGCCCGCTGGAGGTGTACGACGCCTACCAGATGGTCACCCAGGTGTCCGCAGCGATGGCCGCCGCCCACCGCGAGGGCCTGGCCCACCTCCGCCTCAACCCGAACGCCGTACTGCGCACGTCCTCCGGTCAGTGGCGCATCCGCGGTCTCGCGGTGAACGCCGCCCTTCGCGGCATCAGCTCCGAGACCCCGCAGCGCACCGACACGGAGGCCATCGGCGCTCTGCTGTACGCCGCGCTGACCCAGCGCTGGCCGTACGAGAGCGACGCCTACGGTCTGTCCGGCCTGCCCAAGGACGTCGGTCTGATCGCCCCCGACCAGGTGAGGGCCGGCGTTCACCGCGGCCTGTCCGAACTGACCATGCGTGCGCTGGTCAACAACGGCGCGACCGCCTCCCGTCACGAGTCCGCCTGCACGACGCCGGAGGAACTGGTGAAGGCGGTCGGCGAGATGCCCCGGATCCGTCCGCCGGAGCCCGCGTTCACGGCGCCGCCGGACTACCAGCGCACCACGTACCAGCAGGGCACGTACGGCCGGCAGGCACCGCACCCGGGCGTCACCCAGCCGGTGCCGACCCCGCCGCCCCCGCTGCAGAGTCGCACCGGCAAGGCACTCAAGTGGGCTGTATCGGCCCTCCTCATCGCTGCCCTGGGGCTCGGCAGTTGGCAGCTGGCGGACGCGCTCATGGACCAGGGCACCAAGTCGGACGACCCCGGCCGGACGCAGACGACGGACGGCGACGACAAGAACGTGAAGAAGCCGACGGCCGGCAAGCCGATCGCCATACAGGCCGCCCGTGACTTCGACCCGTTCGGCACCGACGGCTCGGAGTATCCGGAGAACGTGGACAAGGTCTACGACGCGGACGTCAATTCGTACTGGCAGACCAGCTACTACGCAGGCGCCAAGTTCGGGAATCTGAAGCGGGGTGTCGGAGTCATCCTCGATCTCGGCAAGGTCCAGCAGGTCGGCAAGGTGAGCGTCACCTTCATGGGGAACACCTCCGTCGAGCTGCGTGCCGCATCCGGCGACACCGGTGCGATGCCGACGGTGTTCGACAGCTACACCAAGGTCGCCGAGGGTTCCGGCTCGACGGTGACGCTCAAGCCGGGCAAGGCTCTGAAGTCCCGGTACCTGCTGATGTGGCTGACCGAGGTGCCCATACAGGCGGACGACGGCAAGTTCCGCGGCAGGGTCCAGGACATCAAGGTGACCAGCTGACGTTCCACCCGACAGGGTCGGCCCGCCGTTCAGGCCATGGCCGACCCTCGTCCTGGGTGACGTAGCGCCGATTCTCTTCCGCCCCCGCTCGACTCGGTTCGCTCTTGCCTGGGCGGTCGAGTCACATGCACACATAAGTGATGTTGGAATCCGAGACAGCCCGGGACTCAGCATCCGGACAAGATCCCCTTCCCGGTGAGAGTCCCGTACGGCTGTCTCGATCCGGCCCGCTGTGTGGCATTCTGTCGCTCAGGCTTACGAGTTGGGTTGACAGCATCGCGGTTGCCTCCCTCAGGGAGTCAGGGGATAAGTGTGGATAGCGGATCGAGCCGAGCCGATCTGTCGGACGCCGATCTTCTGGCGCGCCATGTCGCGGGGGACACGGACGCCTTCGGCGAGCTCGTGCGCCGTCATCGCGACCGGCTGTGGGCCGTGGCCCTCCGGACGCTGGGCGACCGCGAGGAGGCCGCTGACGCCGTCCAGGACGCTCTTGTCTCCGCCTACCGGGCCGCCCACACCTTCCGTGGCCAGTCGGCCGTCACGACGTGGCTGCACCGGATCACGGTGAACGCCTGCCTCGACCGCGCCCGGAAGGCGGCCTCCCGGAAGACCTCCCCCGTCGACGACACCGAGCGCCTTGAGCAACTGCTGGAGCCGCACGAGGCCGCCTCGGCCCCCGCGGAGCGCAACGATCTGCACCGGCAGCTGCTGGAGGCCCTCGGCACGCTCCCGGCAGATCAGCGGGCGGCTCTCGTCCTGGTGGACATGCAGGGATATCCGGTTGCGGAGGCCGCCCGCGTGCTGGAGGTGCCCACCGGCACGATCAAGAGTCGATGCGCACGTGGCAGAGCCAGACTTCTGCCTCTCCTCACCCACCTACGGCCGGAGAGCGCCCGAGAAGGCGAGGACACCGGCCAGAGGCGGAACCGGACGCAGGGGGCATCCGTCCCACCGGCAGCGGGTCCGCCTGCCCCAGGGCAAGCCACGGATTCCCGCGATACCGGGCCGAGTGATTCAGCCGCAGTGAAGGGCGGAGGTGGGCGAGCGTGACATCCACGACAGACACGGCCGGGCACCCGGACGTCGCCGAGATCTCCGACCTCACCGAGGGCCTTCTTTCCCCGTCCAGGACCGCAGACGTACGGCGGCATCTGGACGAGTGCGAACTGTGCGCCGATGTCCATGCATCGCTGGAGGAGATCCGGGGACTGCTCGGCACGCTGCCGGGTCCGTCGCCCATGCCGACCGACGTCGCGGAACGCATCGACGCCGCCCTCGCAGCGGAGGCTCTGCTCAACGCCACGGCGTCCGAGGAGGCCGCCTCGTCCCAGCCTGCCGACACAGCCGGTTCAGCGGCTGGCACTGACGACAGCGCACATGTTTCACGTGAAACATCGGTGACGGCAGACCGTCCGACGGGCCGTCCCCGTTCCTCCACCACCGGCCCGGGCCGAAAGGGGCGCAAGAAGGCCGGACGACGCAAGGTCGCCGTACTGAGCGCCGCCTTCACGGCCGCCGCCCTGGGCCTCGGCTCCGTGTTGCTGACCTCGCTCATGAACGGCTCAGGTCCTGGCCCCTCAGCGGGCGGCGGCCAGACCGGCGCCGACACCTTCTCCGCAGCCAAGCTGGAGAAGCAGGTCACCGACCTCCTCGCCAAGAGCGACAGTTCCGTCGGTAGCCCTCGTAAGCCGGAGCGCAGCATGGGCGTGGAAGGTGGGCCCGACACCAAGCGTCCCCAGGTCTTCCGCGATATCCCCGTGCCCGACTGCGTCCGCAAGGGCATCGGCCGCAGTGACGCGGCGATCGCCACCGAGGAAGGCGTCTACAAGGGGAAGGACGCTCTGCTCGTGGTGATGTCCGAAGCCATGGATGACAGCCGGGTCAATGTCTACATCGTGGACGCGACCTGTGTGAAGGAGCCGTCGTCCACCACGGCCAAGGTCCTTCTGAAGGACTCCTACACACGTCGCTGAGAATCCCGCGGTTTCTCTTCCTCATGGCTGGCACCCCCTACGGTGTGGAGCCGCCGTGTGCCCGGACACAGTGGGAATGCACGCCCCTTAGGATCCGTTGGGTGGGGTGAGAGTTCTGAAAGGGGCTCCCCCGGTCCGACGACGCAGTCCAGAGACGAGGAAACAAGCCGTGAGCGACGTCCGTAACGTGATCATCATCGGCTCCGGGCCCGCCGGGTATACGGCGGCGCTCTACACCGCGCGCGCGTCGCTGAAGCCGCTGGTCTTCGAAGGCGCCGTCACGGCTGGTGGTGCGCTCATGAACACCACCGACGTGGAGAACTTCCCGGGCTTCCAGGACGGCATCATGGGCCCCGAGCTCATGGACAACATGCGCGCCCAGGCCGAACGCTTCGGAGCAGAGCTCGTCCCGGACGACATCGTCAACGTCGACCTGAGCGGTGACATCAAGACCGTCACCGACACCGCGGGCACGGTTCACCGCGCCAAGGCCGTCATCGTCGCCACGGGCTCGCAGCACCGCAAGCTCGGCCTGCCCAACGAGGACGCCCTCTCCGGTCGCGGAGTCTCCTGGTGCGCCACCTGCGACGGCTTCTTCTTCAAGGATCAGGACATCGCCGTCATCGGCGGTGGCGACACCGCGATGGAGGAGGCCACCTTCCTCTCCCGCTTCGCCAAGTCCGTCACCGTCGTCCACCGCCGTGACACCCTGCGCGCCTCCAAGGCGATGCAGGACCGCGCCTTCGCCGACCCGAAGATCAAGTTCATCTGGGACAGCGAGGTCGCCGAGGTCCAGGGCGACCAGAAGCTCTCGGGGCTGAAGCTGCGCAACGTCAAGACCGGTGAGCTCTCGGACCTGGCCGTCACGGGCCTGTTCATCGCGATCGGCCATGACCCGCGCACCGAGCTGTTCAAGGGCCAGCTGGACCTGGACGAGGAGGGCTACCTCAAGGTCAGCGCCCCCTCCACCCGCACCAACGTGACCGGTGTCTTCGGCGCGGGCGACGTGGTCGACCACACCTACCGCCAGGCGATCACCGCGGCCGGTACCGGCTGCTCCGCCGCTCTCGACGCCGAGCGTTTCCTCGCGGCCCTCGCGGACGAGGAGAAGCCCGAGCCCGAGAAGACCCCTGCCTGACCCTCCCCTCACACCTCACCAGCCCCACGCACCACACAGTTAAGGAGCCCGCCGTGGCCGGCACCCTGAAGAACGTGACCGATGACTCCTTCGAGCAGGACGTCCTCAAGAGCGACAAGCCCGTCCTGGTGGACTTCTGGGCCGCCTGGTGCGGACCGTGCCGCCAGATCGCGCCGTCCCTTGAGGCGATCGCCGCCGAGTATGGCGACAAGATCGAGATCGTCAAGCTCAACATCGATGAGAACCCGGGTACGGCCGCCAAGTACGGCGTCATGTCCATCCCGACGCTGAACGTCTACCAGAACGGTGAGGTCGCCAAGACCATCGTCGGCGCCAAGCCGAAGGCCGCGATCGTTCGGGACCTTGAGGACTTCATCGCCGAGTGATGTTTCACGTGAAACACGAATGGGCCAACCCGTGAGGGTTGGCCCATTTCACGTGGAGGAGCACCCTGCCGCATTCCAGAGATGCCCTTCAGCGAGCGAGTAGCTCACTTCACAGCGGCCTGAGCGCGGGCTCCTTCTGAACGGCCCCCAGCAACCGGTCGATCGCCATCTCCACGTCTTCCTTCCAGGACAGCGTCGTTCTCAGCTCCAGTCGCAGACGCGGAAACGTGGGGTGGGGGCGGACCGTCTTGAACCCCACGGCCAGAAGATGGTCCGCGGGTAGCACACAGGCCGGCTCCTTCCAGCGAGCGTCCCCGAAGGCCTCGATCGCTTTGAAGCCTCGCCGCAGCAGGTCCTTGGCGACCGTCTGGACCATCACACGACCGAGCCCCTGGCCCTGGTAGCCCGGCATGATGAAGGCCGTCATCAACTGAACCGCGTCCGCTGACACAGGACTCGTAGGGAACGCCGTCGAGCGGGGAACGTACGCCGGAGGCGCGTAGAGCACGAAGCCCACCGGGACATCGTCGACGTAGACGACCCGCCCGCAAGAGCCCCAGTCCAGCAGTACGGCGGAGATCCACGCTTCCTTCTCCAGCGCGGACGTGCCTGCTTTTACCGCGGCTTCACCGCTGACCGGGTCCAGTTCCCAGAAGACACACGAGCGGCAGCGCTTGGGAAGGCACTGGAGGTTGTCCAGCGTGAGCGGTACGAGCCGACGCCCCATGAAGGCTGTTCCTCGCTTCCTTCGCCCGCGGCAGCGCGAGCAGCTGTCAGGGCGCTCCGTTCTCTGAGCAGGCTGCCGACGAAGCCGCCGACCGCGCCCAGCCCGAGACCCGCGCTCACCAGTCCGGTGCGGCTCACCATTCGCATGGACCCCGCCTCCCCTAAGAGGTCTGCCAAGTGGATGCGCCATACCCGAACGCATCGTATCCACCTTGTGATTCCATCGATACCGTCAGAAAGCAAAAGAGCGGGCCGTGTTCCGGACACACCGGACACGGCCCGCACGGGGAACGGCCGGAGGTACAACCCGGCCGACCGCCTCAGACCTCGGTCTCCTCCACGGCATCGCCCTGAAGGCTCTTCTGCAAGGCGAGCTTCTCGCCGGGTGCCAGCGTGCTGAGGATGCGCTCAAGGTCCTCGGGAGAGGCGAACTCGACCGTGATCTTGCCCTTCTTCTGGCCCAGCTCGACCTTCACCCGCGTCTCGAAGCGATCCGAGAGCCGGGTCGCAAGGTCGGACAGCGCCGGCGAAGGCACGGAGCCGGCCCTCGGCCCCCTGGAACGCTGGGTCTTCTGCGGGCGGGAGCCCATCAGAGTCACGATCTCTTCGACGGACCGGACGGAGAGCCCCTCGGCCACCACACGGTAGGCCAGCCGCTCCTGTTCCTCCGGGTCCTCGACAGAGAGCAGCGCCCGTGCATGGCCGGCGGAGAGCACACCGGCCGCCACCCGGTTCTGAACCTTCGGGGAGAGCTTCAGCAGACGCAGCGTGTTGGAGACCTGCGGCCGGGACCGGCCGATGCGGTCGGCCAGCTGGTCATGCGTGCAATTGAAGTCCTTCAGCAGCTGATCGTAGGCCGCTGCCTCTTCGATCGGGTTCAGCTGAGCACGGTGCAGATTCTCCAGGAGCGCGTCCAGAAGGAGCTTCTCGTCGTCAGTGGCCCGTACGATCGCCGGAATGGCTTCGAGGCCGGCCGCGCGGCAGGCCCGCCAGCGCCGCTCGCCCATGATGAGCTCGTACCGCGAGGGACCGAGCTGCCGTACGACGATCGGCTGGAGGAGGCCGACCTCCTTGATGGACGTGACGAGTTCCTGCAGAGCGTCCTCGTCGAAGATCTCACGAGGCTGCCGCGGGTTCGGCGTGATCTCCTCAAGGGGGATCTCCGCGAAGTGAGCACCCAGGACAGACGCGGACATCTCCACGGAACCGTGCGACGACAGCTCGTCGGTTTCATGTGAAACAGGCGGCAGCGTGGCCACCTTGGCCGCGGCAACTCCGCGATCGGTCAGCACCGGGACGGCGGCCGGCGATGAGGAAGCGGAGCCGCCCACCGCAGACGGCGTGACCGTCTTTTCCGTCGGTGCAGCGGGGATCAGCGCGCCGAGACCACGGCCCAAACCCCTCCGTCGCTCGCTCACTGAATTCCCTCCACCATGCTCGGGTTGCTCTGGGCGCCGATATGGGCGTGCGTCGGGTCGTAACTGACGCCGACACCCTTCAGCGCGATCTCTCGTGCCGCCTCAAGATAAGACAGGGCACCGCTCGATCCTGGATCGTAGGTCAGCACCGTCTGTCCGTAGCTCGGCGCCTCGGAGATACGGACCGAGCGGGGAATGCTCGTCCGCAGCACCTCGTCGCCGAAGTGGTTGCGTACCTCGTCCGCGACCTGGGAGGCAAGTCGCGTCCGGCCGTCGTACATGGTGAGAAGAATCGTCGAGACGTGCAGGGCGGGGTTGAGGTGCCCCCGCACCAGGTCGACGTTACGCAGCAGCTGACCCAGGCCCTCCAGCGCGTAGTACTCGCACTGGATCGGGATGAGGACCTCCTGCCCGGCCACCAGCGCGTTGACCGTGAGCAGACCGAGCGAGGGCGGACAGTCGATGAGGATGTAGTCCAGCGGCTGTTCGTACGCCTGAATCGCCCGCTGAAGTCGGCTCTCACGCGCCACCAGGGACACCAGCTCGATCTCCGCACCGGCGAGATCGATCGTGGCAGGGGCACAGAAGAGACCCTCGACATCCGGGACCGGCTGAACGACTTCTGCGAGCGGCCTGCTCTCGACCAACACGTCGTAGATGGAAGGGACTTCGGCGTGGTGGTCGATCCCCAGGGCAGTGGACGCATTGCCCTGCGGGTCGAGGTCGATGACCAGCACACGGCTGCCATGAAGAGCCAGCGACGCGGCAAGGTTGACGGTCGTCGTCGTCTTGCCCACGCCTCCCTTCTGGTTGGCGACCACAATGACGCGGGTCTGCTCGGGCCGTGGTAGACCCTCGCCGGCGCGGCCTAGAGCTTCCACCGCCATTTGGGCAGCACGACCGATGGGAGTGTCGTCCATCGGGGGCGGTGTTTCACGTGAAACATCGTCCCCCAGCGACTCGGTTCGGGGACCGGGGACCGGATCGGTCATCGGTCCCGCGATGTTGGCGTCGGACCGCAAGGATTCACTCTCCTCGACTTCAGGCTCGCAATGAACAGAGCCTCCCATGTCTTCGGGGTCGTGAACCAGTGAGGCCTGGTGTTCTGTGGAGAAATCCACCTCTGTGGACAACTCCGTGCCCCTCAGGGAGGACGGAGGGTCATTGGGCACACCCTCCCCAAGGGCACCGAGAGGCTTGCGGTCCCGGGGTTCGGCCGCAGCGCGGCCGCGACTGATGATGCCGTGCAGCAGTGAGCGACGTTTCACGTGAAACACGATGCACAGCAGCGGTGGTCGAACTGTCGCGACACTCCGGCCCACACGGGTTTGGCAGCTTGTGTGGAGTACGTCTCGTCGTCAGGACGGATCAGCGGCGACGACGCGCCCGTCCCGTGCGAGCCGCCTTGGCCCTCTTGGCCGCGAAACGCACACCGCCCGGACTTTCCCCGACCTCGACCCTCACGACCGTCGACAGCGGATCCACCACGCCCTCACCGACATGCAGGATCGACGTCTCCACGGCACCGAGCTTGCTCAGGGCGGTGCCCGCACTCTTCAGCTCCTCCTCCGCCGTGTCGCCCTTGAGAGCGAGCATCTCGCCATAGGGGCGCAGCAGCGGGATCCCCCACGTGGCCAGCCGGTCCAGCGGTGCCACCGCACGCGCGGTCACCACATGCACCGGCGGCAGCTTCCCCATGACCTCCTCGGCCCGCCCACGGACGACCGTCACATGGTCCAGCCCCAGCAGCTCCACGACCTCCGTGAGGAAGTTCGTACGCCGCAGCAGAGGCTCCAGCAGCGTGATCTTCAGGTCTTCCCGGACCAGCGCCAGAGGAATGCCGGGCAGGCCGGCGCCAGAGCCGACGTCGCACACTGTCACACCCTCGGGAACGACCTCGGAGAGCACAGCGCAGTTCAGCAGATGCCGCTCCCACAGGCGGGGAACCTCGCGTGGACCGATCAGGCCGCGCTGCACACCCGCCTCGGCAAGCAGTTCGGCGTAACGGACCGCATCAGCGAACCGATCGCCGAACACCTCACGTGCCTGTTCGGGCACAGGGGGAAGCTCCGCTGCCTCCGTCACGAGGGGACCGTCCTTCCGTACCGCGCGGCGCACCCGGCGCCGACACCGAAACCACCAGAACTATCAGGCTGACAAAGTTCGGCCCCGCCTGCGGGCAGACGGGGCCGGGAAAACGAACGAGCCGATCAGGCAGGCAGCACAACGACGAACCGCTGGGGCTCCTCGCCCTCGGACTCGCTGCGCAGCCCAGCGGACTTGACCGCGTCGTGCACGACCTTGCGCTCGAACGGCGTCATCGGCTTCAGCTTCACGGGCTCACCGGTGCTCTTGACCTCGGCCGCGGCCTTGGCGCCCAGCTCGGACAGCTCAGCGCGCTTCTTGGCCCGGTAGCCCGCGATGTCCAGCATCAGCCGGCTACGGTCCCCGGTCTCCCGGTGCACAGCCAGGCGCGTGAGCTCCTGCAGCGCCTCCAGCACCTCGCCGTCACGCCCGACCAGCTTCTGCAGGTCTCGGCTGCCCGCGTCGCTGATGATCGAGACAGCGGCGCGGTCGGCCTCGACGTCCATGTCGATATCGCCGTCGAGATCGGCGATGTCGAGCAGACCCTCGAGGTAGTCCGCCGCGATCTCGCCCTCCTGCTCCAGGCGGGTCAGGGTGTCTGCACCCTCAGCGGCGGCGGAGGTGGTGCCTTCCGTCACGGGATGGGCTCCTTCTTACTTCTTGGACGGGGACTTGGGACGCTGCGGACCGCCCTTGCGCTGCCCGGACTGGGCCTTGCTGCGGGTTCCGCCGCCGGGCTTCTGAGCCGCCTTCTTGGCAGCACCGGGCTTGGCGTCGTCGGGCTCGTCGGCCTTCTGCAGCGACGTCGCCTCACCAGCCGGCTTCGTGGTGCCGGACTGACGCTGGGACTTGCTCTGCCGCTTGGGCTGCTGGCGCTTGGGGGTGCCGGCGGTGGTCGGCGTACCGTCCTCAGCCACGGTGGCGACAGCACCCTCGCTCTTCACCACGGTGCCGTCGGGCTGGGCGGCCAAGCCCGCCTTGCTCAGACCGTTGATGAACTTGCGCTCGTACTCGTTGCGGTCGCGCCCCTTGACCACGATGGCCTTGATGTAGACCCTGTCCCGACGCCGGCCGACCTTGCCGCGGTGCGTGACGTGCTTGGTGAGACGCTCCAGGTACGCGGCCTGGGCCTTGGAACCCGGGGTGGGGTTGTTGTGGATCACGTACATCTGCTGACCCATGGTCCACACGTTGGTGGTCAGCCAGTAGACGAGGACACCGACCGGGAAGTTGATACCGAAGACGGCGAACATGATCGGGAAGATGTACATCAGCATCTTCTGCTGCTGCATGAACGGCGTCTTCACCGTGGTGTCGACGTTCTTCGTCATCAGCTGGCGCTGCGTGTAGAACTGCGACGCAGACATCAGGATGATCATGATCGCGGTGACCACACGGACATCCGTGAGCGAGGCACCGAGTTCGGCGACCTTGCTGGAGCTGTCCGTGAACTTCGCCGCAAGAGGAGCGCCGAAGATGTGTGCCTGACGGGCGCTCGCCAAGAGCTGCTCGTCGATGACACCGACCGTCTTGCCCGTCGCGATGCTGTTGAGCACGTGGTACAGAGCGAAGAAGAACGGCGACTGCGCCAGGATGGGAAGGCACGAGGAGAGCGGGTTGGTACCCGTCTCCTTGTACAGCTTCATCATCTCTTCGGACTGACGCTGCTTGTCGTTCTTGTAGCGCTCCTGGATCTTCTTCATCTCGGGCTGGAGCGTCTGCATCGCCCGGGTCGCCTTGATCTGCTTCACGAAGAGCGGGATCAGGCAGATACGGATCAGAATCACCAGAGACACGATGGACAGGCCCCAGGCCCACCCGGTGTTATCGCCGAAGAGGGCGCCGTACACCTTGTGGAACTGGACGATGACCCAGGAAACGGGTGTCGTGATGAAGCTGAAGAGGCTGGCAATCGTGTCCACTAATCATGCTCCTTGGGCATGGGACGGGGTCTCTGCGGCCGGGCTCGAAGGAACATTCTCCTCGGTGGCCGTTTCGGCGGCGGAGGGCCCGCCCTTGCGTGCGCGCCACGCGTTGCGCAGCATCTCGTGCCACCGCGGGCGCTTGCGCGGCGGGACATGGTCCACACCGCCCAGCGACCACGGGTTGCACCGCAGGATGCGCCAGGCGGTGAGCGCCGTGCCCTTGATCGCACCGTGCCGGTCGATCGCCGTAAAGCCGTAGTGGGAACACGACGGGTAGTACTTGCACACCGGCCCGAGCAGCGGACTGATCGTCCACTGGTACAGCTTGATCAGAGCCAGTAGTGGGTACTTCATCGCGCGCCCCCTCCCAGCAGCCGCTGCAGAGCGGCATCCAGGTCTCGGGCCAGCTGTGCATGGTCGGCGTCGCCCGCACCGGGCAGCGCTCGTACGACTACCAGGCTACCGGGGGGCAGCCGGTCGACTCGGTCCCGCATCAGATGGCGAAGCCTGCGCTTCACCTTGTTACGGACGACCGCGCCGCCCACAGCCTTGCTCACGACGAAACCCGCACGCGTCGGGGGAGCGCTCTCCCCAGGCGCGTGCGGGTCCGTGGCACCGCTACGAAGATGGACGACGAGGTGCTGGCGTCCTGCCCTGCGTCCTCGTCGTACCGCGGTCGCGAAGTCCTCGCGCCGCCTCAGCCGGTTCTCGGTGGGCAGCACGACGGCATGACCTGACCGGGATCAGGCGGACAGACGGGCGCGACCCTTGCTACGGCGGGACGCGAGAATCGCGCGGCCGGCACGGGTGCGCATACGCAGCCGGAAGCCGTGGGTCTTCGCGCGACGACGGTTGTTCGGCTGGAAGGTGCGCTTGCTCACTCGGGGGCTCCAGAAAGAAATCGGTGTTTGCGGGGTGCCGTCCTGGCTGTCACCGTGCGCCCACGAGTAGCTCGCGTTACGCCCGAGTGCACCGCTGACCGATCACCTTGCATGATCTGTGCCCATCGGAGGCAGGCGGCAGCAGCCATCGACAACTCGACCTGGTTACGGTACGCGCGGCTGCGCCATCCGGTCAAACCAAGGGTCATGGAGGGACACTATCCACAGGCTGGGGACAACAACTTGAACCGCACCGGTCGCCCTGACTACCGTGACTGGACTCCGATTCGTTCCCTTGTCCCCTTGATTCTTGCTCCACCCGAAGTGAATCCCGACCCGTCCCACCATCACACGTACGTGGGACCCGTGAGAGAGCGTGCCCTGTGGCTGACGTACCTGCCGATCTTGCCGCAGTGTGGCCACGAGTACTGGAGCAGCTCCTCGGCGAGGGCCGCGGGCAGGGTGTGGAAGCCAAGGACGAACACTGGATCCGGCGCTGCCAGCCCCTGGCCCTGGTCGCCGACACCGCCCTGCTCGCCGTACCGAACGAGTTCGCGAAGGGCGTACTGGAGGGCCGCCTGGCCCCAGTCGTCAGTGAGACCCTGAGCCGCGAATGCGGTCGCCCGATCCGCATCGCGATCACCGTCGACGACTCCGCCGGCGAGCCCCCGGCGCCCCCGGCCCCGCCGCAGTCCCGCTACGAGGAGCCCGAGCTCCCCTCGTACGAGAGCTACGGCCGCCACCGCGCGGACGACCAGCAGCGGCCCGGCACTCCCACCGACCCTCTGCCCACCGCCCGCCCGGCCTACCCGAGCGAGTACCAGCGTCCCGAGCCCGCCCCGGGGAGCTGGCCGCGCCCGACGCAGGACGAGTACGGCTGGCAGCAGCAACGACTCGGCTTCCCCGAGCGCGACCCCTACGCGTCGCCGTCGCAGGAGTCCTACGCACAGGACTCCTACGGCCCCCCGTCCCAGGACTACCGCCCGCAGCCGATGGAACGGCCGTCGTACGACGGACACCGCACCGACTACGAGCCGCACCGTCCCGAGTACGAGCCGCACCGGTCCGACTACGACCAGCACCGCCCGGACTACGACCAGCAGCGGCCCGACTACGACAAGCCGCGCGCCGACTACGACCAGGGCGCCCGGCGCGACCTGCCCGAGCCGCCCTCCGGCTCCGGCCATGTGCACCGCGGCGGCCCCGTCGGCGCCAACCTGCCCACCACCGGCGCCCCCGGCCCGCTCGCCGCGCAGCCCGCGCCGGCGCCCGGCCCCGGCGAGCCGACCGCGCGACTGAACCCGAAGTACCTCTTCGACACGTTCGTCATCGGCGCCTCCAACCGCTTCGCCCACGCGGCCGCGGTCGCCGTCGCCGAAGCACCGGCGAAGGCATACAACCCCCTGTTCATCTACGGGGAGTCAGGGCTCGGCAAGACGCACCTGCTGCACGCGATCGGGCACTACGCGCGCAGCCTGTATCCCGGCACGCGCGTGCGCTACGTGAGCTCCGAGGAGTTCACCAACGAGTTCATCAACTCCATCCGCGACGGCAAGGGCGACAGCTTCCGCAAGCGGTACCGCGAGATGGACATCCTGCTCGTCGACGACATCCAGTTCCTCGCGGACAAGGAGTCGACGCAGGAGGAGTTCTTCCACACCTTCAACACGCTCCACAACGCCAACAAGCAGATCGTTCTCTCCAGCGACCGGCCGCCCAAGCAGCTGGTCACGCTGGAGGACCGGCTGCGGAACCGTTTCGAGTGGGGCCTGATCACCGACGTCCAGCCGCCCGAGCTGGAGACCCGGATCGCGATCCTGCGCAAGAAGGCGGTGCAGGAACAGCTCAACGCCCCGCCCGAGGTACTGGAGTTCATCGCCTCCCGCATCTCGCGCAACATCCGTGAGCTGGAGGGCGCACTGATCCGGGTGACCGCGTTCGCCTCGCTCAACCGGCAGCCGGTGGACCTGGGCCTCACAGAGATCGTCCTGAAGGACCTGATCCCCGGAGGGGAGGACTCCGCCCCGGAGATCACCTCGACGGCCATCATGGGCGCGACCGCCGACTACTTCGGGCTCACGGTCGAGGACCTGTGCGGCACCTCGCGAGGACGCGCCCTGGTGACCGCCCGGCAGATCGCCATGTACCTGTGCCGTGAGCTGACCGACCTCTCACTGCCGAAGATCGGCGCGCTCTTCGGCGGCCGCGACCACACGACCGTCATGCACGCGGACCGCAAGATCCGCAATCTGATGGCCGAGCGGCGCTCCATCTACAACCAGGTCACCGAGCTCACGAACCGCATCAAGAACGGCTGACCGCCACCGTCGTACGCCGCTGAGGGCGCCTCGGGAGGACTCCCGGGGCGCCCTTTCGTCATCCGCGACCCGTACGTACGGACACCCACTGTTCGATTAACTGCAGGGTTACGGCCGCTCTCCACAGATTTGGTGACTTTCTCCCGTCCACATCCTGGGGACCGGGGAGTTGTCCAGACTGTGTCCACAGGCCGGCCTGTTGAAGGACCATCAGACCAGGTCAGCCACTTGTGGATTCGTGGACGAACGATCTCCACAGACTGTGGACAGCGAAAAGATCCACAGGCTGTGCATCGAGTTGTCCACCGGCAACCCACAGGCTGGGGCCAGTTGTCCCCAGTGATCCCCAGCTTCTCCACATGGCTGTCCACTGTTCGGCAACCCGACGCGCCTGCTCACCGGGTCGAGTGAAAGGCGTCACATGAAGGTGCCGGACTGCCCTGTGGGAAAGCTGGGTAAACCTGGGGACGGCGCTGGGGAGAAGTCGCCTCAGGCTGTGCATGGGGTGTGCAGAACTTTCTGTTCTCCACAGAGACACCCGGTTGTCCACTGCTTCCGCCCACAGGGCCGGTGGACAAAATCTCCGCTCTGACCTGGGCAAACGAGGTTATCCACGGTATCCACAGGCCCTACTACTACTCCCGACTAGAGAGAGCGGGGAATTCGTTTCGAAGGGGGTCCTGTGCACAACTCGCTGTCCGGCTCCCGGCTGCCCCTCGTCACGACTTGACCCCGAGAGGCACCTACTGTCAGTGGGGTGCGTCAGACTGTTCCCGGTGTCCTTCCCCGCATCGGGGCCGACGACACCGAGACAGACGACGAAGCCAGGCAGGCCGAGAAGCGCCGGCAACAGCAGGAGGCGGCAACAGTGAAGATCCGGGTGGAACGCGACGTACTCGCGGAGGCCGTGGCCTGGGCGGCGCGCAGCCTCCCGGCCCGTCCGCCGGCGCCTGTCCTCGCCGGCCTCCTCCTCAAGGCCGACGACGGTCAGCTGAGCCTGTCCAGCTTCGACTACGAGGTCTCCGCACGTGTGAGCGTCGACGCCGAGGTCGAGGAGGAGGGCACGGTCCTCGTCTCCGGCCGCCTCCTCGCGGACATCTCCCGCGCGCTCCCCAACCGCCCGGTGGAGATCTCCACAGACGGTGTACGGGCGACCGTGGTCTGTGGCTCCTCGCGGTTCACACTCCACACCCTGCCTGTGGAGGAGTACCCGTCCCTTCCGCAGATGCCGAACGCGACCGGGACGGTCCCGGGCGAGGTCTTCGCCTCCGCCGTGCAGCAGGTGGCCATCGCCGCCGGCCGTGACGACACGCTGCCCGTCCTGACCGGTGTGCGCATCGAGATCGAGGGCGACACCGTCACGCTTGCGTCCACCGACCGCTACCGCTTCGCGGTTCGCGAGTTCCTGTGGAAGCCGGAGAACCCGGAGGCCTCCGCGGTCGCCCTGGTCCCGGCCAAGACGCTCCTGGACACCGCCAAGGCGCTGACCAGCGGTGACAGCGTCACGCTGGCGCTGTCCGGCTCGGGTGCGGGCGAGGGACTGATCGGTTTCGAGGGCGCGGGCCGCCGTACGACGACCCGGCTGCTGGAGGGCGACCTCCCGAAGTACCGCACGCTGTTCCCGACGGAGTTCAACAGCGTCGCCGTGATCGAGACCGCCCCCTTCGTGGAGGCCGTCAAGCGTGTGGCCCTGGTCGCCGAGCGCAACACCCCGGTGCGGCTGAGCTTCGAGCAGGGGGTGCTGATCCTGGAGGCCGGCTCCAGCGACGACGCACAGGCTGTGGAAAGGGTGGACGCCCAGCTGGAGGGCGACGACATCTCGATCGCCTTCAACCCGACGTTCCTGCTGGACGGCCTGAGCGCCATCGACTCCCCGGTGGCCCAGCTGTCGTTCACGACGTCCACCAAGCCCGCACTGCTCAGCGGCAAGCCGGCGCTGGACGCGGAGGCGGACGAGGCCTACAAGTACCTGATCATGCCGGTGCGGCTGAGCGGCTGAGCCGCCGGAGATCGCCGCGAGTTGTCCACAGGCCGGGGAGGAACTGGCCCGGCCTGTGGGAAAACCCGCAGGTGAGCGTGTACGTATGAGCGCGTATGCCCACAGCTGTGCGCGGACGTCCGGGTTTAGGCTCGTACGTGGGTACGAAGGTGCCTCACACGCCACAGCAACCTAAGGAACACAACTGATGGAGCTCGGTCTCGTCGGCCTCGGCAAGATGGGCGGCAACATGCGCGAGCGGATCCGCCGCGCGGGCCACACCGTCGTCGGATACGACCGCAATCCGGACCTCGCGGATGTCCACAGCCTGGAAGAGCTTGTGGGCAAGCTTTCGGGCCCGCGTGTGGTCTGGGTGATGGTCCCGGCGGGTGCCGCGACCCAGTCGACGATCGATGAGCTGGCCGAGCTGCTGGAGCCCGGTGACGTCGTGGTGGACGGCGGGAACTCCCGCTGGACGGATGACGAGAAGCACGCCGAGGAGCTGGCGGCCAAGGGCATCGGCTTCGTCGACTGCGGTGTCTCCGGCGGCGTCTGGGGCCTGGAGAACGGTTACGCGCTGATGTACGGCGGTGACGCGGAGAACGTGGCCAAGGTGCAGCCGATCTTCGACGCCCTCAAGCCGGAGGGCGACTTCGGCTCGGTGCACGCCGGAAAGGTCGGCGCGGGCCACTTCGCGAAGATGGTCCACAACGGCATCGAGTACGCGATGATGCAGGCGTATGCCGAGGGCTGGGAGCTGCTGGAGAAGGTCGACTCCGTGACCGACGTCCGGGAGGTCTTCCGCTCCTGGCAGGAGGGCACGGTCATCCGCTCCTGGCTGCTGGACCTCGCGGTGAACGCCCTCGACGAGGACGAGCACCTGGACGGGCTCCGGGGTTATGCACAGGACTCGGGCGAGGGACGTTGGACTGTGGAAGCCGCCATCGACCACGCGGTGCCGCTGCCGGCGATCACCGCGTCGCTCTTCGCGCGGTTCGCCTCCCGCCAGGAGGACTCTCCGCAGATGAAGATGATCGCGGCGCTGCGGAACCAGTTCGGTGGCCACGCGGTCGAGAAGAAGTAGCCCGTCGCGCACGAACGCGGGCACGACAAGAAGTAGTCCACACCCTGGGGATGCCGATCTGGCACCCTGGGTGGCCCGGTTGTCCACAGCTGGGGACGGTTGAACCACACACGTTGGGGGAGGTCGGCGAAACGACCATGCACGTCACGCATCTGTCGCTGGCCGACTTCCGCTCGTACGCCCGGGTCGAAGTTCCGCTCGACTCGGGCGTCACGGCCTTCGTGGGGCCCAATGGGCAGGGCAAGACGAACCTCGTCGAGGCCGTCGGCTATCTCGCCACCCTCGGCAGCCATCGGGTGGCCTCCGACGCCCCTCTCGTCCGCATGGGCGCCGAGCGGGCGGTCATCAGGGCACAGGTGCGGCAGGGCGAGCGGCAGCAACTGGTCGAACTGGAGCTGAACCCCGGCAAGGCGAACCGTGCCCGCATCAACAGGTCCTCGCAGGTCAGACCGCGTGACGTGCTGGGAATCGTACGCACCGTCCTGTTCGCCCCGGAGGACCTCGCCCTGGTCAAGGGCGACCCGGGTGAGCGGCGCCGGTTCCTGGACGAGCTGATCACCGCCCGCTCCCCGCGCATGGCGGGCGTCCGCTCGGACTACGAGCGGGTGCTCAAGCAGCGCAACACCCTCCTGAAGTCGGCCGCGCTGGCCCGTCGCCACGGCGGCCGCACGATGGACCTGTCCACGCTCGATGTCTGGGATCAGCATCTCGCGCGCGCGGGCGCCGAGTTGCTCGCCCAGCGCCTCGATCTGATCGCGGCGCTCCAGCCGCTCGCCGACAAGGCGTACGAGCAACTGGCACCCGGTGGCGGCCCCGTCGCGCTGGACTACAAGCCGTCGGCCCCGGGCGAGGCACACACGCGTGAGGACCTCTTCGAGCAGCTGATGACGGCGCTCGCCGATGCCCGTAAGCAGGAGATCGAGCGGGGTGTCACCCTCGTGGGCCCGCATCGGGACGATGTGCTTCTCAGACTCGGTCAGCTGCCCGCCAAGGGATATGCCTCCCATGGTGAGTCCTGGTCGTACGCGCTGGCGTTGCGTCTGGCCTCGTACGACCTGCTGAGGGCGGAGGGCAATGAGCCGGTGCTGGTTCTCGACGATGTGTTCGCCGAACTGGACAGCCGCCGCCGTGAGCGCCTGGCCGAGCTGGTCGCGCCCGGTGAGCAGGTGCTGGTGACCGCCGCGGTCGATGACGACGTGCCGGACGTGCTGTCCGGAGTGCGGTACTCCGTGTCGGAGGGTGCGGTGGAGCGCGTATGAGCGAGAGCCCGGCCGAGGAGCCGCCGGTGAGCGCTCCGAAGACGCCCGAGCCCTCCGGGGTCGACCTCGCGCGTGTGGCGCTTCGGGCGGCCAAGGAGCAGGCACGGGCGCGTGGGGACGCGGCACGGCAGAAGAAGCAGGCGCGGCGCGGAGGGCTCCGCTCCGGCGCGCGGGCCGACGGACGCGACCCGATGGCGCTCGGCTCCGCCATCAACAGGCTCATCACCGAGCGCGGCTGGGAGACGCCGGCCGCGGTGGGCGGGGTGATGGGGCGCTGGCCGCAGATCGTGGGTGAGGACGTCGCCAAGCACTGTGTGCCGGAGAAGTACGACGAGGACGAGCGGGTCCTGGTCGTGCGGTGCGACTCGACGGCCTGGGCGACGAACCTGCGGCTGCTCGCGCCGACGCTGGTCGCCCGGCTCAACGAGGACCTCGGTCATGGTGCGGTGCGGCAGATCAGAGTGCAGGGTCCCGGTGGCCCCGCCCGCCGCTACGGACCGCTGCGAGCTCCGGGCAGCACGGGGCCCGGCGACACCTACGGGTAGGGCAGACCCCCGAAAATATTCTGGAATTCCAGGTCGTCAAGCGCCGGACGGCCGTTTCCGCAGCGGAGTTTTGCGTCGTGGCGGCGGGCCAGGGGAATTCTGGCAACGAACAGGGGGCCTGCGGCACACCAATTACAGGCCCCCCATGAGTGCTTAGCCGGAGCCGCCACCGCCCAAATCATTTGTGCAGCGTCGGGTCCGACAACTGGCTAGGCCAGTGCGGCACGCCATCCGCTGCAGAACTGAGGCGCTCCATCGGCTCCGTTACGGAGGCAGACCTTGATCTCGACCTTGGTCTCTTCCGCGATCGAGAAAATGCGTGACACCGAGCCCGAGGAGGAACCGGTGCTGGCCCCGTTGGCATCGTCCAGACGGTGGGTGGTGCCGTTGAACCGTATGTAGCCAGAGGCTCGCAGGCCATCGGCCTGGTGGTCAGTGACGGTGAACTTGTCCCCGTTGGGCCAGAAGGTGGCCCAGCCGCCCGGGTTGTCGTCCGTGGTCTTGACCGTAATGGGATCGCCGGCCGCCCAGGAGTTCGTCGCCGTACCCAGCACCAGAGCCGCCGAGCCGACGATGATTCCCGCCTTGACCACAGACGCCTTTCGAACCTTCACTTTACCTGCCGTTTCGTTAAACGTTGAGCTAAATTTCCGCAATCTCTTTACGGTGTTCCAACCGTAACAGGCTGCGATGGGCTGGCAAATTTATTTTTCAGGTGGGCCGTCTTTGAAGGCTCAGCTCGTCGGAGCGCCGCGGTTTGGACGGTGTCGCGTCGCGTGCCGCTAAATTAATATTGCGGCACTTATTCATGTCGGGGGTGAAATGTCCGCTTCCGGGGGTCGGGTGCGGGCCTTCGAGGCATGTGGACATAAGGGGTATTACGGTCCCGCTTCGGCTCGGTGGCGACTCAGTAGCTGAAGGTTGACAGTCCGAAGCGCTGAGTGCCGCTGTGAGCCTCTCGGAGCCCCGTTCCGCATATGGGGAGTCGGCCGAGGCCGGTTCAGGGCGGTACGTGCGGACTCAGGTACCGGCAAACCCCCATCACTGTCGGCGCTACCGGTAGACTGGAAGTAATCCCGCCCCAATCGTGGGGACCGTCCGGGAAAAGCTGAGCAACGCTGATCAAGGCTTACCAACGCAACATGCCGCAGCCGCTCCGGCACCCTCCCGCAAAGGGGGCACCTCAAGGAGCCCGGCTCGTGCTGTGCCAGAAAGGGCGCTTCGTGGCCGATTCCGGCAACCCCAACGAGAACATCCCGTCCACCGACGCCGCGGCGACCTCGTCGAACGGCGAGGTCACCGCCTCGTACGACGCCAGCGCCATCACCGTCCTCGAGGGTCTGGACGCGGTCCGCAAGCGGCCCGGTATGTACATCGGCTCGACCGGTGAGCGAGGGCTGCACCACCTCGTGTACGAGGTCGTCGACAACTCCGTCGACGAGGCGCTGGCCGGCCACGCGGACACCATCGACGTGACGATCCTCGCCGACGGCGGCGTCCGGGTCGTCGACAACGGCCGCGGCATCCCGGTGGGCATCGTCCCCTCCGAGAACAAGCCGGCCCTTGAGGTCGTGCTGACCGTGCTGCACGCGGGCGGCAAGTTCGGCGGCGGTGGCTACGCGGTCTCCGGTGGTCTGCACGGCGTGGGTGTCTCCGTCGTGAACGCGCTGTCCTCGAAGGTTGCCGTCGAGGTCAGGACCGACGGTCACCGCTGGACGCAGGACTACAAGATGGGCGTGCCCACGGCCCCGCTCGCCAAGCACGAGGCCACGGAGGAGACCGGCACGTCGGTCACGTTCTGGGCGGACGGCGACATCTTCGAGACCACCGACTACTCCTTCGAAACGCTCTCCCGGCGTTTCCAGGAGATGGCGTTCCTCAACAAGGGTTTGACGATCAAACTCACTGATGAGCGCGAGTCGGCGAAGGCCACGTTCGGAGCCGACGAGGCGGGCGCGGACGAGACCGCCGAGGTCAAGACCGTCACGTACCACTACGAAGGCGGCATCGTCGACTTCGTGAAGTACCTCAACTCCCGCAAGGGAGACGTGGTGCACCCGACGGTGATCGACCTCGAGGCCGAGGACAAGGACAGGAGCCTGTCCCTCGAAGTCGCGATGCAGTGGAACAGCGGTTACAGCGAGGGCGTGTACTCCTTCGCCAACATCATCCACACGCACGAGGGCGGTACGCACGAAGAGGGCTTCCGCGCGGCGCTGACCAACCTGGTCAACAAGTACGCGCGCGACAAGAAGCTGCTGCGCGAGAAGGACGACAACCTCACGGGTGACGACATCCGCGAGGGTCTGACCGCGATCATCTCGGTGAAGCTGAGCGAGCCGCAGTTCGAGGGCCAGACCAAGACCAAGCTGGGCAACACGGAGGCCAAGACCTTCGTGCAGAAGGCGGTCTACGAGCACCTCAACGACTGGCTGGACCGCAACCCGGTCGAGGCCGCGGACATCGTCCGCAAGGGCATCCAGGCGGCCACCGCGCGCGTGGCGGCCCGCAAGGCCCGTGACCTGACGCGTCGTAAGGGCCTGCTGGAGACGGCGTCCCTGCCGGGCAAGCTCTCCGACTGCCAGTCGAACGACCCCACCAAGTGCGAGATCTTCATCGTCGAGGGTGACTCCGCCGGCGGCTCGGCCAAGTCCGGCCGCAACCCGCAGTACCAGGCGATCCTCCCGATCCGAGGCAAGATCCTCAACGTCGAGAAGGCGCGGATCGACAAGATCCTGCAGAACCAGGAGATCCAGGCGCTGATCTCCGCCTTCGGCACCGGCGTGCACGAGGACTTCGACATCGAGAAGCTCCGCTATCACAAGATCATCCTGATGGCGGACGCCGACGTCGACGGCCAGCACATCAGCACCCTGCTGCTGACCTTCCTGTTCCGCTTCATGCGGCCGCTGGTCGAGGCCGGACACGTGTATCTCTCCCGCCCCCCGCTGTACAAGATCAAGTGGGGCCGGGACGACGTCGAGTACGCCTACTCGGACCGCGAGCGCGACGCGCTGATCGAGATGGGCCGCCAGCGCGGCAAGCGCGTCCGCGAGGACTCCATCCAGCGCTTCAAGGGTCTCGGCGAGATGAACGCCGAGGAACTGCGCGTCACCACGATGGACCAGGAGCACCGGGTCCTCGGGCAGGTCACCCTCGACGACGCCGCCCAGGCCGACGACCTGTTCTCGGTCCTCATGGGCGAGGACGTCGAGGCCCGCCGCCAGTTCATCCAGCGCAACGCCAAGGACGTCCGCTTCCTCGACATCTGAGTCGGTCTCAGCTGACCGCACCAGGAAGGATCTTCACCAGCAATGACCGACGAGAACACTCCCGTCACCCCTGAAGAGGGCGGCGAACTCGCGATGCGTGTCGAGCCCGTCGGGCTCGAGACGGAGATGCAGCGCTCGTACCTCGACTACGCGATGTCCGTCATCGTCTCGCGTGCGCTGCCGGACGTCCGCGACGGCCTCAAGCCCGTCCACCGCCGCGTCCTGTACGCCATGTACGACGGCGGCTACCGCCCCGAGCGCGGCTTCTACAAGTGCGCCCGCGTGGTCGGCGACGTCATGGGCAACTACCACCCCCACGGCGACAGTTCGATCTACGACGCCCTGGTGCGGCTCGCCCAGCCGTGGTCGATGCGGATGCCGCTGGTCGACTCCAACGGCAACTTCGGCTCTCCGGGCAACGACCCGGCGGCGGCCATGCGCTACACCGAGTGCAAGATGGCGCCGCTGTCGATGGAGATGGTCCGTGACATCGACGAGGAGACCGTCGACTTCACGGACAACTACGACGGCCGCTCCCAGGAGCCGACCGTCCTGCCGGCCCGCTTCCCGAACCTGCTGATCAACGGCTCGGCCGGTATCGCGGTCGGCATGGCCACCAACATCCCGCCGCACAACCTGCGCGAGGTCGCGGCCGGCGCCCAGTGGTACCTGGAGAACCCGGACGTCTCGCACGAGGAGCTGCTGGACGCGCTCATGGAGCGCATCAAGGGCCCCGACTTCCCGACGGGCGCCCTCGTCGTGGGCCGCAAGGGCATCGAGGAGGCGTACCGCACGGGCCGCGGCTCCATCACCATGCGCGCGGTCGTCGAGGTCGAGGAGATCCAGAACCGCCAGTGCCTGGTGGTCACGGAGCTGCCGTACCAGACCAACCCCGACAACCTCGCGCAGAAGATCGCCGACCTGGTGAAGGACGGCAAGATCGGCGGCATCGCCGACGTCCGCGACGAGTCGTCGTCCCGTACCGGCCAGCGCCTGGTCATCGTGCTGAAGCGCGACGCGGTCGCCAAGGTCGTCCTGAACAACCTCTACAAGCACACGGACCTGCAGACGAACTTCGGCGCCAACATGCTGGCGCTCGTCGACGGTGTCCCGCGCACGCTCTCCCTGGACGCGTTCATCCGCCACTGGGTGACGCACCAGATCGAGGTCATCGTCCGCCGCACGCGGTTCCGCCTGCGCAAGGCCGAGGAGCGCGCGCACATCCTGCGCGGCCTGCTGAAGGCCCTGGACGCCATCGACGAGGTCATCGCGCTGATCCGGCGCAGTGAGACCGTCGACGTCGCACGCACGGGCCTGATGGAGCTCCTGGAGATCGACGAGATCCAGGCCAACGCCATCCTCGAGATGCAGCTGCGCCGGCTCGCCGCCCTGGAGCGCCAGAAGATCGTCCAGGAGCACGACGAGCTGCAGGCGAAGATCAACGAGTACAACCAGATCCTCGCCTCCCCGGTCCGCCAGCGCGGCATCGTCAGCGAGGAGCTCGCGGCGATCGTCGAGAAGTACGGCGACGACCGCAAGACCAAGCTGATCCCCTACGACGGTGACATGTCCATCGAGGACCTCATCGCCGAAGAGGACATCGTGGTCACCGTCACGCGCGGCGGCTACGTCAAGCGCACCAAGACCGACGACTACCGGGCGCAGAAGCGCGGCGGCAAGGGCGTACGCGGCACGAAGCTCAAGGAAGACGACATCGTCGACCACTTCTTCGTCTCGACGACGCACCACTGGCTGCTGTTCTTCACCAACAAGGGCCGCGTCTACCGGGCGAAGGCGTACGAGCTTCCCGACGCCGGCCGGGACGCGCGCGGCCAGCACGTGGCGAACCTGCTGGCCTTCCAGCCGGACGAGGCGATCGCCGAGATCCTCGCGATCCGCGACTACGAGGCGGCGCCGTACCTCGTGCTCGCCACAAAGGCGGGTCTGGTGAAGAAGACGCCTCTGAAGGATTACGATTCACCCCGTTCCGGCGGCGTCATCGCGATCAACCTCCGTCAGATGGAGGACGGGTCGGACGACGAGCTGATCGGAGCCGAGCTGGTGTCGGCGGACGACGATCTGCTTCTGATCAGCAAGAAGGCACAGTCGATCCGGTTCACGGCCACGGACGAGTCGCTGCGCCCGATGGGACGTGCCACCTCCGGCGTCAAGGGCATGAGCTTCCGCGAGGGAGACGAGCTGCTCTCGATGAATGTTGTTCGAACCGGTACGTTCGTGTTCACTGCCACCGACGGCGGGTACGCGAAGCGGACTGCCGTCGACGAGTACCGCGTCCAGGGTCGCGGCGGCCTCGGTATCAAGGCCGCCAAGATCGTGGAGGACCGCGGCTCGCTCGTCGGCGCGCTGGTGGTCGAGGAGACCGACGAGATCCTCGCCATCACGCTGGGCGGCGGTGTGATTCGTACGCGAGTCAACGAGGTCAGGGAGACGGGCCGTGACACCATGGGCGTCCAACTGATCAACCTGGGCAAGCGCGATGCCGTGGTCGGCATCGCTCGTAACGCCGAGGCGGGGCGCGAGGCGGAGGAGGTCGACGGCGACGTGGTCGTCGACGAGACCGCCGAGGGCGCTGCCGAGACCATCGGCGAGGACGAGGGTGCGGCACCCTCGGCCGAGTAGCACGAGGAGTGAGTCATCGTGAGCGGAGCCACGGGCGCCGGATCGTCCGGTACCTCGACCGGTCCCACGGCCGGTAAGGAGACGGGCGGCGGCCGTGGCTCCGCCGCGCGTGCGACGGACACGCACACGACCCAGCTCAAAGCGATCAAGTCGCCCGCGAAGGACTCTTCCTCGTCCGACGCACCTGGATCCCAGGGGGGAACCGTGACGGACCGAGGTCCGCAGACCCAGCAGTACGCGGCCGGCGCGGGCGCCCAGCCGCAGGCCGCGCCCGCGGGGGCGCAGCAGCCGGCCTCCGCGCCGTCGCCGCTGCCGGGGGAACGCCAGCAGCAGCCCGCCGGGGGGCCCTACCACCCGCCGCAGGCCTACCAGACGGCCACTCCGGCGAGCGGGACGCGCATGCCGCGCACCGGGGCCGGGGCCCGTACGACGCCGCGCACCCGCAAGGCGCGCCTGCGGGTGGCCAAAGCCGACCCGTGGTCGGTGATGAAGGTCAGCTTCCTGCTCTCCATCGCCCTGGGCATCTGCACGATCGTCGCGGCCGCCGTCCTGTGGATGGTCATGGATGCGATGGGCGTCTTCTCCACGGTCGGCGGCACGATCTCCGAGGCGACCGGCTCCAACGAGTCGAACGGCTTCGACCTGCAGTCCTTCCTGTCGCTGCCGCACGTGCTGATGTTCACGTCGATCATCGCGGTGATCGACGTCGTCCTCGCCACGGCGCTGGCGACGCTCGGCGCGTTCATCTACAACCTCTCCGCCGGTTTCGTCGGCGGCGTCGAGCTGACGCTCGCGGAGGACGAGTGAGGCGGCCGCCCGCCGCTGAGCACGGCCTCGCCTGACGGTGCCCCGACAACCGATTTTGGGACTGCCCATGTCGTGCGCTAATCTTCAGGAGTCAGCGCGCGGGACACACACCGCAGAGCGCGGCGGGGCTATAGCTCAGTTGGTTAGAGCGCATCCCTGATAAGGATGAGGCCACAGGTTCAAATCCTGTTAGCCCCACCAGCGAAAAGACCCCTGGTTCACTTGGACCGGGGGTTTTTTCCATCTCCGGTTGACATCAATGGCCGGGGCCGCGCACCGCGCCCGCTCCACGGTGTGCGGGTCGACTGCGGACGGGATGGGCAGGGCGGGGACGGGGAGGGCACTGGTGGACCAGCAATGGCCTGAAGGGCCGATGGCCGATCCTGATGCGGCGAGGGACCGCTACAACGCGGACCTGCGGGCGTCGCGCTCGGCGATACGAGAACTGTTTCGCGTGGAACTCCCCATTGCACACGTGGGCGCGGCGCTCGCTGCGTTGGTGAGCGTGGTCGTAGGCGTGCTCTGGTCGCCCGCGGCAGGTGCCCTGATCGCGGGAGGCTTCTCTGCCCTGTTCATCGTGGCCATGGCTGTGGCGCTTCTGTCGGGCAGGCGAGGGTGGGGCGCGGTGCGCGCCGCGTACAAGTTCACCTTCGGCTGGGCGAACTGGATCACGCCTTAGCGGCCGGCAGGCCTGGTCAGGGGCGCCCGCGAGGGCTGAGAGCAGGAGCTGGCACCAGTGCGCGACACCCGACGGCCGCGGACAGGTACGGCGCCCGGGACACCGCCGTCTGCCGGTGCCCTTCATGAGCCGCGACGCCCGTGCGGAGACCGGTGATCTTCGTGCAACCTTCGCCGCACGTCGCGAGTCTCCAGGCTGTACGTCCTCCCGCACAGCGCGAAAGGCCCCCGTGCGCCAGAAGAGTCTCGTCGCCGCCCTGACCGGTGGCGCCCTGTCCGCCGTCGTCCTCGGCAGCCTGCTGGCCGCCGCCCCGCAGGCGGCTGCCGCCGACGTCACCTGCACGACCAACGTCTACAAGCGGACGTTCTACAGCAACACCTCGTTCTCCGGCACCCCGGTGAGGACCGACTGCGACAGTGCGGTCGACCAGTACTGGTCGGGCAGCCCGGTCTCCGGAGTGCCGACGAACAACTTCGGTGTCCGTTGGTCGGTGACCCGCGACTTCGGCTCCGGTGGCCCCTTCACGTTCACCGCCTCCGCCACCGACGGCGTCCGCGTCTACCTGGACGGTGTCCGCAAGATCGACCTGTGGCAGGGCACCGGTGACACCGCCCGCTCCAAGAGCGTCAACCTCACCGTCCCCTCCGGCAAGCACACCCTGCGCGTCGACTACGTGAACTGGTCCGGCGCCGCCAAGGTCAAGTACACGTACACGCCCCGGACGTCGGCCACGTACGACAAGACGAAGCCGCTGGCCCCCACCGGTGTGAAGACCGCCTACAGCACCACCACCCGCAAGACGACCGTCTCCTGGTCCGCCAACAAGGAGATGGACCTGGCGAGTTACTCCCTCTACCGGCGGCCCGTCGGCTCCAGCACCTGGACGAAGGTCACCACGACCACCGCCCGCAGCCACACCGACCCCCTGGTGAACCCCGACGACCGCACGCCCTACTACTACGAGGTCCGCGCCAAGGACAAGGCCGGCAACACCTCGTCGGGCAGCACGGACACCATCGTCCGTCCACTGCCGGTCGTCACCTCCCTGACCGGCACCTACGACAAGGCGACCGGCAAGGTCACCTTGAACTGGCCCCTCAACACCGAGCCCCACTTCGACCACTACACGGTGCTGAGCAACGACAAGGTGGAAGGCTCCTACGTCTGGGTCCCGCTCGGCACCACCAAGGGCAACACCTGGACCACCGGTCCCGTCACCGCCGACGGCGAGACCCGTCACTACCGCGTCCTCGTCACCAACGACGGCGGCACCACCACCTACAACCCGGCCTGGCTCGACGCCGGCGCCACCAACGAGCTCTGGCTCGACATCCCCGACGGCATTGCCCCTGGCTACGCCCCCGACCTGACCGTGGGCTCGTGCTCGAGCGGCATCCGCGCGACCGTCTCCGACAGCACGCCGGCTCCGATCCGTGACTTCATCGGCTTCGAGATCGAGCGTCGTCAGGCGGGGACGGAGACCTGGTCGGTCGTCCTGCACCAGGGCTTCGACCCGCGCCTCGACCCCGCCACGGCCAGCGTCTGCGACGCGGTGCCCGCTGACGGGAACTTCTACCAGTACCGGGCCCGCAGCTACGACGCCGCCGGGAACTACTCGCCGTACAGCGAGACCCGGGCCATGGCCCGTCCGGTCGGCTGACGGGCGCGGCCCGTCGCGATGAGCCCCTCGGCCGATCCCGGCCGGGGGGCTTCGACATCACCGGGGGAAGCCCTGCCGACCCCGCGAGGCCCGATCAACCCGGGGCGAGCTTGATTGTCAGTGCCGGGTGAGAGCCTGGCGGCATGATCGTCGAAAGGGCGTACGCGCATGTGGCCGACGGTGAACTGGAGGAAGGCGGCCAGTGGCCGTGGTCGGTGCCCTGTGTACGGCAGCTGCTGGAGGACGGCCTGAAGTTCCGCACGCCGGTCACGTTCCTGGTGGGGGAGAACGGCTCGGGCAAGTCGACCCTCGTCGAGGCGCTCGCGGAAGGCTTCGGGCTGGACTCCTGGGGCGGGTCCGCGGGCTACCGGTACGCCAGTTGGCGTGCGCCGTCGGCGCTGGGCGGGCGGATACGCTTCGAGGCGACGCCGGCCGGCCGCCGCATGCTGCGCGGGCCTCGTACGCGCCGCAGAGGTTTCTTCCTGCGGGCGGAGACCGCGCTGGACGCGCTGGGCCGGGAGCAGCAGACGGGAAGGCTGTCGGGGGCCGTGGACGAGATGAGCCACGGCGAAGGCTTTCTGATGGCCTTCCGTGAGCGGTTCCAGGAGCCTGGGCTGTACGTCCTGGACGAGCCCGAGGCCGCGTTGTCCTTCGCTTCCTGCCTTCAACTGGTCGGTGTGCTGCACGAACTGGGGCGTTCCGGTGCGCAGATCATCTGCGCCACGCACTCACCTGTACTGACGGCGCTGCCGGGCGCCGAGATCATCGAGGTGGGCGACCACGGAATGCGTCCCGCGGCTTGGCGGGACCTGGAGCTCGTGGACCACTGGCGGCGTTACCTCGACGATCCGTGGTCCTATCTCCGGCACATCGTCGGAGAGGGGGGCGGAGAGGGGTGAGGTGTCGCGCGGGCCGTCTTCGTACGTACTGCTGTGCATGAGGCGTACTGCGCATGAGCGGTGTTCTGCCGGCCGGTGTTCTGCCGACCCGTGTTCTGCTGTGCGGTGTCCTGCTGTGCGGTGTCGTACCGAGCGGTGCCTGTACGCAAGCTCGCTGTGACAGTGCGTTCTGGATAACGGCGCGGTAGGCGCAACAAGGGGTAAGGGTGACGGCTCGGCGTGAGCCGTCGGGTTCAGCGCTGGTGCGGGACGAGCGGCTGCCCTGGGGCGGCGGCTGAGACGCACTCGCCGGCCGCCGAGGTCGCCGTCGTGGTGGCTTCGTCGTCCGTGAGCGGGCGGTGACGGCAGCCGGGGGTCTTGCCGTGTGCCTCGGCGCGGATGCGCTGCTTCATCGTGGGGGGCAGGGATCTGGCGTAGGACCAGGCCCACTGGGGCATCGCCGGAACCGTCACCTGCGTGTTGCGGTCGGTGTCGTCGCTGCCGCTCTTGCGGGTCGTCTCGGTGTGCGGTACGGCCGCGGCCGAGGTGGTCGTGACGAAGCCGAGCGCCGTGAACAGCGCGAGGAAGGCGGTGACGATGGTGGTCCACAGGTTCATGACCTTGTTCCGGGCCATGGCCCCTCACTTTCGGGTTGGGCGATTTGCGTACTTTCCTCATGATGTGTATGGGGGCCGAGAAATCATGTACCGACGCCCGTGGCGCGTCGATCTTCAGATCAACACCACTCGGATGGGTGCAAGGAGCCTGAAAAGTCGAGGAAAGTGCGGGACGCGGGAGGAAAGGGAGCAAAGTCACCGTCTGTCGGGGTGTGATCACCCTCCGATCGGAGCGGTGGCCTCCGCTTCTACTGCGCTGTTCCGGACGGAAGTTGAGCCTCGACGCAGGTCACCGATCGATATCGGTCGGTGTGTATAGTCGGGCGCCAGAGGTCCCCTACGTCAAGGAAAGACGAGGTCGCGCGGTGAAGAAGCTTCTCCTGGTCGCACTGGCCGCCATCGGCGGGCTCCTCGTGTACCGCCAGATCCAGGCGGATCGCGCCGAGCAGGATCTGTGGACGGAGGCGACTGACTCCGTGCCCACGGGTTCGTGAGCCACGACAACGCAATCTGAAACAGACCCCGGCCGCCCTGCGGTCGGGGTTTTGTGTGCTTCGGGGCGCCTGCCCGCGACGCCGTGTCGTGGATTCGAGTTGCGGGACAGGACCGGAGGACCTAGAGCCGGGCGTTTCGGACGGTCGTACGGATTGTGCGGGTGAGGCAGGGCCGCGCTGGGCAGGATGGGCGACGGCCATGGTCCGAAGGAAAAGGGGGCGGCGCGTGATGGGGCGGCGGCGTACGGCACGGGGTCGCCGCTGGCGGGCGGCGCGGCGCGCTCACCACACGGTATGCGCTGAGGTGGCAGGCGGGCGCAGGGGCTCAGGCGTGCGAGGGGCCGTCGTGGTGGCTCTGCTCGTGTGGACGACGATCGCCCTGTCCGGCCCGTCCGCGCGGGCGGCGGGAACCCCCGGCCCTTATGCCTTCGCACCGGATGCCAGGTCCGTGCAAGGCACGACCGACACCGCGGCCGCCGCACAGCTCGAACCGGGCGCGACGTACAGGAGTTCCCTGCCGCCGACCGACGCGCCGATCGCCTACAGACTCGACCTCGACGCCACCTCGGACACCTACGTCTCCGTGACGGCGATCCCCGCCCCCGGCAGCACCGTCCAGGCGGGCGACGGCATCAAGGTGACCGTGGAGAACCCCGACGGCCGTTCCTGCTCCCTCGACAGGCAGACCTTCGGGGTCGTCCGCAGCCCGCGGCCGATCACGGCCTGGGGCGGACGCGAGATCTCCGCCGACCGGACCCTGTGCAGGAGTGCGGGCACCTACCACGTCATCGTCGAACGAGTCGGTACGGCGGCTGCCGCTTCGGACGCTTGGGGCCTGGAACTCTTCGTGACCGCGGAGCCGCCCCCGCGACGGACCGCCGTGCCGAGCGCCCCCGAAGCGTGGAACTCCGCCTCTCCCACACCCGTCACCGGCGACGGTGTGCGCCGCGAGGGAGGCGCGGGCTTCGCCTCGGCGGCATCCGTCGGCCACGGCGTGTGGACCTCCGACATCCAGCCGGGCCGGACGCTCTTCTACAAGGTCCCCCTCGACTGGGGACGGCAGCTGTCCGCCACCGCCGAACTGGGCAGCTCGAACAGCGGCGACAGCTCCGTCGTGGGAGCTCTCGGCCTGTCCCTCTACAACCCCGCACGGGGCATCGTCGACGACAAGAGCACCAGCTACGACGGTAGGCAGACGGCCGTGGCGCTCCCCCCGTTGCCGCCGGTCGCCTACGAGAACCGGTTCGCCGTCCCGGCCCGGTATCAGGGCATGCGCTTCGCCGGCTCCTACTACCTCGTGGTGCACCTGGCCGACGACGTGGCCGAGAAGCACGGCGACGGGCCGTTCGAACTGAGGCTGCGCGTGCGCGTGGACGGCGAGGAGCTGGCAGGGCCCGGCTACGCGGGGGAGTCGAAGCCCGCAGGGGTCTTCGAGGTGGCCGCGGGCGAGGAAGAGGCTGCCGCGGAAGGAAGGGGCGGCCTCGGGGTCGGCGGCGGTGGCGAGGACGGCGACACCACGATGACCGTGCTCGCGGTGAGCGGCATCGGAGCGGGGACTGCGGTGCTGTCGGTGCTGGGGGTGTGGGCGGTCGTGGCCCGGCGGAGGGTGGGGTCCGGTAGAGCCGGAGGCTGGGGCTGAGGGCCTGGGCTCGGAGGGCCGGTTTGCCGATTGGCGTCCGGACCGCGGGCGCCCTCGTGACCCTCGCGTCCTCGCGGGGCGGAGATGCCCGTGATTCGGGAGCTCGCGGCCCGGCGGGTCTTGGTCTGCTCAGATCCGGGCCAGGGCCCAGAAACCCACGGCGTAGCAGGCCAGCGCCAGCAGCAGAAGGGGAACCGCCACCTTGGCGGGTGGGCCGGGCCGGCGCGTGACGTGGCTGCTGCTCGCGCGGCGTGGGGCACGGTGACCGCCACCGCGCCGGCGTGGCTGCGCGATCGGTGGTGCCGGAGATGGAACCTGCGGGCTCTCAGCGGTGTACGAAGCAGTAGAGGCATCGACGCGCTGGTGTGGCGTCGGCGTCGAGGGCTCAGCCGGATGGCGCGGCCCGAACTGCTGGGGGGAGGACAGGACGTGCGTGGTGTCGTAGGGGGAGACGTGAGCGGGGTACTGCTGTGCGTCCTGGCGTGCCTGTGCCTCTGCGTACGCATGACCCGGCTGTCTCGGGCCGCGTGCGTTCGACGACTGCCCGGGTGCCTGTACCGGGTGGGCAGGGGGCGTGTGCGCCTGAGGGGTGGAGCCGGTGGCCTGAGGCGGCGGGAGGGGGAAGCTGCCGGTGTCCGACATGGGGAAGAACCCGCCGTCGTCGCCGGGGCGCGAAGAGGCGGAGGGCTCGTGGGCGGTGGGTGGCTGGTGGGGGGAGAGTGGCTGAGGTCCGTACCGGGGCGGCTGCGGGTCGGATGCGGGCCCGGAAGGTGTGACGTCCGACGCCGGCATCGAACCGGTCGGTCCTCGGCGCGGATCGCTCGGCACGGAGCCGGATCCGGAGGCGGAGCCGGCCCCGGTACCGGGCGGTACGGGCCCTGCACCCGCAGGTACGGATCCGTCTGCGACGCCTTCGGAGCCGTCCCCGGCCCATCCGGAACGTGCGCGCCCCGACGCATGTCCTGCACCCTCATGCCCCGCGGCCCCCGATCCGGAGCCCGCACCACCCGCGTCAGAGCCCATGCCCCCTGGCCCAGCCCCTGTGCGCCCCGCCGCGGATCCGGCGGTTCCTGCCTCCGAGCCGCCCGTGCCCGCCTGCCGGACGCCGCCTGCGGCCCCTGTCGCCCCGGGCGTCGGCTTGAGCGGCCCGTCAGGCCCGAACCCCTGCGGCAGCGGCCCGAGTTGGTCGAATATCTCGATCACCTCGTCGTCCGGACCCGGTTCCGGCAACAACTCGGCGGCCGAGGCGAGGGCCTTGCGCGCACCCGTGGCCGTACGGAAACGCGCGTGTGGCTCCGGCTGCAGAAGCGAGGCCACCACCTGCCACAGCGGTTCCGGAATGCCCTTGGGCGCACCAGGAGTTCCGTGCGTGGTGAAGTACTGGACGAGTGCCTTGGTGTCCGGCTTGGCCCCCTCCAGCAGATACAGCGCGACCAGCCCCACGGCGAACAGGTCGGCCGGGAAGTCCGGTTCCGCGCCCATCAGCTGCTCGGGGGCGAGATAACCGGGCGTGCCCACCACGAGGTTGGTCTCGGTCAGGCGGGGCTCGCCCAGCCGCATGGCGATGCCGAAGTCGGACAGCCGCAGGCGTGGGCGCGCGGTGCCCGTGGCTTCGAGGAGGACGTTGGCGGGTTTGATGTCACGGTGGACGACGCCCTCGGCGTGCACCGCGGCCAGCCCCGCGAGGAGCTGGTCGAGGAGTGTGCAGACGAAGGAGGGCGGCAAGGGACCGTAGTCCCCGATGAGATGGACCAGCGAACCGCCGGAGACAAGGTCCATGGTGAACAGGACCTTGTCGTCGTCGGCGGCCCAGCTGGCCGGCGCGAGCACATGGGGATGATCGATCCGCAGAGCCTGCTCACGGACGAACCGCAGCAGCGAGTGCGCATCGCTCTGCTGGAGCACCTTGGCGGCCACATACCGCCGACGGCGGTGGTCCCAGGCGCGCCAGACGGCGCCGACGCCTCCTCGTCCGATCGGATCGACCAGTTCGTAGCGGGCGGCGAAGACCTCACCCATGGCTGTGCGTCTCTCCTCCCCCTTCGGCTACCCCCTTGCTTCCCCCTCGACGAGCGATACGACTCCCCCTCGTAGCCCTCAGTGCCCTCACGGGCCCGGTCCAGGCCGACACCTCCGTGCCGACGCCTGCTTCCGCCCTGCCCGGGGGACACACGCCCCCGTCGTGCATCCCCCGCGAACGGCCGGACCTCCGGTGACCCTGCCGATGAACCGCACGACCCCCTCGTGCCGCTCACGGGCATGGCCCGAAGGCCGGCTGCCGAACCGCCTCGGGCGCAAGCGCCCGGAGGGTCAGTTCTGGTGCGACTGGTAGTGCGCGACCGCGTCGGAGGTGCGACCGGCGCCGTACACCCGGAGGAACTCTGCCAGTTCCGGGTGGCTGGGCGCGAGGCTGTCCGCGGCGTCGAGTATGTCCCCCGCTGCCGCCACCGAGCGCAGCAGCGACTGGATCTCGCGGACCACCCGCTTGACCGTGGGCGCCCCCGAACTGCTCGTCGTCTGCGTGGTGTTGCTGAGCACCGAACCCCCCTGCGACTTCTTGATCTCCTCCATGCGCTCGGTGGCCTCGGCCGCACTCACGCTGCCGTCCGCGACCTGCCCCGCCAGGTCCTGCAGCAGCTGCACCCGCTGGACCACGGCGGGATTACCGATCTTCGCGCGCTGGCCGCTCATCAGCTGCGACAGCATCGGTGCGGACAGCCCCAGTACCCCCGCGAGACGAGCCTGGTTGAGACCAAGATCGTCGATGAGCTTACGGAAGAGCGCCCCCAGCGGCTCCCCGTACCAGTTCCGCTGCAGTTCCCGCGCTCTTGCGGTGGCTTCCTGCTGTGCGGCGTCCATTGCGTCTCCCCATCGCTTCCCCTAAAACCGCGGTTCGCTGTAGCGAACCACGCCGAGCATCTTACGGAGAGTGGTCGTTCATCGGGACCCCCAATCTTTTTGCGAGATACGGGGGCCGACCCGGTACTCTTGTCTGCGGCGCCCGACGGATTGTGGTTCTTCCGGTCGGACGTTCCCTTTCCGGGGCCTTAGCTCAGTTGGTAGAGCGCTGTCTTTGCATGGCAGATGTCAGGGGTTCGACTCCCCTAGGCTCCACATTTCGAACCGGTCAGACGCCCCCGAGGCATCTGGCCGGTTCTCGTATGTCGCGGTGGCCGATGAGGCCCCTGTTGAGTGACGTGCGTCACGTGGCGCGAGATGTCGCCGTTGCAGTCGTTTGCGCAAATATCCCGTGCGCGGGACGGGTGCGAACGGCTTGCGCAGGTGACCGACGTGGCGCCAGGGTGGCCCGCCCCCGTGTACAGCCCTTGTGTGAACTGGCGTAAACGCAATCGGGTAATCAGAAGGATGCGCTCCGTTAAGAAAGTCTGTGCGGGACTTGCACACACAGCCCGTTGCAAACGTCATCGTGGGCGGAGGGCGTAGACAGGCGCCGTCCCGAGGCCGCCGGGGGTGCTGAGAGGCCTCGCCTGACATCAGGAAGGCACACCAGCACAGTGACCATGGACATTGCCGGCGAGGTGATCCTGGCAGCCCTCGCCCTTCGGGTCTTCGGCCGGGACACGGTCGTACTGCTGCGCCGACTGGCCGCAGCCGGCGTACGCGCGGGCATCAGCGAAATGCGACGCGACCTCCCCGAGACCGCCAAGGACGCACACCACGAGGGGCAGGCGTGAGCCAGGACCTGCCGAGCCAAGCATCCCGCGCACCGCGCATGAAAAAACTGCCGCCGGACTTCGAGGCCTTCCACCAGATGTACCGGCCGCTCTACGTCAACTGGGCCAAGTCCCGCCTGGGCAACTGGCACGATGCCGAGGAAGCGGTCGACGCCGCCTTCGAGCAACTGCTCAAGGCGTGGACCACCGTGCTGTCCAAGGAGAACCCCGCCGCGTACGCCTGGCGCGTGCTCAAGAACAGCACCATCGACCACTCCCGGACCCGCGACCGCCGCCCGGCACTCATAGGCGAAGCCTTCGAGACCGTGGCACTGGCCCAAGCCGTAGACCCCATCAGCCAGCTCGAGGAGAGCCTCAACCTCTACGCGGAGATCGGCCAACTGCCGCCACGTCAGATGGACGTCGCCCTCCTGCACTTCGGGCTCGACTACAGCGCGGTCGAAATAGCGGCCGCCCTCGGCATCACCCCGGCCGGCGTGCGCTCCACGATCCGACACGCCAAACGTCGCCTCCAGCACGCCTACGGCGTCAGGAAGAACCTCACAGACCCCCACCCCGACGACGACACCCCCCACACCAACGAGGACCGACAGGCCGAAGACGGACACGCCGAGGAAGGAAAAGCCGATGACATCGCCCATTGACGACCTGCTCGCCCGGGCCCGCCTCCACCGCCGGCCCTACCCCCAGGCAGCCATAGACGCCGCGGCCGTACGGCTGTCCGTCCGAGCCGCCGTCCTCCCCGGCACCCCCGCCACCTCAGGCCCCGCCTCGACCCGCACCCCCCGTCGACAAGCCCCCCCGACCCCACCGAGCCCAACCCCACCCCCCGACGAACGCTCCGCCGCCGATGACCTGCAAACCCTCTGCGAAACGGTCATCACCCACACCGACGCCCTCACCGACCTCGAAGAATTCCTCGCCCGAGCCCTCCCCGAACCCCCAGGCGCCCGCGTCCTCGGCTGCATGCTCCAACTCTGTGCCCGAGAGGAATCAGCCCGCTTCTGGTGGCAGTACGCCGCAGGTGCCGGCGACTCCGCGGCCAACTACTGCCTCTACCTCCACCACCGAGCCCTCGGCGAGCACGGCGTCGCCGACTGGTGGCAAACCCAACACGCCCGCTACACCCGCAGTGTCCGACCCACCGACGACACCCCCCATAACGACGGCACCGTTCTCATCGACACCACCATCCGCACCGACGACCCCACTCCCGAACCCGACGACGAGATCAGCACCACCCTCCGCGTGCTCCGCGCCCTCAAACCCGACAGCTCACCCGTCCCCGAGTCCGTCAACGCCGTCCTGCACTACGTCCCCGCCGCAGTCGCCTACGTCGACGACGACCTGGACCTCCCCCTGCCCGACCCCGACTTCACCGACCGGATACGAGCCCTCGCCGCACCCACCCCACCGAAAACCCCGCGAGCCGGTCACCGGCCCAGTCCTCTGCCGTCACGCCAGCGCACCCGCGTCCCGGCCCACCACACGATCGACGACCCACCCGAAGGCGCCTGCGAGCCCCAGGCCGAAAACCTCTGACGGACAAAGGCCGATGTTCCACGTGAAACATCGCCGTGGGGCGGGAGACCTCAAGTCTCCCGCCCCACGGCCCAGTTCGACGTACGACCTGCACCGGCCGTCACATCACTGGCCCTCGTCGCGCCGGGCAGCCTCCTCCTCAGCCTCCTTCGCCTGAACCTCCGGATCCAGAGCCGACTGGCTACCGTCCACCGACGCCAGCCGCGTCGACTCCGGCACCTCGGTCGCAGCAGGCGGTTCGACCAACCAGTCCGGGTTGGCCTGCTTGTCCCACCACTTCCAAGCAGCAAAAGCAGCGCCCGCGAGGGCTCCGAACACCGCCAGCCCCTTCACGGCACGACCCGCCTTCGCGCGCCGCTGATGCTTGCGGACCAGCTTCTGAATCTCCTTCGACGAGACCTGACCGCGCAGCGCGGCCAACGCCGCAGCACCACGCGCGGCGGCCTCGTCCCTGACAGGCCCAGCCGCGGCAACCGCCTGCTCGATCTTCGGCCGGGAGTAGACGGCGGCCTGCCGGGCAGCCTTGCGGGTGCGTGCAGCGGCCTCATGAGCGGCCTGGTCGACCTTCGGCGGCACATGCGCACGGGCCTGCTCCAGACGCGGTGCGACATACGTGCCGTACTGCATACGCGCCTGCGCACGGGCCTGCTCGGTGGCCTGTGTCACCACTGGCGCGAGCCGTACGCGTGCCTCCTGTGCATAGTGCGCGGCCCTGTCCTTGGCGGTGTCGGCGTAGGGCGCCACCACTTCCGCGGCGTGCAGCACGCTGTCCTTCGCCGAGCCGGTCGCGGCGCGCACGCTGTCGATGCGGGTCACGGGATCCTCCTCCTCGGTGGCGTACGGTATTTCGACTTTCCACCCTTTTACGGATCATGCCTGCAAGAACGCCCCGCGGCATGTGCGGGCAGGCATATGGGTGCCGATGGAACTTGATCGACTGCGATAAAAGGATCAATGCGGGGCAACACGGGCTTGTCGTCGACAATGCCACGGTTCGCCGCATCGCGCTCCCGTCACGGGACTACTCGACCGGTTTTCCGTAAACGATCTGCACGGTTGCGGCCCGGTAAACGGGTGCCGGGCGACGTACGCCGCCTTCCATGCGAGGATCAGGGGGTCACAGGAAGACAACGGAAGGCAGATCGTGGCTGAGCAGCTCTACGCCACCCTGAAGACCAACCACGGCGACATCGAGGTCCGGCTCCTCCCGAACCACGCGCCGATCACGGTCAAGAACTTCGTCGAACTCGCCAAGGGCGAGCGTGAGTGGACGAACCCCGCCACCGGTGAGAAGTCCACGGCCAAGCTCTACGACGGCACGGTCTTCCACCGGGTCATCAGCGGCTTCATGATCCAGGGCGGCGACCCCCTGGGCAACGGCACCGGCGGCCCGGGCTACCAGTTCCAGGACGAGTTCCACCCGGACCTCTCCTTCGACAAGCCCTACCTGCTCGCCATGGCCAACGCCGGCCCCGGCACCAACGGCTCGCAGTTCTTCATCACCGTCTCGCCGACGACCTGGCTGAACCGCAAGCACACCATCTTCGGCGAGGTCACCGACGCGGCCAGCCAGAAGGTCATCGACACCATCGCCACCACCCAGACCAACCCCCGCACCGACCGGCCTCTCAACGACGTCGTCATCGAGTCGGTCGTCGTCGAGACCCGCGAAGGCTAGGCACAACCCACAAGGGCTGGTCCGGCACCCCTCACAGGGAACCAAACGCCCCGCTCGTCCGTAAGGATGAGCGGGGTGGTGCATTTCCACACGCACCGCGTACGACAACCGAGGGGACCTCATGGACCAGCCGGCAGGCAGCCCGCAGGACGCCCAGAGCCTGCCCGTCTGCTACCGCCACCCGGACCGCGAGACCGGCATCCGCTGCACCCGCTGCGAACGCCCGATCTGCCCCGAATGCATGGTCAGCGCATCCGTCGGCTTCCAATGCCCCGACTGCGTCCGCAGCGGCTCCGGGACCGGACACGCCCCCGACGCAGCCCACCCCCGGACCATCGCCGGCGGCACCGTCACCGCCGACCCTCATCTGATCACCAAGATCCTCATCGGGATCAACGTCGCCGTCTTCATCGCCGTCCAGACCAGCACCTCGCTGCTGAACGACCTCGTCCTCCTCGGCGCCTGGCCACCCGCGCCCTTCACCCCCACCCAGGGCATCGCCGGAGGCGAGTGGTACCGCCTGGTGACCTCCGTATTCACCCACGAGGCCATCTGGCACATCGCCTTCAACATGCTCAGCCTCTGGTGGCTCGGCGGCCCCCTCGAAGCAGCCCTCGGCCGCGCCCGCTACCTCACCGTCTACCTCGTCTCGGGACTCGCGGGCAGCACCCTCGCCTACCTCCTGACCTCACCGGCCACCGCAACGCTCGGCGCCAGCGGCGCCGTCTTCGGTCTGTTCGGCGCCACCGCCGTCCTGATGCGACGACTCAACCAGGACATGCGGCCGATCATCGCCCTGCTGGCGATCAATCTGATCCTGACCTTCAGCCCAGGCTTCAACATCTCCTGGCAGGCCCACATCGGCGGCCTCGTCGCAGGTGTCATCACGGGGTACGCGATGGTCCACGCGCCGCGCCGGCACCGCGCCCTCGTGCAGTACGGCACCAGCGCTCTCGTACTGGTCGCCGTAGTCCTTCTGACCCTGCTCAGGACGGCTCAGCTCACCTGACGTACCCGGTTGTCCACAGCGTGTGGCGGATCGTGTGCACATCGCGCGCGAACAACTGTGCCCCCTGTCACTGACCAGTGTTTCCGCAGGTCAGGCAGGGGGCGAACAGGTTTTCGAGACAGGGTGTCGGCCGGTCGTTCCGTCACACCGGCGTCAACGCCCGATGGGTTATCCACAGATCGTCTTTCTTTTTCAACACTGTGGAAAACGGCTGTGGATAACTCAGTGGATAGCCCAGGGCAGAGCTAAGTTCACCCCGAAGTCGCCGCCGGTCGGGGCGACCGCTTCGAGGGCTGGTCGAGGGCTACTTCCACTGCGTGGAGACACCGAATCCGGCGGCGATGAAGCCGAAGCCCACGACGATGTTCCAGTTGCCGAGCGCGTCGATGGGCAGGGAACCATCGGTGACGTAGAAGACGACGATCCATGCCAGGCCGATGACGAACATGGCCAGCATCACGGGGGCGACCCATGTGCGGCTGTTCAGTTTGATGGCGGTCGCCTGCTTCGACGGCGGCGGCGTGTAGTCGGCCTTCTTGCGGATACGTGACTTCGGCACGAGGGTCTCTCCTGTCGATGCGCTGCGTGGCCGCGCAGGGAACTGGGGCTGGCTCCGGGGCAGCGTACAAGGGGACTCTGATTGCTCCCCCGGGCGTCCGTTAGCGTAGTGCTTCCGTGGCGTTGAAGGAGATAAGGGTACGTTGAGCAATTCTGCCGACTCCCCCGGGACGGGATCCAGTCCCGTCCGTGGCCGGTTCCGGCCGGTGCGGGTGCTGACCGCGGCCGTCTTCGCTCTCGCGGGGCTCATTTTCTTCACCAGCTTCAATACGGCCAAGGGCACCGATATCCGTACGGACGCCTCGCTGCTGAAGCTTTCGGACCTGATCCATGAGCGCAGCCATGAGAACGGCGAGCTCGATGAGTCCAATGCGGCATTGCGGGACGAGGTCGAGGCGCTGGCGGAGCGTGACGACGGAAGTACCAAGGCCGAGGACGACAAGCTGGCCGTGTTGGAGAAGCGGGCCGGTACGCAGAAGGTGACGGGCGAGGCGGTCTCCGTCACGTTGAACGACGCCCCGCCGGACGCGACGGCCAAGTTGCCCGGTTATCCGGAGCCGCAGCCCGACTACCTGGTCATTCACCAGCAGGATCTGCAGGCGGTGGTGAACGCGCTGTGGCAGGGCGGGGCCAAGGGCATCAAGGTCATGGATCAGCGGTTGATCTCGACCAGTGCGGTGCGTTGTGTGGGCAACACGTTGATTCTTCAGGGGCGCGTCTATTCACCGCCGTACAAGATCACGGCGGTGGGTGATCCCGAGAGGTTGCAGAAGGCGCTGGCGGCGTCGCCGTCGATCCAGAACTACATGGTCTACGTCAATGTCTACGGTCTCGGATGGAAAGTGACCGAGGACGGGACGGTGACGCTGCCGGGTTACTCGGGCACAGTGGATCTGCAGTACGCCAAGCCTGTGGAGTGAGCCTCTCTGGAGCTGCCGGTGCGGGTCGTCGTCAGGACCGTCAGCGAACTGTGCATCACCGTCGGCACCGTGATCGTGCTTTTCGTCGTCTATGTGCTCTTCTGGACGGGTGTGAAGGCCGACAGTGTCATGGACGACCAGATCGACCGGTTACAGGAGCGGTGGGCGCGGGGGGACGTGCGGCCGTCGGTCGCGCCGCCGGGGCGTGAAACCGGTTCTGTTGAGGGGTCCGAGCCGAGTCCTGCGAGGCCCGCCCCGTATGTCGCGGACGAGCCCTTTGCGATCATGTACATCCCGCGTCTTGGTTTCACGTGGAACAAGCCGGTTCTCGAAGGTACGGCCGAGAGCACGCTCAAGAAGGGCCTCGGGCACTACGCGCGCACGGCTCAGCTCGGGCAGAGGGGCAATTTCGCGGTTGCCGGTCACCGCCGTACGTACGGCGATCCGTTCAAGGACTTCCCGAGGCTGCGAGCCGGTGACGCGGTGGTGCTGACGGATGGGACGACCTGGTTCACCTATCGGATCGACAAAGGCCCCTACAAAACAGTGCCTGCCGACATTGAGGTGATCGACCCTGTGCCGCGTAAGTCGGGGTACACACGTGAGGGCCGATATCTGACCCTGACCACGTGTGATCCGGAGTGGGGCCACAGTCACCGGCTGATCGTGTGGGCCCATCTGGACTCCACACAGCCTGTGGAGGCCGGGAAACCGGAGGCGTTGCGCCGTTAGTCTGTTGGCTGTACGGCGTGAGTCTGGTGCCGTGGTGCGACGGAAGGGACGGCATGTACGGCTGGATCTGGCGGCATCTGCCGGGGAATGCGTGGGTGAGGGCGCTGATCTCGCTCGCTCTGATCGTGGCCGTGGTCTACGTGCTGTTCAACTACGTCTTCCCGTGGGCCGAGCCGCTGCTGCCCTTCAACGATGTGACGGTGGACGACCAGTGAGTGCGCGCATTCTCGTCGTGGACAACTACGACAGCTTCGTCTTCAACCTGGTCCAGTACCTGTACCAACTGGGTGCGGAGTGCGAGGTGGTGCGCAACGACGAGGTGTCGACGGCGCACGCCCAGGACGGCTTCGACGGGGTACTGCTGTCGCCGGGGCCGGGTACGCCGGAGGAGGCCGGGGTCTGCATCGAGATGGTGCGTCACTGTGCGTCGACCGGGGTGCCTGTGTTCGGCGTGTGTCTGGGGATGCAGTCGATGCAGGTGGCGTACGGCGGGGTGGTGGACCGCGCGCCGGAGCTGCTGCACGGCAAGACTTCGCTCGTCGAGCATGGGGGCAAGGGAGTTTTCGCCGGATTGCCGACTCCGTTCACCGCGACTCGCTATCACTCCCTCGCCGCGGAGCCGGAGACCGTGCCGGCTGAGCTGGAGGTGACGGCGCGCACGCAGGACGGCATCGTCATGGGCCTGCGGCACCGTGAACTCCCTGTGGAAGGCGTTCAGTTCCACCCTGAGTCCGTGCTGACCGAGCACGGGCACCGGATGCTGGCGAACTGGTTGGTGGAATGCGGTGACCAGGGTGCGGTGGCGAGGTCGGCGGGGCTCGCTCCGGTGGTGGGCAGGGCTACGGCGTGACCGCGCTGCGCCCCGAGCGTGAGTCCGGTGCCGCGTACGGGGAGTCCGTGTCGGATTCCTACGGTGGCGTCGGCGACCAGGGCACCTCGTACGGGCAGCCGTACGAGGGGTCGGGTGCGCGCGGGGACTGGTACGAGGGTGAGGGGTACGGCCCTCGGGGCGCCGAGGGTTACGGCGGCGAGGACTACGGTGCCGGGGGGTCGCCTGTGATGCAGGAGGGGTACGGGGAGCCGTACATGCCTCCTGCCGATGACGAGACGGTGGCGTTGCGGATACCGGATCCGCCGGCCGGGGCGTCCATATCGGCTTCTGCGGCCTCATCGGGCCGGCCGCCCACGGGAACCCCCACCGGTGGCCGTGCGGCCCGGAGGAAGGCCGCCAAGCGGCGCCATGGGCGCGGTGGAGGCGGTCGGCAGGCGTCGGAGGCCGCTGAGGCGGGTTCGGCGGCGTCCGGGGTTCCGCTGTCGCGTGTGGAGGCGCGTCGGCAGGCGCGGGCGCGCAAGCCCAGTCCGGCGGTGCTGGCGAGCAGGGCGATCGGTGAGGCGTTCATCACGACCGGTGTGCTGATGCTGCTGTTCGTGAGCTATCAGCTGTGGTGGACGAACGTGCGGGCGCATGCGCAGGCGGACAAGGAGGCGAGCAGCCTTCAGGAGGACTGGGCGAGCGGTAAGCGTGCCCCCGGGAGCTTCGAGCCCGGGCAGGGTTTCGCGCTTCTGCACATCCCGAAGCTGGACGTGGTCGTGCCGATCGCGGAGGGCATCAGCAACAAGAAGGTGCTCGACCGGGGAATGGTCGGTCATTACGGCGAGGGCAAGCTGAAGACGGCGATGCCCGATGCCAAGACCGGCAACTTCGGGCTCGCCGGGCATCGGAACACGCATGGTGAACCCTTCCGCTACATCAACCGGCTGACGCAGGGCGATGCGATCGTCGTGGAGACGCAGGACAAGTACTTCGTGTACAAGATGGCGTCGATCCTGCCGGTGACGTCGCCGAGCAACGTGAGTGTGTTGGATCCGGTTCCCCGGGACGCGGGTTTCACCAAGCCGGGGCGTTACATCACGCTCACCACCTGTACGCCGGAGTTCACCAGCAAGTACCGGATGATCGTCTGGGGCAAGATGGTCGAGGAACGGCCGCGCAGCAAGGGCAAGCCGGATGCGCTCGTCATTTAAGGGCAGATGAAAAGTGGCAGCGACCACAGACGGCACGGAACGGCACACGGCTGCCCCTGCGTCACGGCGTCCTCCGGCACGTCGTCGCATGGGCCGGGTCGCGATGGCGATCAGCGTCTTCGGCGAACTCCTCATCACAGCGGGCCTGGTGCTGGGCCTGTTCGTCGCCTACTCCCTGTGGTGGACGAACGTCCTGGCCGATCGTGCGGCGGACAAGCAGGCCGACAAGGTGCGTGATGTCTGGGCTCACGAGGACGACGGCTCAGGGGGCCCGGTCGCGTTCGACTCCAAGGACGGCATCGGTTTCCTTCATGTGCCCGCGATGGGCGACGACGAGATCCTGATCGAGAAGGGCACGACGGCGAAGATCCTCAACGACGGTGTGGCCGGCTACTACACCGATCCGGTGAAGGCGACCCTGCCGACGTCGGGCAAGAAGGGCAACTTCTCTCTCGCCGCCCATCGCGACGGGCACGGCGCCGAGTTCCACAACATCCACAAGATCGACAAGGGCGACCCGATCGTCTTCGAGACGAAGGACAAGTGGTACGTCTACAAGGCTTACGCCATCCTTCCCGAGACCTCGAAGTACAACGTGAAGGTGCTGTCCAAGATCCCGAAGGAGTCGGGGAAGACGAAGGCGGGCCACTACATCACGTTGACGACGTGCACGCCGGTGTACACGAGCCGGTACCGGTACGTGGTGTGGGGGGAGCTCGAGCGCGTGGAGAAGGTGGACGAGGAGCGGACGCCGCCGGATGAACTGCGCGGCCGACGCGGTGGCTGACAGAGGCGTCGGGTAGCTCTGTCGCCTGACGTGACGAAGGCCCGAAGTCGCAACTCTTCTTGCGACTTCGGGCCTTTTGATTGCGGTGCTTCGGGGTGTGCTCCTGCGCGCCACGGTTCCAGCTCGTCGTGGTGGACGGCGTTCCGGCGAACGCGTAGGCCCCGGCACCTCATCGGGTGCCGGGGCCTGGGAGCGAGTGCGCGGTCAGTCCTCCGTGCGGGCGGACGTTCCTGTCACGCCGCCGAAGATGCCACCGCCGCCGTTGTCACCGCCGCCGTTGTTGCCGCCGTTGTCTCCGCCGAAGCTCACAGTGGTCAGAGTGATCTGCGTGTTGGCAGGATCGTCGACCTGCTGGTTGCCCTTGGGGTCCTGGTCGGCGACGAGGGCGTTGTCGCTGGAGTCACTGCCGCCCGCGAACTGGATGTTCGTGAAGCCGCTCTGCTGCAGGATCTGCTTGGCCTGGCCCACCGTCTGACCGACGACGGTCGGCACCCGGGTCTTCTGCGGGGCCGCCTTGCCGATCTGGATGTTCACCGAGGAGTTCTTGTTGGCAGGGGTTCCCGCTTCCGGTGAGGTCGCGATGACCTTGCCGACCTGGTTCGGGTCCTGGGTCTCCACTTCGGTGCAGTTGCCGACCAGTTCGTTGGCCGTCATCTGGGCCTTCGCCTCGTCACAGGACTTGCCTAGAACGTCCGGGACGGTGGACTTCTCCTCCTCCACGGCGATGGTGAGGGTGATCGTGGAGCCCTTCTCGACCTCTTCGGCACGCTTGGGATCCTGGTCGAGGACGGTGTTCGCCTCGTCCGAGGAGGTTTCCCGCTTCTTCGTCTTGACCTCGAACTGGTAAGCGTCGTCTTCGAGTGTCTTCTTGGCCTCGTCCAGCTTCAGGCCGATGACGCTGGGCACCGAGACCTTCGGCGCGCCGGTCGAGACCACGATGTTCACCGAGGACTCCTTGTCGACCTTGAGGCCGGCGTCGGGGTCCTGGTCGCAGATCTTGCCCTTGGGCTGGTTCTCACACTCCTTGGGAGTGATCGTGCCCATCTTGAGGTCGCTGTTGGTGAGCAGTCCTCTGGCGGTCTTCTCGCTCTCGCCGACGAGGTTGGGCACCGCCACCTGGGTGTTGCTCGCGCTCTTGCCGTCGAAGATCCACTTGCCGATCAGGATCGCGCCGACCAGGACCAGCACCGCGGCGACGACCAGCAGGATCGTCGACGTGTTGGACTTCTTCTGGCGGCGTCGGTCCATGCGCTCGTCGTAGCCGTAGCCGCCGTCATCCGGGTTCATGGGCGGCAGCATCGACGTGGCGCCGGCGTCCTGGGCGCGCAGGGCCGTGGTCGGCTGGTCGTCGGGGTAGCCGCCGTAGCCCACCGAGCCCATCGCGGCCGTGGCGGCGACGGGCTGGCCGTCGAGGCAGGCCTCGATGTCGGCGCGCATCTCGTCGGCCGACTGGTAGCGGTAGTTGGGGTCCTTGACCAGGGCCTTCAGCACGATCGCGTCCATCTCGGGCGTGATCTCGGGGTCGAAGACCGACGGGGCCTGCGCCTCCTCGCGGACGTGCTGGTAGGCGACCGCGACCGGGGAGTCGCCCACGAAGGGCGGGCGGACGGTCAGCAGCTCGTAGAGCAGGCAGCCGGTGGAGTAGAGGTCGGACCGGGCGTCGACCTGCTCGCCCTTGGCCTGCTCCGGCGAGAGGTACTGGGCGGTGCCGATGACGGCGGCGGTCTGGGTCATCGTCATGCCGGAGTCGCCCATGGCGCGGGCGATGCCGAAGTCCATCACCTTGACCTGGCCGTTGCGCGTCAGCATGACGTTGGCCGGCTTGATGTCGCGGTGGACGATGCCGCTGCGGTGGGCGTACTCCAGGCCCTGGAGGATGCCGATCGTCATCTCCATGGCGCGCTCCGGCAGCAGCTTGCGGCCGGAGTGGAGCAGCTCGCGGAGCGTGGAGCCGTCTACGTACTCCATGACGATGTACGGGATCGACACGTTGTCGATGTAGTCCTCGCCCGTGTCGTAGACCGCGACGATCGCGGGATGGTTGAGCGAGGCGGCCGACTGGGCCTCCCGGCGGAACCGGGCCTGGAAGGACGGGTCGCGCGCGAGGTCCGCGCGCAGCGTCTTCACCGCCACGGTGCGGCCGAGACGGGTGTCATGCGCGAGGTATACCTCCGCCATGCCACCACGACCGAGCACCTGGCCCAGTTCGTACCGGCCGCCGAGGCGACGCGGCTCTTCCATAGCTACCTACCAGCCCTCTCCGTCGGTCCCGCCCTCACCCTTGTGGGTGTGGCGGTGGTCCGTCCGGGCATACCGTACCCGGCTCATCTTGTGTGACCTGGCCAAGCCCGTAACCCGATACAGGACCGGTATCGCAACGTGCACCGATGTGAAGGGGACGTGAGCGGGGTCACTTCTTGCTGTCGATGACCGCCTCCATGACGCTCTTGGCGATGGGTGCGGCGAGACCGCCGCCCGAGATGTCGTCGCGGACGGCGTTCTCGTCCTCGACCACCACGGCCACGGCCACCGGCGCGCTGTTGTCGACCTTGGCGTAGGAGATGAACCACGCGTAGGGGTTCTCGCTGTTGTCCACGCCGTGCTGGGCGGTGCCGGTCTTGCCGCCCACCTTGACGCCGTCGATGCGTGCCCGCTTGCCGGTGCCGTCCTCGACGACGGTCTCCATCATCGACTGCAGGATCTGCGCGTTCTCCGCCGACAGGGGCCTGCTCAGTTCCTCGGGGTCGGTCTTCTCGACGGCGTCGAGGTTCTGGGTCTGGAGTTCGTCGACCATGTACGGCTTCATCAGGACGCCGTTGTTGGCGACGGCCGAGGCGACCATGGCCATCTGCAGCGGGGTGGCCGCGGTGTTGAACTGGCCGATGGAGGACAGCGCGGTCTGCGAGGGGTTCATGTCGTCGGAGAAGACCGACGCGCTGGTGCGGACCGGGGTGAACTGCTCCTCGGTGAAGCCGAACTTCTTGGCTTCCTCCAGCATCTTGTCGTTGCCGAGGTCGGAGCCGATCTTTCCGAAGACGGTGTTGCAGGACCACTGCAGGGCGACCCGGAGCGTCGCGTTCTTGCAGGGGATGTCGCCCTCGTTCTTCAGCACGGTCGTGGTGCCCGGCATCGTCCACGGCAGCGGGGTCTTGGTCTTCTGGTCGGCGGCCGTGTACAGGCCGTTCTCCAGCGCCGCGGCCGCGGTGACCACCTTGAAGGTGGAGCCGGGCGGGTAGACCTCGCGCAGCGCCCGGTTGAGCATCGGGTCGTCCGGGTTGTTCTTCTTGTCGAGCTTCTTCCAGGCCTCGGCGTCGGAGTCGCCACTGCCGGCGATCGTGGAGGGGTCGTACGACGGGAACGACGCCAGCGCCAGGATCTTGCCGGTGGACGGCTCGATGGCGGCCACGGCGCCCTTGCCGCCCTGCCTCTTCAGGCCCTTGTACGCGGCCTTCTGCGCGGCGGCGTTGAGGGTCGTGACGACGTTGCCGCCCTCCTTCTCCTTGCCCGTGATCATGTCGAGCGTGTTGCGGAAGAAGAGCCGGTCGTCGGTGCCGGTGAGGATGCCGTCGTTGATGGACTCCAGCTGGTTGGCCCCGTAGGCCTGCGAGACGAAGCCGGTGACGGGCGCCCACATGGCGCCGTCCTTGTAGGTGCGCTTGAACTTGAAGTCGCCGCTGGTCGTCTCCTTGTGCCCGGTGATCGGGCTGCCGTCGACGATGATGTCGCCGCGTGGCGTGGCGTAGCGGGCGATGAGGACCCGGCGGTTGTCGGGGTCCTCCCGCAGGGTGTCGGCCTTGACGTACTGGAGCCAGTTGTCGCGGATGAGCAGGGCGAGGACGAGGAGGCCGCAGAAGACCGCGATCCGGCGCAGGGGCTTGTTCATGACGGACGGACCACCTGGGTCATCTCAGCGTCGGGGTTCGGTGCGGGGGCCGGTGCCGGGCGGCGGGCGGTGTCGCTGATGCGGATGAGTACGCCGATGAGCGCCCAGTTGGCGATGACGGAGGAACCGCCGTACGCCAGGAACGGCATCGTCATACCGGTGAGCGGGATGAGCCCCATGACGCCGCCGGCGACCACGAATACCTGGAGCGCGAAGGCGCCGGACAGGCCGATGGCGAGCAGCTTGCCGAAGGGGTCGCGGGCGGCGAGGGCGGTGCGCACGCCGCGTTCCACGATCAGGCCGTAGATCAGCAGGATCGCCATGACGCCGGCGAGGCCCAGTTCCTCGCCGAAGGTGGCGAGGATGAAGTCGGAGTTGGCGGCGAACCGGATGAGTTCGGAGTGGCCCTGGCCCCAGCCGGTGCCGAGGGTGCCGCCGGAACCGAAGGCCCACAGGGCCTGCATGGCCTGCTCGGAGTGGAGGATGCCGTCGGTGCTTCCCTCGCGGCTGAGCGTGTACTCCCGCATCGGGTCCAGCCAGGCCTGGACTCGGGTTTGGACGTGCGGTTCGAAGCTCGCCACACCCACGGCGCCGGCCGCGGACATCAGCAGACCGAAGACGATCCAGCTGGTCCGCTCGGTGGCGACGTACAGCATGATGACGAACATCCCGAAGAACAGCAGCGACGTACCGAGGTCGGTCTCGAAGACCAGGATGAGGATCGAGATCATCCAGACGACGATGATCGGACCGAGGTCGCGGCCGCGCGGCAGGTACAGGCCCATGAAGCGGCGGCTGGCGAGAGCGAGCGCGTCCCGCTTGACCATGAGGTAGCCGGCGAAGAAGACCGCGAGCACGATCTTGGCGAACTCACCGGGCTGGATGGTGAAGCTGCCGACCTGGATCCAGATCTTGGCGCCGTAGGTGAGTTCGGCCCCGAGGCCGGGAACGAGCGGGAGCAGCAGCAGGACCAGCGCGCCGACCATGGAGATGTAGGTGTAGCGCTGGAGCGTGCGGTGGTCCTTGAGGAAGACCAGCACCGCGATGAACAGGGCGATTCCCATCGCCGTGTAGATCAGCTGGTTGGTCGCCTTGCCGCCGGCCTGTCCGATCGACTGCAGCAGCTTCGACTGGTCCAGCCGCCAGATGGCCACCAGCCCCAGACCGTTCAGCAGTGTCGCGAGCGGCAGCAGCAGCGGGTCGGCGTACGGCGCGAACTTGCGGACGGCGAGATGGCCGACGCCGGCCAGCAGGCCGAGGCCCAGGCCGTAGCTGAGCAGCCCGGCGGGCACCTCGTCGCTGATGGCCAGGCCCACGTTGGCGTAGGCGAAGACCGGGATGACAACCGCGAACACCAGCAGCGCGAGCTCGGTGTTGCGCCGACTCGGTGCGCCGATCGCGCCGATCGTGGACGTGTGGTGCGTCGGCGAGTTCGTAGTACTGCTCATCGTGTGACGGGGCCTCTCACGGCTTGCCTACTGCGTGCCGCAGTTCGTGACGACCTTCTGCTCTTCCTCCGAGAGAGTGGGGCCGGGGCTTGGCGTCGCGGTCGGTGTCGGGGAGGTGGAGGAGGAGGGCGGGGTCGGGGACTTGGTGGCCGATGGGGTCGGTGTCGCCTTGGACGTGAGGGAGGTACGGGTGGTTCCCGTGGTGCCTCCGGCCTCGCCCTCGCCCGTGCGGGAGTTCTTGTCGCTCTGCGCGGCCTGCTGCTCCGAGCGCTTCTTGCAGGCGGACGCCTGCAGGGCGAGCTCGTCGATCTTCGCCTGGGCGTCCTTGAGGCCGCCTTCGGCGATGGTCTCCTTGACCAGCTTCTGCTGGTAGGGCGGCAGGTACTTGAGTTCGATCTCGGGGTGGTCCTTCTCCACCTTCGACAACGAGACCCAGGCCAGGTCCTGGCTGATCCCGCGGTACAGGGCGACATGTTCTTCGTTGGCGCCGACGTAGTACTGGGTCTGCGTCCAGCGCCAGCCGCCGTACAGGCCGCCGCCGATGACGGCGAGCGCGAGGGCTGTGTAGAAGGATCTCTTCAGCCACTTGCGGCCCGTGCCGGGCTTGACGAAGTCGTCGTCGGAGTAGTCGCCGAAACTGCCGGCCGGGATGTAACCGGTGGTGTCGCCGGAGCCGGGCGGGCCGAACTCGCCGCCTGCGCCGCCCTGGCCGGGCATCTGGCGGCCGAGACCGGAGGCGCGGCCGGCCGGGGTCTGCATGATGCCGTTGTCGTGCAGGTGGTTCTGGTTCTCGGCGACGGCGCCGACCACGACCGGGGTGTCGTGCAGCTGTCCGGCGAGGGTGTCGCCCGTGTCGAGGTCGAGGACGTCGGCGACGATGACGGTGATGTTGTCCGGGCCGCCGCCGCGCAGCGCGAGCTCGATCAGCTGCTGCACGGTCTCCTGGGGGCCCTGGTAGCTGGCGAGGGTGTCCTCCAGGGTCTGGTGGGACACCACTCCGGACAGGCCGTCGGAGCAGATCAGGTACCGGTCGCCGGCGCGGACCTCGCGGATGGACAGGTCGGGTTCGACGTGGTCGCCGCTGCCCAGCGCGCGCATCAGCAGGGAGCGCTGCGGGTGGGTGGTGGCTTCCTCCTCGGTGATGCGGCCTTCGTCGACGAGGCGCTGCACCCAGGTGTGGTCCTGCGTGATCTGCGTGAGGACGCCGTCGCGCAGCAGGTAGGCGCGGGAGTCGCCGACGTGGACGAGGCCGAGTCGCTGACCGGTCCACAGCAGGGCGGTGAGCGTGGTGCCCATGCCCTCCAGCTGGGGGTCGTCCTCGACCATGGAGCGCAGCTGGTCGTTGGCGCGCTGCACGGCCGTGCCGAGGGAGGTGAGGACGTCGGAGCCGGGGATGTCGTCGTCGAGGGCGACGATGGTGGAGATCGCCTCGGAGGAGGCGACCTCGCCCGCGGCCGCGCCGCCCATGCCGTCGGCGATGGCGAGCAGGCGGGGTCCGGCGTATCCGGAGTCCTCGTTGCCCTCCCGGATCATGCCTTTGTGCGATCCGGCGGCGAAGCGCAGTGACAGACTCATGCGCACCTCGCCTGTCGGCTCCGGGTACATCCGCACGGTGCCCACCCTCCGGTCGGGAGCGCGCCGGGGCCCGTGGTGTGGGCCACCGCTGCGTGCTCGCTCCGCTCGCGCCTATTCATGATGTAGCACTACTTCCGCAGCTCGATGACGGTCTTGCCGATGCGGATCGGCGCGCCCAGCGGAATCGGTGTGGGGGTCGTCAGCCGCGTTCGGTCGAGGTACGTGCCGTTGGTGGAGCCCAGGTCCTCGACGATCCACTGGCCGTCGCGGTCCGGGTAGATCCTGGCATGCCGGCTGGAGGCGTAGTCGTCGTCCAGCACGATCGTGCTGTCGTGCGCCCGGCCCAGGGTGATGGTCTGGGCCTGGAGCGCGACGGTGGTGCCGGAGAGGGTGCCCTCGGTCACAACCAGCTTGGAGGGTGCGTTACGGCGCTGCCGGCCGCCGCTCTGCTGGCCGCGCTGCTGCGGCGGGGCCGCCTGCCGGGCGGCCTGCTGCGGCCGGGCGGACTCGCGGCGCGAGCCGCGCTGAGTGACGCGCGTACCGAACAGGTCGCTGCGGATGACCTGCACGGCCACGATCACGAACAGCCACAGGACGGCCAGGAAACCCAGCCGCATGACCGTGAGGGTCAGCTCTGACATTGCCCCCGCTTCACCCTTCGGCTTGCCTATAGATAACGGTGGTGCTGCCCACGACGATCCGCGAGCCGTCGCGGAGCGTAGCGCGGGTGGTGTGCTGCCCGTCCACCACGATGCCGTTGGTGGAGCCGAGATCCTGGATCGTCGAGGGCGTTCCGGTCCGGATCTCGCAGTGCCGGCGGGAGACGCCGGGGTCGTCGATCCGCACGTCGGCCTCGGTGCTGCGGCCCAGCACCAGTGTCGCGCGGGAGATCTGGTGGCGGGTGCCGTTGATCTCGATCCAGTAGCGGGTGCGTCCGCCGGCCGCGGGGGCGGCGGGGCGCTGGCCGCCCGCGGGTTGCGGGTAGCCGTAACCGCCGGGGCGGCCGCCGGGGGGCGGCGCGGCCGGCATGGGAGGGGCTCCCGCGGGTGCGGCGGCCGGCGGGTAGCCGTAGCCGCCCGCGGCGGCGGGGCGCTGGGGGCCGCCGGGTCGTCCGGCCGGGGCGGCGGGCGCGGGTCCCTGGCTCTGCTGGTCGGTGGAGCCGGCGAGGGTGCGGCTGCGCACGCGGTACAGGCCGGTGTCGAGGTCGTCGGCCTTCTCCAGGTTGACCTTGATCGGGCCCATGAAGGTGTAGCGCTGCTGCTTGGCGTAGTCGCGGACCATGCCGGCGAGCTCGTCGCCGAGCTGGCCGGAGTAGGGGCTCAGGCGCTCGAAGTCCGGCGCGCTGAGTTCCACGATGAAGTCGTTGGGGACGACCGTGCGGTCGCGGTTCCAGATGGTCGCGTTGTTGTCGCACTCGCGCTGGAGCGCTCCCGCGATCTCCACGGGCTGGACCTCGGACTTGAACACCTTGGCGAAGGTGCCGTTGACCAGACCTTCGAGACGCTGCTCGAACTTCTTCAGGACTCCCATGGGGCACCTCCTCCGTCGTTGCCTACGTCCTGCATCCCGCCGGGCGGGTACTGCCTTACCTGGTACTGCTTACTGATCGTATCCACGCGCCGGTAAATCGGCTGGTTCCCCCTGTCGGCCCGGTCGACGGGTGTCGACGCCCACGAAGTTCCCTTCGGAGCTCCCGTTCGAACTCCTCGGGGACACAGTCTTGCCATGGATCGTAGAGGCGGCCGAAGACCAGTGTCCCGCACCTGACTGTGGAGCCCGACCGGCTCCTGGGGAGACGAGGGGTACCGGTACGAGGTTGATACGTGAACAGGTCGTCGTCGATACGAACGCCGGTGGCCGTCGGCGGGCCCGTGCTCGCACGCCGGTGCCGACTGCGCTGGTGGGCGGTCGCGGGGGCGTCTGCCCGCCGATAAGGGATGTGAACCCACCCTGGACGGCGTGCTAATGTTCTGGGTGTCGGAAGGCGCCAAGCCCCAAGGGGCAAGGGGCCGGAGGACACACCCAATGCGCGGGTGGCGGAATAGGCAGACGCGCTGGATTCAGGTTCCAGTGCCCGCAAGGGCGTGGGGGTTCAACTCCCCCCTCGCGCACAGAGAGAACCGATGGAACGGGTCTCTGCAGGTGACGGAAGTCACCGCAGGGGCCCGTTTCTCGTTGTGCTGGTTGCTGTGAGACATTCCACAGCCTGGTCAGGCCGCTCAACAGACCCCGGCGCGTGAGCTATCTCACGGGCGGGGAGTGGCTTCGGGTGCCGTGGTGACCTGATGCCGCAGATACGGCGGGACCCCGACTGTGGGTAGGAAGATGCCCCGGCGGGACAGGGGGGAGTGTCCCGCCGGGGCGGCTCGTGGTGGGTCGGTGCGGTTCGGGCAGCCGATGAGGGCATGGCTGATGCCGGTCTAGTCGCGCGGCAGCCCGACCTGCTGTGCGGTGACGAGGACGTCGGACCCGTTGTCCATGCCGTTCGCGATGCGGTCGGCGATGGGGCGGGACCGGGCGGCCTCGGTGATGGCGATGATGCAGCGGAGCATGCCGCGCGCCTGGGCGGTGCGGTCGGTGCCGCGGATGCCGAGGTCCCTGAGGCTGCTCTCCAGGCTCGACTCGCTCAGTTCCACGGCACGCAGGGGCTGGTTCGCGATGCGGGTCAGGGCGTCGTAGCCCTCCTTGCCGAGGAACCAGTTGTCGTCGGTGGCGCCCTCGTCGTGAGGCACGCCGGAGGCGAGGTTCAGGACGAAATCGTGCGGGGTGCCGCTGGAGAAGAACCGCATGATGTGGAAGTCGCCGAGCCGTACGACCGCGTGCACCACGGGGGTGTGGCGATCGCTGCTGATCACGACGTCGGCGAAGCTCCGGGTCTGCGTGGCGTCGGTGATGACGGCATTCGCCCCGGTGTCGACGTCGGGTGGGACGCGGCCGTCGGCCGAGGCCTCGGCGAGCTCGCGCAACTGGTCGAGCATGGCCAGATAGGTGCCCGAACCGCGGTTGATGTTCCAGCGGACCTGTGGGACGCCGATGTGTTCCTCGCCGGCGACGGTCTCGGCGTCGCTCGGCGCATCGTCCGCCGCCGTCGAGGCGGATGTGCCGGTGTCCCCGGACCCCAGCATGATCACCAGTACTCCGAGGAGGACGGACAAGGCGACCACGATGAGGACGCTCGTGGGCATGGTGCGCTCCGGTTGTTCGACGTGCAGCGATGTCACGATCGACGCTCACAGCCGGGAGGTTGTTTGGCAGGTCCCCTGTGCCGCCGCATACAACTCCGGAGGATCTAGCTCCTCCTTGTTTGTCAGTATGTGGGGCTTTCGCCGGTCAGGGGCAGACCCGTTGGTACGGCCGGTCCGGAACGTAGGTGCGCCACTGCGCCCGGGTCAGCTCCGCGTTCCCGGTACGGGAACAGACGAGCGTCACCGCTCCGTCAGGATCCACGACGTACCGCTGGAGGGGGACGTGCGCGCCGCCCGCGTACAGCGTTTCGCTGTCCGGGCCGAAGGCGAGGGTGTGGATGCTTTCACCGGGGGTGGGCAGAGGAGGGCCGAGAGGTTGCCGGGTGGCGATGTCCCAGAGTTGGACGGTGCCCGCGTCGCCGCCCACGGCGAGCGTGCTGCCGTCCGGACTGAATGCGAGAGCTGTGATCGTCTCGGCTGAGTCGGTGGACGGATCGACGGGCGCCGGAAAGACGTTCCTCAGGATGCCCGCTCGGTGCCGGAGGGCGCCGTCCCAGAGGGCCACCCGCCCTGTCCCGTCGCCGGCCGCCAGTCTGGAGCCGTCGGGAGCGAAGGCTATTTCCTCGATGCTGTCGTGCTGGACGAGGTCATGGGCGTGGGACCGGCCCGCTCGGACGACGCGGTTGTCGGTCACGAGGAGCCCGTCGTCCCGGCTGACGGCCAGATGACTGCCGGCCGGGCCGGGGAGGAGCGCCGTCCTCCGCCGCCGCATGGTGTCCCATGTCTCGTTGACGATGCCGTCGTCGGTCGATCGGGCGGTGAGGAGCGTACGGCCGCCCGGTCCCAGGGCGATCGCGTCCGTCGGCATCGCGGACGCCGTCGACAGGTCCACAGTGGTCTTCGCGTGTCCGGCGGTCACGTCCCACACCGTCAGACGCTGAGACAGCACGTCCCAGCCGGGGACGAAGACTCCGTACGCGAACATGCCTCCATCGGGGCTGAAGGACAGCAAAGGCTCGGAGATGTCCGAGGGGACCGTCGGTATGCCGGTGCGGAAGACGGGAGGTGACGGGGTCGGCAGGGTGCGCGGCAGACGGCCGTCGCGCGTGTTCCGCAGCTGGACGACGTAGCGCCGCTCTCGATGACGGACGAATCCCGGCCCTACGGTGCGCGGTTCGTACGTCCTTTGCCGGTCGGCGGGTGGGGTGGGACGTTCGAGGTCGCTGGTCGCTGGTCGCTGGTTGCCGGTGTGTGCTGGTCGCTGGTGTGTGCTGGGCGCTGTGAGGTGCCCGCCGGCTGGTGGGAGGTGGCGCCCCGCCCGGCTTGCGACCTGTCTGACGGGCGGGGCCGGCGGCGGCAGTTCAGCCCGCCGCGACGACCGCGGCGAGGGTCACGGCGGCGGGCAGGGCCTGGGCGAAGAGGATGCGGCGGTTGGCGGTGGCCGCGCCGTAGACACCCGCGACGACGATGCAGGACAGGAAGAAGATCTGGAGGTCTTGACCCGTCGGATCGTCGGCGATCAGACCCCAGACCAGGCCCGCGGCCAGGAAGCCGTTGTAGAGGCCCTGGTTGGCGGCCAGTGCCGCGGTCGAACGGGCCATCTCGGCGTCGAAGCCGGAGAAGCGGCGGCCCGGGCCGCGCTGCCACAGGAACATTTCCAGGACCAGGATGTAGGCGTGCAGCAGCGCCATGAGGGCGACGAGGACGACCGAGAGCAGATGCATGCGCTGATTGTGCCGGTGGGGTCTCAACGGTCGCCTCGCAGGCCCCTCGGTGCCGGGTCGGTCCCTCGCCACCGGGGTCCGGGCCCCGGTCCCGCGGGGCTGTCCTCGTTCCCGGCGGGCCACAGGCCCTCCGGCCCGGCAGGACCAGCACGTCCTGCCGGGCCCGTGGCGTGCGCCTGGACGTGCCGGCCGGGCTGGGCTGCGCCGCGAGACGCCGAGCCGCGGCGGTGTCAGGCCGCGAGCCGCTGCGCCAGCTGCTTCGCCTTCGTGGCGGCCTCGTCCAGGGCCCGTTCGCGGGACGCCTCGAAGAGCGGGACCAGGTCGGCCATCTGCGGGTTCGCCGGGGCCATCGTGAGCTCCGGAACGATGAAGTCGAGGTCGGTGCCGAGGAAGTCCCCGAGGACGGCCGACAGGTAGTTCTGCACGTACTCGTAACCCTCACGCGGGGTGCCGGGACCGTACGCGCCGCCACGGCTGGCGACGACGGTGACCGGGGTCCCCTTGACCGACTGGGCGTCGCCCGCCGTACGGCCGAACAGGACCACGTTGTCCAGCCACGCCTTCAGCGTCGACGGGATCGTCAGGTTGTACATCGGGGCGCCGATCAGCACGGCGTCCGCGCGCTCCAGTTCCTCGATCAGCTTCAGGCGCTCCGCGAAGGCGGCCGCCTGCTCGGGGCTGTGGGTGGCCGGATCGGAGAACCCGGCGGTGTGGGCGTGTGCGGTGATGTGCGGCACGGGGTCCGTGGCGAGATCGCGGTGGATCACCGTGCCCTCGGGGTGCTGGTCCTGCCAGGTGCGGCGGAAGGCGTCGGTGACGGCCCGGGAGGAGGAGGCGTCGCCGGCGAAGACCGAGGAGTCGATGTGCAGGAGCGTGGCCATGGCTGTCTCCGGAAGAGGAGGGAGCGGCACGGGCTTTCGCCCGCCGGAACCGCAGGGACTGAAAGTTCGTACTCGACTATGAATAACACAGTCACTTACTTTTTTTCACCCCCCAACGGTAAGGCAGTACGCTGAGGGCATGGCGGGTGAGCGGAGTCACGACCTAGGGGCGTGCCAGCGGGTCGACGAGGGCATCAACCGCGTCTTCCAGCTGTTCGGGAAGCGCTGGACCGGCCCCATCGTGTCCGTGCTCACCGCCGGGCCCGCGTACTTCGTCGCCCTGCGCCGCGCGATCCCCGGAATCAGCGAGCGCATGCTCTCCGACCGGCTCACCGAGCTCTCCGCCGCGGGGCTGGTGGTGCGCGAGGTGTACGAGGGGCCGCCGCTGCGGGTGGTGTACCGGTTGACCGAGGCGGGTGCCGCGCTGGAGCCCGCGTTGACCGAGTTGGGCCAATGGGCCAAGACGTATCTGGCGGACGGGGAGCGGCGTGAGGGTTGTTGAGGGGCGGGGGTTCACGCGAGGCACCGGGCGCCGGTGAGGCCGGGGCGAGGCCGATGAGGCGGGGCACGAGGCCGGTGAGGCTGGTGAGGCCGGTGATCAGGTCGGTCCTCGCGGGCGGTTTTCCACATCCGCTGAGTTGTCCACAGGGTCTGACGAGTTTCGGCCACCGGCTGTAACGTCGGCACGAGTTGATGTTCGTGTGTGAGTGAGCGGGGGAGGCGGTCGGTGATGGCCCGGACAGGTGGACAGGACAGGTCGAAGGCAGCGGCGGGCCGACTGCCCCGGGTGGGCGGTTTCGCAGAGTGGCCCGGCGGCGGGTCGCTCAAGGAGGAGGGCAAGGCGCTGCGCGAGCGGATCCCGCGCGCCGAGCACGCGGTCCTCGCCCTCGACGCCGACCGCCCCGATGCCGTGGCCGCCGTCGAGGAGTCCAACGTCGGCCGGCTCCCCGAACTCACGCCGATCAGGGTCGGCCGCATGGCGGCCACGCCCTTCGCCTTCCTGCGCGGCTCGGCGGGCCTCATGGCGTACGACCTCGCCCGCACTCCCATGACCCGGATCCGCGCACAGATCTGCGGCGACGCCCACGCGGCGAACTTCGGTCTGTACGGTGACGCGCGCGGTGGCCTCGTCATCGATCTGAACGACTTCGACGAGACGGTGAGGGGTCCCTGGGAGTGGGACCTCAAGCGGCTGGCCACGTCCCTCGTGCTCGCGGGCCGCGAGGCGGGCGCGGACGAGGACGCGTGCCGCAAGGCGGCGCACGACGCGGCCGGTGCCTACCGGCGCACGATGCGGTTTCTGGCCAAGCTGCCCGTGCTGGACGCGTGGAACGCGATCGCGGACGAGGAACTGGTCTCCCACACCGATGCCCATGACCTGCTCGGCACGCTGGAGCGGGTCGCGGAGAAGGCACGGGCCAACACCAGCGGTCGCTTCGCGGCGAAGTCGACGGAGCCGACCGAGGACGGCGGACGCCGGTTCGTCGACGCCCCGCCGGTTCTGCGCCGGGTCCCGGACGAGGAGGCCGCGGTGGTCGCGGCGTCGCTGGAGGAGTACCTCACCACGCTCTCCGAGGACCGCCTCCCCCTGCTGGCCCGTCACTCCGTGCACGACGTGGCGTTCCGCGTGGTGGGCACGGGCAGCGTCGGCACCCGCTCGTACGTCGTCCTGCTTCTGGACCACCGGGGCGAGTCCCTGGTCCTCCAGGTGAAGGAGGCCCGCCCCTCGGCCCTCGTCCCGCATCTGTCCACGGCCGGATTCGAGGCTCAGGAGGCGGAGCACGAAGGGCGGCGCGTGGTCCTCGGCCAAAAGCGCATGCAGGTCGTCAGCGACAACCTGCTGGGCTGGACGACGGTCGACGGGCTGCCCTTCCAAGTACGCCAGTTCCGCAACCGCAAGGGCAGCGTCGACCCGGCCGCGCTGGCCGCCGACCAGATAGACGACTACGCCCGCATGACCGGCGCCCTGCTGGCCCGCGCCCACTCCCACAGCGCCGACCCCCGCCTGATCTCCGGCTACTGCGGCAAGAACGAGGAGCTGGACGAGGCGATCGCCACCTTCGCCGTCAGCTACGCCGACCGCACGGAGGCGGACCACGGTGCCCTCGTGGCAGCGGTGCGGGCGGGGCGGATCGCGGCGGAGATGGGGGTGTGAGGGGTTGACTCCGCCCGGGGCACCCCGGGCCGAACCCGCACCGCTACTTCTCGCGCGAAGCGTCCGGCCACACCGTTCGCAAGGGTCGCCCGGTCGCCCGGTCGCCCGGTCGCCCGGTCGGGCAGTGGGGCAGTCGCAGGAGCCGCCCGGGCTCGGTGAGCTGCGATGTCCTCGGTGGGACGGGGGCCGGTGAGCGCCGTCCGGTGCCGTCCGGGCAGGACGTCGTGGCGGATCGGCTACGAAGGGCGGGGCAGGGTGTGGCCTACGCTGGTCGGGTGACGACCCCGGAAGCTGAGCAGTCCCAGGCCGAGCCCACTGGTGCGCAGACGCGCCGTGGTGCCGACGCGCCCGCCGGTGGAACCGAGCAGGACGGTGAGGCGAAGGTGACCGCCGAGGACGGCGCACCGCGGCCCGAGGCGCGGCTGGAGCGGGCCGTGCGGGCCGCCGAGCAGGCGTTGATCGAGTACGAGATCGCGGTGGAGACCTTCCGCGTCGAGGTGGAGAACTTCTCCCGGCTGCACCACCAGAAGCTCGGGCCGATGTACGCCCGCCTCGACGAGCTGGACGCCCGGATCGCCGAGGCCACGGCTGCCCGCACCGGTGACCCCGAGGACATCCGCAAGGCCGACGAGGCCCGCGCCCGGGTGATGCCGATGCCGGGCGTCGAGGAGCTCTTCCACGGCTGGATGGACGACGAGGGGCTGTTCCCGGAGGCCGCGGCGATGCTCACGGACCAGCCGGTGCAACCCCCGCAGCGGGTGCGCCCCAGCGAGGAGGCCCGCAAGCTCTACCGCGAGCTGGCCCGCAAGGCCCACCCCGATCTGGCCCAGGAAGAGGCCGAGCGGGCCCGGCGCGAGGAGTTCATCACCCGCGTCAACGCCGCCTACGCCCGTGGTGACGAGGCGCTGCTGCGGGAGCTGGCGGAGGAGTGGGCCGCGGGTCCCGCGCCCAAGGAGCAGGGCCCGACCCCCGCCGAGGAGCTCTACGCCCGCCTCGAATGGCTCGCCCAGCGCAAGGAGATGCTCGCCCTCGTCGCGAAGGATCTGGAGGAGAGCGCGATCGGCGCGATGCTCCGCCTCGCCCCCGAGGACCCCGACCGCCTCCTCGACGAGATCGCCGACCAGCTGCTGGCCCAGGTGGCGCAGAAGGAAGCGGAGCTGGCGGCGCTGCTCGGCTAGGGCGCGGAAACGCCCCCTGAGGGGTGCGGGGCCGTGTCCATGTGGTTCCGCCGCGACCGTTGCGCGGTTTCGCCGCGACCGTTGGGCGGTTGCGCCCCGGGGCGAGGTGCCGTCACACCGCGGGGCGCTGCCCGGTCGTGCCGGGGGGTGCTGCCCGGTCGTGCCGGGGAGCTGCCCGGTTTGCGCCGGGGTGGCTGCTTCGGGAGCGTCGCGGGGCGGTGTGAGGTTCGCAGCCGCGGGGCAGGCCGAGCCTCGACCGGGCATGCGTTCGCCGGGCGGCCGTAGGGTGTGCCCTCGCGGGAGACCGCAGCTGCCCCGCACCCGTCCGGTAGCGTCGGAGTCATGCATTTCGGATCAGGTGTTCCCACGGTCGAGGTCACGGACCTCAAGGACGACGACTTCCTTCTGGACGTCCGTGAGGCCGACGAATGGCAGGCGGGTCACGCCGAAGGCGCCCTGCACATTCCCATCAGCGAGTTCGTCGCCCGCTACGGCGAGCTGACCGAGGCCGCGCCGCAGGACGGCCGCGTTCATGTGATCTGCCGCTCCGGTGGCCGTTCGGCGCAGGTCGCGATGTACCTCGTCCAGCAGGGCGTCGACGCCGTGAACGTCGACGGCGGCATGCAGGTGTGGGCGGCGGCCGGGCGGCCCGTGGTGACCGACGAGGGCCGGCCGGGCTACGTGCTCTGAGCCGTTTCGCGCAACCGTGGCTCTGAGCCGCTTCGCCGAGCCCTCGGCGGCGATCCTCAGGCCAGGGGATGCGCCGCCAGCAGGTCCCCCAGCGCCTCCTCGTGTGCCGCCGCCGGGCCGAGCGCCAGTTCCAGGTGCTTGGCCCAGGCGTGGTACCGGTGCAGCGGATACTCGACGTCGGCGCCGAAGCCGCCGTGCAGATGCTGGGCGGTCTGCACGATCCGCCGTACGCCTTCCGAGGCCCAGATCTTGGCCACGGCCACGTCCCCGGAGACCGGCAGCGCCCCCGGTGCCCCCGAGGTGATCCGCCACGCGGCCTGCCACAGCGCGGCCTCCATCGCGCGCAGGTCGACATAGCGGTCGGCGCACTGCACGGCGACCGCCTGGAACGTGGCGATGGGGTGCCCGAACTGCTCCCGCTTGCTCGCGTACCCGGAAGTCATCTCCAGCACCCGCTCCCCCAGCCCGAGCGTCAGCGCGCAGATCCCCGTGGTCAGCAGCTCCCGCAGCCACTCCCAGGCGCCCTCGGCGTCCAGGACGTACCGCGCCGCCACCCGCACCGACTCCAGCCGCAGCTCCCCCAGCCGTTCCCCGCTCGTGGAGAACTGCTCGGTGAGCGCGGCCCCCTCAGCACCGGGCGGCACAAGCGCAAGGACGCTCCGGTCGGTGGCCGTACGGGCCGGGACGACGACGAGATCGGCCTCGTACGCCCAGGGAACCGCGGTCTGCACCCCGTCCAGCACCCAGGCGGAACCCTCCTGCCGAGCGGTCACCGCCAGCTCGGCCGGATCATGGCCGGTGCGGCCGTGCGCGGCGACCGTCAGCACGACCTCGCCGCGCCCCGCCGGCGCGAGCAGTTCGTCCTTCAGCTCCGGGCCGCCGTACGCCTGGACGGCGGCCGTCGCCGCGCTGCTCTCCAGGAGCGGCACCCGGGCCAGCACCTTCGCCGACTCGCGCAGCACCAGGCACAGGGCGATGGCGTCCAGGCCGGCCCCGCCGCGCTCCTCGGCCAGCAGCAGGCTCAGCAGGTCAGCGTCCGCGAGCCTGCCCCACAGCGGGCGGTCGAAGTCGTCGGCCACGGCACCCGGCGTGAGCGCGGGGGAGGGCACCGCGTCCGGCGCGACCCCCGCGAACACCCCGCGCGCCGCCTCGGCCGCCGCCTGCTGCTCCTCGGTGAAGGTGAAGTCCACGGTCCCTGCCCTTCCACACGCACGGCGATCTGACGGAGCGTCAAGATAGAACAGGTTCTAGAAGAAGGGAATGCTCCGCGTAGGCCCCCCGTAACCTCCCGTAAGACCCCCGTACGGTCCCGTGCGACCCCCGTAAGGTGTGGACAACGGCGGCCCGTCAGGGGGTGTGCCCGGCGGGTGGGCCTGAGTACCGTTCCCGTGCGAGCGCTGAGGGCAGACGAACCGGAATCAGGGAACGGGGCAGCATGGACGCGTACGACGCAGGCTCAGCCGCCCGTCGCGGCCCGGAAGAGGAGCCGCAGGACGCCCCTTTCTCCGCCGTGCCCGCGCCCGCCCCGCCGGCCCGTACCGGTGTGGCCGCCCTCTCCCTGCGGTACCAGATCGGCGCCGCCCTCGCGCTCGCGGTCGTGGCGATCACCGTGTGCGTCCACACCGGCATGGTCTTCCTGCACGTCGCTCCGCCGAACACGGTCACCAAGCGGCACGGCAAGGCGATCGACGACTGGATATACCCGGAGTTCGAGCAGAACTGGAAGCTGTTCGCCCCCAACCCGCTGCAGCAGAACATCTCGGTGCAGGTCCGCGCCGAGGTCGTCGGCGGCGACGGCGGCACCCGCAGGACCGGCTGGTACGACCTGTCCGCCCAGGACGGCCGGGCCATCGACGGCAATCTGCTGCCCAGCCACACCGAGCAGAACGAGCTGCGTCGGGCCTGGGACTTCTTCGTCGCCACCCACGACGCCCAGAACCGACCGGTGGGGCTGCGCGGCGCGCTGTCCGAGACGTATCTGCGACGCATAGCGGAGCTGCGCCTGGACCGTGAGGACGCGGCCGGCGCCGGGGGCGTCGTCGAACGCGTCCAGTTCCGCTCCCGCACCACCAACGTGCCCCCGCCGAAGTGGAGCGACGAGCGGGTCTCGGACAAGCCGACCTATCGCGTGCTGCCGTGGTGGTGGGTCGACAAGAAGGAGGAGAGCGCCGGCGCGGCCGGAGCCGCGAGCGCGCACGGCGTCCAGGGGGGCGCACGGTGAACCGCCTCACCCTCGTGATCTCCTCCGGTATCGCCCGGGTCACCGAGGCCGCCCTCGGCCCGTACCAGACGGCCGTGATCCGCATCGGCTTCGCCGCGACCTGGCTGCTGTTCCTGCTGCGCGAGTTCCCGCACCGCCACGAGCTGTACGGCCCCGACGGTCCCTGGAACACGGACCTGGCCCAGCAGCTGATCGGGTCGAACGGTGCCTTCACCGCCCTGGTGTGGTCGAGCGACGGAACCTGGTTCGAGTCCGTCTACGCCTTCGCCGTCCTGACCAGCGTTCTGCTGCTGCTGGGCTGGCGTACCCGCACGATGTCCGTGCTGTTCATGGTCGGTGTGCTCTCGCTGCAGAACCGGTCCATCTTCATGGGCGACGGCGGCGACAACGTCCTGCACCTGATGTGCGTCTACCTCGTGTTCACCCGCTGCGGTCAGGTGTGGTCGCTGGACGAGCGCCGGGTGCGGCGCACGCGGGAGGCACGCGCGCGCGGCGAGCGCGTCCCGCCGGACCGGGCCGGCCCGGCGCTGTGGAGTGTCCTCGGGCTGGTGCTGGCCGCGGTGACCGCCGCGGGCCGGCTCGACGGCGACCCGACCGTGCCGGTGATCCTGTGGGCCGTCTGGCTGGGCCTGGGCGTGTGGTGGATCGTGGGCCGGCGCGCGCGGACCGACCAGCCCCGCATCCTGCTCGACGTCATCGGCAACGTCGTCCACAACGGGGCCCTGCTCGTGATCATGGCCGAGGCATGCCTGATCTATGCCACCGCCGGCTGGTACAAGATCCAGGGCTCCCGCTGGCAGGACGGCACCGCCGTCTACTACCCGCTGCACCTCGACTACTTCTCGCCCTGGCCGGCCCTCGCCGAGCTGCTGTCCTCCAGCGGCACCATGGTGATGCTCATCACCTATGCCACGGTGCTCGTGCAGGTGGCCTTCCCGTTCACCCTTTTCAACCGGCGGGTCAAGAACGTCCTGCTGGCAGCCATGATCACCGAGCACGCCGTGATCGCGGTCGTCCTCGGGCTGCCGTTCTTCTCGCTGGCGATGATCGCGGCGGACGCGGTGTTCCTGCCGACGTCGTTCCTGCGCCGCCTGGGCGTGGGGGCGGCACACGCGCGCGAACGGCTGGCACGGCTGGTCCGGCGCGGCGGCGCACCGGAGGCGCTCCCCGACCCGCACACGCCGGAGAACCCCGAGCACGCGCACGTAGGCTTCCCGGCATGACCGTGACCTCCTGGCACCGGCTCGCCGAGACCGCTGTCCTGCTCGACGGCTTCCATGCCCTCAAGCACGCCCTGCGCTTCGGCGCCGAGGTCCCGCTGGCGGTCGCCGTGGACCGGGACGGCACGCTCGCCCTCGCCGAGGAACTGGCGCCGGACGTGCGGCAGACGCTGGAGGCGCTCCTGACGGAGGTCTCCGAGCCTGCCTACACCTCCCTCGTTCCGCGGCCGCACCCCACCGCGGTGGCCGCCCTGGCGGTACGTCCGCCTCGCGCGGCCAACCTGGAGAGGCTGGCGCACGCCCCCCGCACCGCCCCCGTGGTGGTCCTCGACCACCCGCGCAACCTCGGCAACGCGGGCGCCGTGATCCGCCTGGCCGCCGGTTTCGGCGCGACCGGCGTCGTCACCACCGGCACCCTCGACCCCTGGCACCCGACCGTCGTACGCGGCGGGGCCGGCCTGCACTTCGCGACCGCCGTCGAGCGGCTGGACGTGGCCGAGCTGCCGCCCGGGCCGCTCTACGCGCTCGACCCCGAGGGCGACGACATCCGGGCCGTCAAGCTCCCGGACGACGCCGTCCTCGCGTTCGGGTCGGAGCGCAGCGGCCTGTCCGCCGAACTACGCGCGCGCGCCGACCACTTGGTGTCCCTGCCGATGCGCCCCCAGGTCTCCAGCTACAACCTGGCGACGAGCGTGGCCATGACGCTTTACCACTGGAGCCTCGACAAGGCGTTCTAGGCCTCCCGGCGCACCTCGACGACCCGGAACCGGTTGGCGACGAACGCCCCGTCGCACAGCGCCGAGTTGGCCGCCGGGTTGCCGCCCGACCCGTGGAAGTCGGAGAACGCGGCCGTCTGGTTGACGTACACCCCACCGGTCAGGTTCAAGGACAGCTGGGCCGCCTCCTCCAGGCACACCTCCTGGATCGCCTGCTCGACCTCCTCGTCGGTGGTGTAGGCGCCGACCGTCATCGCGCCCTTCTCGCGGACCGTCCGCCGCAGCAGCTCCACCGCGTCGGCCGCCGAGTCGATCGCGACGGCGAAGGAGACAGGGCCGAAGCACTCGCTCATGTACGCGGCCTCGTCGTCCGGCTTGGCGCCGTCCAGCTTCACCATCACGGGCGTACGGACCACCGCGCCCGGGAACTCCGGGTTGCCGATCTCCCGCGAGGCCAGGGCGACTTCGCCGAGGCCGGCCGCGGCCTCCAGGCGGGCCTTGACGTCCGGGTTGACGATCGCGCCCAGCAGGGCGTTCGCGCGGGCGTCGTCGCCGAGCAGGCCGTCGACCGAGCGGGCGAGGTCCGCGACCACCTCGTCATAGGTCTTCGGACCCTGCTCGGTGCGGATGCCGTCGCGGGGGATGAGCAGGTTCTGCGGGGTGGTGCACATCTGGCCGCTGTACAGGGACAGCGAGAAGGCCAGGTTGGACAGCATCCCCTTGTAGTCGTCGGTGGAGTGGACGATCACCGTGTTGACGCCGGCCTTCTCGGTGTAGACCTGGGCCTGGCGGGCGTTGGCCTCCAGCCAGTCGCCGAAGGTGGTCGAGCCGGTGTAGTCGATGATCCGGATCTCGGGGCGGGTGGCCAGAGTCTTGGCGATGCCCTCCCCCGGGCGCTCGGCGGCCAGCGCCACCAGGTTCGGGTCGAAACCCGCCTCGGCGAGCACCTGCCGGGCGACCTGCACGGTGAGCGCGAGCGGCAGCACCGCGCGCGGGTGGGGCTTGACCAGGACCGCGTTGCCGGTGGCGAGGGAGGCGAACAGGCCCGGGTAGCCGTTCCAGGTCGGGAAGGTGTTGCAGCCGATGACCAGGGCGATCCCGCGCGGCACCGGCGTGAACTGCTTGGTCAGCGCCAGCGGGTCGCGCTTGCCCTGCGGCTTGGTCCACTCGGCCGTGTCGGGGGTGCGGACCTGCTCCACGTACGCGTACGCCACCGCTTCCAGGCCGCGGTCCTGCGCGTGCGGGCCGCCGGCCTGGAACGCCATCATGAAGGCCTGGCCGGAGGTGTGCATGACCGCATGCGCGAACTCGTGCGTGCGGTCGCTGATCCGCTTGAGGATCTCCAGGCAGACCACCGCCCGCATCTCCGCGCCCGCGTCCCGCCACGCGCGCTGACCGGCCTTCATGGCGGGCAGCAGCACGTCGATGTCGGCGTGCGGGTACTCGACGCCCAGTTCGATGCCGTACGGGGAGACCTCGCCGCCCACCCAGTCGTCGGTGCCGGCCTGGCCGAGGTCGAGGCGGCTGCCGAGCAGGGCGTCGAAGGCCGCCTTGCCCGCCGCCGCGTCCAGGCTGCCGTGCTCACCGTAGGCCTTGGGGTGCTCCGGGTGCGGAGACCAGTACGCGCGCGTGCGGATCGCTTCCAGCGCCTGGTCGAGTGTGGGCCGGTGCTTGGCGATCAGCTCGTGGGTGGTCATCTCGGCGGTGGCCATGCGGGACCAACTCCTCGTTTCCAGAGCTCGCCGTCGAGCTCTTGGCCTGGGCAGAAACATGGGCGGGAACAGCCAGTCAGAGCTAGAGTAACCGAACGATCGGTCGGTTCAAGGGGGTCCGCCGCATCTGTGGAAAACCCCGTGCGGGAGGATCGCGCACATGACAGCACTCGACCTCAGCAGCCCCGTGGCCGTCGTCGGCACCGGCACCATGGGCCAGGGCATCGCCCAGGTCGCGTTGGTCGCCGGCCATCCCGTACGGCTGTACGACGCCGTACCCGGGCGGGCCCAGGACGCGGCCGACGCGATCGGCGCGCGCCTGGACCGGCTCGTCGAGAAGGACCGCCTCACCGGCGCCGAGCGCGACGCGGCCCGCGCCCGACTGCGGCCCGCCGGCTCGCTCGCCGACCTCGCGGACTGCGCCCTCGTCGTCGAGGCCGTGCTGGAGCGCCTCGACATCAAGCAGGAACTGTTCCGCGAGCTGGAAGGCGTCGTCGGCGAGGACTGCCTGCTCGCCACCAACACCTCGTCCCTGTCCGTCACGGCCATCGGCGGCGCCCTCGCCAACCCCGGCCGCTTCGTCGGCCTGCACTTCTTCAACCCCGCCCCGCTGCTGCCGCTGGTCGAGGTCGTCTCCGGGTTCGCCACCGACGTCACGTCGGCCACGCGCGCGTACGAGACGGCCCGCGCCTGGGGCAAGACGCCGGTCGCCTGCGCCGACACCCCCGGCTTCATCGTCAACCGCATCGCCCGGCCCTTCTACGCGGAGGCCTTCGCGGTCTACGAGGCGCAAGGGGCGGACCCGGCCACGATCGACGCCGTCCTGCGCGAGTGCGGCGGCTTCAAGATGGGCGCCTTCGAGCTCACCGACCTCATCGGGCAGGACGTCAACGAGTCCGTCACGCACTCGGTGTGGCAGTCGTTCTTCCAGGACGTGCGCTTCACGCCCTCGCTCGCCCAGCGCCGCCTGGTCGAGTCCGGCCGGCTGGGCCGCAAGAGCGGGCGCGGCTGGTACGACTACTCCGCCGAGAGCGGGACCGCCGAGCGCGACGAGCCGCACACCGCGGAGAAGCAGCGGCCGCCCGCCTACGTCGTCGTCGAGGGCGACCTCGGCCCCGCCTCCGAGCTGCTCACACTGATCCGCGAGGCGGGCATCCAGGTCCGCGAGGAGGAAGAGGACCACGGCACCCGCCTGGTGCTGCCCGGCGGCGGCCAGCTCGCGCTCGCCGACGGGCAGACCTCGGTGGAGTTCCGGGACGTCGTGTACTTCGACCTCGCCCTCGACTACCGCCGGGCCACCCGGATCGCCCTGTCCGCCTCCCAGGACACCTCGTCGCAGACCCTCGCCGAGGCCACCGGGCTCTTCCAGGCGCTCGGCAAGGACGTCAGCGTCATCGGTGACGTCCCCGGCATGATCGTCGCCCGCACGGTCGCCCGGATCATCGACCTCGCGCACGACGCCGTCGCCAAGGGCGTGGCCACCGAGGAGGACGTCGACACCGCGATGCGGCTCGGCGTCAACTACCCGCTCGGCCCCTTCGAATGGAGCCGCAGGCTCGGCCGCAACTGGGCCTACGCTCTCCTCGACGACCTGCACCTGCGCGACCCCTCGGGGCGGTACGCGCCGTCCCTCGCGCTGTACCGCCACGCGTACGCCTCCGACAAGCGCGAGGGCGGCACCTCATGACCCGGGAGGGCTGCACCGTATGACCACCGCCAAGCGCGACACGTACACGCCCGAGACGCTGCTCTCCGTCGCCGTGCGGGTCTTCAACGAGCGCGGCTACGACGGCACCTCCATGGAGCACCTCTCCAAGGCCGCCGGCATCTCCAAGTCGTCGATCTATCACCACGTCACGGGCAAGGAGGAGCTGCTGCGCCGCGCCGTCAGCCGGGCGCTCGACGGGCTCTTCGGGATCCTCGACGAGGAGCACGCGCGCGAGGGGCACGCCGCCGACCGCCTGGAGTACGTCGTGCGGCGCATGGTCGAGGTGCTCATAACCGAGCTGCCCTATGTGACGCTGCTGCTGCGGGTGCGCGGCAACACCGAGACCGAACGGTGGGCGCTGGAGCGGCGCCGCGACTTCGACCACCGGGTCGCCGCACTGCTGAAGGCGGCTGCCGCCGACGGCGAGGTGCGGGCCGACGTGGAGGTGCGGCTGGCCACCCGGCTCGTCTTCGGGATGATCAACTCGATCGTGGAGTGGTACCGGCCGGACGGCCGCGGCGTGAGCGAACGCGAGGTCGCCGACACCGTGGTGCGGCTGGTCTTCGGGGGACTACGGCAGGAGGACTGACCGTTGCAGCGGCTCGGGCCGCCGCCTGATGTACGCGCGCGTGGCCGGCTGAGTACGGGGCCGGATGCCCGTGGGCGCCCCGTCCGGTGAGCTGTGACGCATGAGCGAGGACGTGGCCATGGCGATGGCCTCCGGCTGACGGCCGGGGCGCCCGCTCAGCCCTGCGGCTCCAGGTCCTCCTCCTCGAACACCAGCAGCGTGCGCGTGCTGAGCACCTCGGGGATCGCCTGCAGCCGGGTCAGGACCAACTCGCGCAGCGCCCTGTTGTCGGAGGTGTGCACCAGGAGCAGCACATCGAAGTCGCCGCCGACCAGCGCGATGTGCGAGGCGCCCGGGAGCTGGGTGAGCTGCTCGCGCACCGTGCGCCAGGAGTTCTGCACGATCTTCAAGGTGATGTAGGCGGACGTTCCCTGACCGGCGCGTTCATGATTGACGCGGGCCCCGAAGCCGCGGATGACGCCGTCCTCGATGAGGCGGTTGATGCGGGCGTAGGCGTTGGCGCGCGAGACATGCACCCGCTCGGCGACCGACCTTATCGACGCGCGGCCGTCCGCCTGGAGCATCTGGAGGATGTCCAGATCGATGGCGTCGAGCGGACGAGGCGGCGCCGCGGGTGCGCCGTCGCCCGGGCTGTCGGCCATTTGTTCAGGCGCCATGTCCCCCCACCTTCCTCCCGTGGACGTACTGCGTTCATTGGAGGCTGTGGAGAACCGTTTGTCCACAGCCTGAGGGGGCCTGTAGCCAAAATGTGCCGACGACCGAACAATCGGTAGGTGAGGCGCGTCACTGCCGTCGCGCCTCCCGTAGCCGCTCCCACGAGGAGGTGCCGTCATGACGGTCATGGAGCAGCGAGGCGCGTACCGGCCATCGCCGCCGCCCGCCTGGCAGCCCCGCATGGACCCCGCGCCGCTGCTGCCGGACGCGGAGCCTTACCGCGTCCTCGGCACCGAGGCCGCCGCCAAGGCCGACCCGGACCTGCTGCGCCGGCTGTACGCCGAGTTGGTGCGCGGACGGAGGTACAACGCGCAGGCGACCGCCCTGACCAAGCAGGGCCGCCTCGCCGTCTACCCGTCCAGCACCGGCCAGGAGGCATGCGAGGTCGCCGCAGCGCTGGCCCTGAAGGAGCGCGACTGGCTCTTCCCGAGCTACCGCGACACCCTCGCGGCCGTCGCCCGGGGCGTGGACCCCGTGGAGGCGCTGACCCTGCTGCGCGGTGACTGGCACACCGGCTACGACCCCCACGAGCACCGCGTGGCCCCCCTGTGCACGCCGCTCGCCACCCAGTTGCCGCACGCCGTCGGCCTCGCCCACGCCGCCCGCATCAAGGGCGACGACGTGGTCGCGCTGGCCATGGTCGGCGACGGCGGCACCAGCGAGGGCGACTTCCACGAGGCGCTGAACTTCGCCGCCGTGTGGCAGGCCCCGGTCGTCTTCCTGGTCCAGAACAACGGCTTCGCGATCTCCGTCCCGCTCGCCAAGCAGACCGCGGCCCCGTCACTGGCCCACAAGGCCGTCGGCTACGGGATGCCCGGCCGGCTGGTCGACGGCAACGACGTGGTCGCCGTGCACGAGGTGATCGGCGACGCCGTGCGGCATGCCCGCGCGGGCGGCGGACCGACGCTCATCGAGGCGATCACCTACCGCATCGACGCCCACACCAACGCCGACGACGCGACCCGCTACCGCGGCGACTCCGAGGTCGAGACCTGGCGCGGACACGACCCGATCGCGCTCCTCGAACACGAGCTGACCGAGCGGGGCCTGCTCGACGAGGCCGGGAAGCAGGCCGCGCGGGACGCCGCCGAGACGATGGCCGCGGATCTGCGCGAGCGGATGAACGCGGACCCGGCGCTCGACCCGATGGACCTGTTCGCCCACGTGTATGCCGAGCCCACGCCGCAACTGCTGGAACAGCAGGCCCAGTTGCGGGCGGAGCTCGAGGCCGAGTCGGAAGGGTCGCACCGATGACCACCGTCGCCGTCAAGCCGGCCACCATGGCGCAGGCCCTCACGCGCGCGATGCGCGACGCCATGGCCGCCGACCCCACCGTCCATGTCATGGGCGAGGACGTCGGCACCCTCGGCGGAGTCTTCCGGGTCACCGACGGGCTGGCCAAGGAGTTCGGCGAGGACCGCTGCACGGACACGCCGCTGGCCGAGGCGGGCATCCTGGGCACGGCGGTGGGCATGGCCATGTACGGGCTGCGTCCCGTGGTGGAGATGCAGTTCGACGCGTTCGCCTACCCGGCGTTCGAGCAGCTCATCTCGCACGTCGCGCGCATGCGCAACCGCACCCGCGGCAAGATGCCGCTCCCGATCACCGTGCGCGTCCCCTACGGCGGCGGCATCGGCGGTGTCGAGCACCACAGCGACTCCTCCGAGGCGTACTACATGGCGACTCCGGGGCTCCATGTCGTCACGCCCGCGACCGTCGCCGACGCCTACGGACTGCTGCGCGCCGCCATCGCCTCCGACGACCCGGTCGTCTTCCTGGAGCCCAAGCGGCTGTACTGGTCGAAGGACACCTGGAACCCGCAGGACCCGCAGAGCGTTGAACCGATCGGCCGCGCGGTGGTGCGGCGCTCGGGGACGAGCGCCACGCTCATCACGTACGGACCGTCCGTGCCCGTCTGCCTCGAAGCCGCCGAGGCGGCGCGCGAGGAGGGGTGGGATCTGGAAGTCGTCGACCTGCGCTCGCTGGTGCCGTTCGACGACGAGACGGTCAGCGCCTCGGTGCGGCGGACCGGGCGGGCGGTCGTCGTGCACGAGTCGGGCGGGTTCGGCGGCCCGGGAGGGGAGATCGCGGCCAGGGTCACCGAGCGCTGCTTCCACCACCTGGAGGCACCGGTGCTGCGGGTGGCCGGGTTCGACATCCCCTACCCGCCGCCGATGCTGGAGCGTCACCACCTGCCCGGCGTGGACCGCATCCTGGACGCCGTGGGGCGTCTGCAGTGGGAGGCCGAGAGCTGATGGCACAGGTGCTGGAGTTCAAGCTCCCCGACCTCGGGGAGGGGCTCACCGAGGCGGAGATCGTCCGCTGGCTGGTGGAGGTCGGTGACGTCGTCACCGTGGACCAGCCGGTCGTCGAGGTCGAGACGGCCAAGGCGATGGTCGAGGTTCCCTGCCCCTACGGCGGCGTGGTCACGGCCCGCTTCGGCGACGAGGGCACGGAACTGCCCGTCGGGGCGCCGCTGATCACGGTGGCGGTAGGAGCACCGGACTCCGGCGGTGCTGTCGGGCGGCAGGCCGAGGAACCGGCCGCCCCCGGCGGCAAGACCGAGGGTTCCGGGAACGTCCTGGTGGGTTACGGCACGTCCGAGGCCCCCTCGCGGCGGCGCAGGGTGCGGCCGACGGCTCCGCAGCGGCGGGAGCAGGCCGTTCGTGGGCCCTCCGCCGCGTCCGCCGGCGCGACCCCGGCCGCGCCTCACAACGGCGGCCACGAGGGCCCGGTGCCGGTGATCTCCCCGCTCGTCCGCCGCCTCGCCCGTGAGAACGGCCTGGACCTGCGGGAACTGCACGGTTCCGGACCGGACGGGCTGATCCTGCGGGCCGATGTGGAGTACGCGCTGCGGGCCGCCTCCGCGCAGGGACGGGTGGCGGCGCCCACGGCCGCCCGGGGAACGGCATCCGCGGTGACTCCCGCGGCAGCTCCTCCCGCCCGTGCCAAGACCGGCCCGGCCGGCATCCGCACCCCCCTCAAGGGCGTCCGAGGTGCCGTCGCCGACAAGCTGTCGCGCAGCCGGCGGGAGATCCCCGACGCGACCTGCTGGGTGGACGCCGACGCGACCGAGCTGATGAGGGCGCGGACGGCCATGAACGCCGCCGGTGGGCCGAAGATCTCCCTGCTCGCTCTGCTGGCCCGCATCTGCACCGCCGCCCTGGCCCGGTTCCCCGAGCTGAACTCCACGGTCGACATGGAGGCCAGGGAGGTCGTCCAGCTCGACCACGTGCACCTCGGGTTCGCGGCCCAGACCGAGCGGGGGCTCGTCGTCCCGGTCGTGCGAGACGCACACGCGCGGGACGCGGAGTCGCTGACCGCCGAGTTCGCCCGGCTGACCGAGGCGGCACGCGCGGGCACCCTCACACCGGCGGAACTCACCGGCGGAACCTTCACGTTGAACAACTACGGAGTGTTCGGCGTCGACGGCTCCACGCCGATCATCAACCACCCCGAGGCCGCGATGCTCGGCGTCGGCCGCATCATCCCCAAGCCCTGGGTCCACGAGGGTGAGCTGGCCGTCCGGCAGGTCGTCGAGCTGGCGCTCACCTTCGACCACCGTGTCTGCGACGGCGGTACCGCGGGCGGCTTCCTGAGGTACGTGGCGGACTGCGTGGAACAGCCGGCGGTGCTGCTGCGCACCTTGTGAGCGAGCCGTCAGGGCCGGAACTGCTCGCATCGCGCTCCCGGTGAGCGAGCCGAAACGGCCTCCGGTTGCCCCACCGCGTTCCCTGTGATCGTGGAGACACGCATACTCGGGGGGTGACCGCGTACCAACCGCCCAGCATGCAGGGCGCCGCCGAGGCCGTGCACGACGGCCCGTACGACGCCGTCGTGCTCGCCGGCGGTGCCGCGCGGCGGCTCGGCGGCGCGGACAAACCCGGGCTGCGCGTGGGCGGGCGGGCGTTGCTCGACCGGGTGCTCACCGCCTGCGCCGACGCCGGCACCACGGTCGTCGTCGCCGATCCCCGCTCCACCGCGCGACCGGTGACCTGGGCGCGCGAGGACCCACCCGGCGGTGGTCCCCTCGCCGCGCTCGACGCCGGGCTGCGGCACACCCGGGCGGAGTGGATCGTGGTCCTCTCCGCCGATCTGCCGTTCCTCGACGAGGGCACGGTACGGCGGCTGCTGGCCGCCCTGCGCACGGGTGGCGCCGACGGCGCGCTGCTCACCGACGCCGACGGCCGCGACCAGCCCCTCGTCGCCGCCTACCGAGCGTCCGCGCTGCGCCGCGAACTGGCCGCGCTCGGCCGGCGGCACGACGGCCTCACCGGCCTCCCCCTGCGCCGGCTGACCGGCGCCCTCGAACTCACCCGCGTCCCCGATCCCGTCGCGTCCTTCGACTGCGACACCTGGGACGACATCGCCACCGCCAGGGCACGCATCAGGGAGCATGGGCACGTGTTGGATGAATGGATTTCCGCAGTCAAGGACGAACTGGGCATCGACCTCGACGTCGACACCAAGGTCCTGCTGGACCTCGCTCGCGACGCCGCCCACGGCGTGGCACGGCCGGCAGCACCGCTGACCACCTTCCTCGTCGGCTACGCCGCGGCCCGGGCCGAGGGCGGAGAGGGAGGCCCCGAAGCCGTCGCCGAGGCCTCCCGCAAGGCCACCGCCCTCGCCCTGCGCTGGGCGGAGGAAGCGGCCGCCGCGAAGTCCGAGGCCGTGTCCGACGCCCGCCCGGACGCCGGATGACCGCCCGTGGCATCCAGGCGGAGGGGGACGCCGAGGACTTCGACGTCGAGGAGGTGCTCGCCCTGGTGAAGGAACGCAACGGCCACCACACCCCCGGCGATCCCGTGCCCGCCCCCGCCTCGCCCGCCCCCAGCTCGCCGGACCAGCACCGCCATCACCACGCGACCCCCTGGCCCCGCGCCCGTGAGATCGCCGCCCAGGCCGCCCGCGCCGGCACCCGGGCAGCCCGCCGCGCTCCGGTCCGCGTGCCCCTCGACGCAGCCCTCGGCCTCACCCTGGCCGCCCCCCTCACCGCCCTCACCGACCTGCCCTCCTTCGACACCTCGGCGATGGACGGCTGGGCCGTCGCGGGACCCGGCCCCTGGGCCGTACGCGAGGAGGGCGTGCTGGCCGGGCACGGCGAGCCGGAGGCGCTCACCGACGGCGAGGCCGTCCGTATCGCCACCGGCGCCCGCATCCCTCCGGAGACCAACGCCGTGCTGCGTTCCGAGCACGGACGCTCGGACAGCCAGGGGCGTCTGCACGCCACCCGGGAGGTCCAGCCCGGTCAGGACATCCGCCCACGCGGCCAGGAGTGCCGTCGCGGTGACCATCTGCTCGCCGTGGGCACCGTTGTGACCCCGGCCGTGCTCGGCCTCGCCGCGGCCGCCGGATACGACACCCTCACCGTCGTACCCCGCCCCCGCGTCGAAGTCCTCGTCCTCGGCGACGAGTTGCTGACCGAAGGGCTTCCGCACGACGGGCTGATCCGAGACGCCCTCGGCCCGATGCTGCCGCCCTGGCTGCGTGCCCTGGGCGCCGAGGTCACCGCCGTGCGCCGGCTCGGCGACGACGCCAAGGCCCTGCACAAGGCCCTCACCGGCTCCGACGCCGACCTCGTCGTCACCACGGGCGGCACCGCGGCTGGGCCCGTCGACCACGTCCACCCCATCCTGGAACGCATCGGCGCCGAACTTCTCGTGGACGGCGTCAAGGTGCGGCCCGGCCACCCCATGCTGCTGGCGCGGATCAAGGAGGACCAGCACCTCGTCGGCCTGCCCGGCAACCCCTTGGCCGCGGTCTCCGGCCTGCTCACCCTGGCCGAGCCGCTGCTGCGCACCCTCGCCGTCCGCCCCGCCCCGGAGTCGTACACGCTGCCCCTGAAGGAGGCGGCGCACGGGCATCCGTACGACACCCGGCTCATCCCCGTGGTGCTGCGCGGTGACCATGCCGTGCCGTTGCACTACCACGGTCCCGCCATGCTGCGGGGGATGGCGGCGGCCGACGCCGTCGCCGTCGTACCGCCGGGCGGTGCGCGCGCGGGTCAGGAGACGGAACTGCTGGATCTGCCCTGGGCGAGTGCCGGCATCGAGGTGTGTTTCACGTGAAACTTCCGGGCCAGGACGCGATCGCCCGCCAGGCTGACGAACGGGTCGCGACCTATCGGGTGAGGCTCCCGAAGAAGATCGTGGAGCATCCGTTCCGCCAGGTCGCCAAGCGGGTCACGATGGCGCTCACGCTGCTCGTGCTGGCGGCTCTGATCGTCTACGCCGACAACGACGGTTACAACGACAACTCCGACGGTTCCGTCGATCTCCTCGACGCCTTCTACTACGCGACCGTCAGTCTCTCCACCACCGGATACGGCGACATCACCCCGGTCAGTGACGCCGCCCGGCTCACCAACATCTTCGTCATCACGCCCATGCGGGTGCTGTTCCTGATCATCCTGGTCGGCACCACACTTGAGGTCCTCACCGAACGGACTCGGGAGGAGTGGCGTCTGACCCGCTGGAGGTCCACCTTGCGCGACCACACCGTCGTCATCGGCTTCGGCACGAAGGGGCGTTCGGCGATCCAGACCGTCTGCGCGACCGGCCTGCCGAAGGACCAGGTCGTCGTGGTCGACCCGAGCTCGAAGGTGATCGACGCGGCGGTCGCCGACGGCTATGCGGGCGTCACGGGCGACGCGACGCGCAGCGAGGTCCTGAAGCGGGCCGAGGTGCACAAGGCACGGAAGATCATCATCGCGACCCAGCGCGACGACACCGCCGTCCTGGTGACGCTGACGGCCCGGCAGCTCAATCACGGCGCGAAGATCGTGGCCGCGGTGCGTGAGGAGGAGAACGCCCCGCTGCTGAAGCAGTCCGGCGCCGACGCGGTCATCACCAGCGCCAGCGCGGCCGGACGGCTGCTCGGCCTCTCCGTGCTCAGCCCCGCCGCCGGCATGGTCCTGGAGGACCTGATCCAGCAGGGCAGCGGACTGGACATCGTCGAACGGCCCGTCATAAAGGCCGAGGTGGGCAAGAGCCCGCGGCAGACGGAGGACCTGGTGATCAGTGTCGTACGCGGGCACCGGGTGCTCGGATACGACGATCCGGACGTCGGGAGACTGGAGTTGACGGACCGGCTCATCACCATTGTGCGGGCGACGCCGGGCAGCCAGGTCGCACCCGACGACAGGCGTCTGCCCCCGGGGATGAGGCCCGTCTGAGCCTCCCCCCGGGGGCCTGTGACGGCCTGTCCGACTACTTGCGGTTGTAGAGCCGCATCGTGATCGGCCCGAAGACCACGACGAACAGCCCTGCCCAGCCCAGCGACCAGGCGACCTCGTCGGCGGGCCAGTCGCCCGCCATGAGGCCGCGTACGGCCGAGGAGAGATGGGTGATCGGGCTGTTGTTGACGAAGGCCTGGAGCCAGCCCGGCATGGTCTTCGGGTCGACGAAGACGTTGGACAGGAAGGTGAGCGGGAAGATCACCATCATGCTGACGCCCATCACGGACTTCTCGGAGCGCAGCATCAGCCCGAACATCGTCCAGATCCACGAGAACGCGAACGAGAAGGCCACCAGCAGCGCGATCCCGGCGAGCACACCGCCGACCCCGCCGTCCGGCCGGTAGCCGAGGATGATGCCGACGGTGAGCATCACCACGGACGCGATCGTGTAGCGCAGGGCGTCGCCCAGCAGGTATCCGACCATGGTCGACGGCCGCCAGATGGGCAGCGTCCGGAAGCGGTCGAAGACGCCCTTCTCGATGTCGGTGTTCACCGAGACACCGGTGTACATCGTGATCATCACGACCGACATCACCAGGATGCCCGGCAGCAGGAACTGGATGTACTCCTTCGGGGAGCCGGCGAGGGCGCCCCCGAACAGGTACGTGTACATCAGCACCATCATGATCGGGAACGCGGTGACGTCGAAGAGCTGCTCCGGCACGTGCTTGATCTTGAGGATCGCCCGCCAGCCGAACGTCATGGAGGCCGACCAGGCGCTGGGCCGCGGCGGCCGCTCCCCGGAGACCAGCAGCGCGGCGAGCGACTCGGCGCTGACGGGGGCGAGTTCCTGGTTCTCGGTCTGCGTCACCGTGCTCATGCCGCCACCTCGTCCTTGTCGTCCTTGGTCTCCTGGGTGTCGTGTCCGGTGAGGGCGAGGAAGACCTCGTCCAGGCTGGGCTGGCCCAGGGAGAAGTTGTCGACGGTGATGCCGCTGCGGGCCAGTTCGCCGAGCGCGCGGGCGGCCTGCTCCGCCGCGCCCTGTCCGTCGGCCGTTCCGGAGCCGACACGCGCCGTGAGTGCCACCGGGTCGGGCTCCAGCTGTACGTCCGCGTCCAGGGTCAGCCGCAGCACACGCTCGGCCTCCGGCCGCTGCGCGGCGTCCCGCAGCCGCAGATGCACCGAACCGGCGCCGACGGACGCCTTCAACTCGCCCTTGGTGCCCTCGGCGATGACCTTGCCGTGGTCGATGACGGCGATGCGGGACGCCAGGTGGTCGGCCTCGTCCAGGTACTGCGTGGTGAGCAGCACGGTGGTGCCCTGCGCGACGACCGCGCGGACGATGTCCCACACCTGGTTGCGGCTGCGCGGGTCGAGGCCGGTGGTCGGCTCGTCGAGGAAGAGCAGGTCGGGGGTGTTGAGGATGGAGGCGGCGATGTCGATACGGCGTCGCATGCCGCCGGAGTAGTTCTTGACCTGCTTCCCGGCCGCGTCCGTCAGCCCGAAGGCCTCCAGGAGCTGTGCGGCACGCAGTCGCGCCGACTGCTTGCCGTGTCCGAGGAGCCGGCCCAGCAGGACCAGGTTCTCGGTGCCGGTGAGGTCCTCGTCCACGGAGGCGTACTGTCCGGTGAGGCTCACCCGGCCGCGTACCTCGTCGGCCTCGCGGACGACGTCGTGGCCGAAGACGTGCGCCTCGCCGCCGTCCGGTCGCAGCAGGGTGGCGAGCATCTTCACCGTGGTCGTCTTGCCCGCGCCGTTGGGGCCGAGGACCCCGTAGACCGTCCCGGCCGGAACCGCGAGGTCCACGCCGTCGACGGCCCGTGTCTCACCGAATGTCTTCACCAGGCCCGCGGTCTCGATGGCGAGACCGGACGTCGTCCGCGTGCTCATGTGTCGGTTCCTTCCGAGTGGCCTTCCGTGTTCTTGGACTACGCATGGGGAGACCTTCACGGTCGCGCAAACTCATCGCTGCCGCACAGGCTTTTTCCAGGGCCCGCCGAGGGACCGAGGGAGAGGGGAGCTCACGGCGAGCTGCCGGGCCCGGCGACGGAGTACGCGGTCGGCAGGCGAGGGCCGAGGAGTACCGTCCGTCCCATGCATGCGATCACGATTCCCGAACCTGGTGGGCCCGAGGCACTGGTGTGGGACGAGGTCCCCGACCCCACGCCCGGCGAGGGCGAAGTGCTGGTCGAGGTGGTGGCCGGGGCCGTCAACCGTGCCGACGTCCTGCAGCGACAGGGCTTCTACGACCCGCCGCCCGGTACCTCCCCGTACCCCGGGCTGGAGTGTTCCGGCCGCATCGCGGAACTCGGTCCCGGTGTCGGCGGCTGGGCCGTCGGGGACGAGGTGTGCGCGCTGCTCGCGGGCGGCGGCTACGCCGAGAAGGTCGTCGTGCCGGCCGGCCAGCTGCTGCCGGTGCCCGAGGGCGTGAGCCTGACGCAGGCCGCCGCCCTGCCCGAAGTGGTCTGCACGGTCTGGTCGAACGTCTTCATGGTCGCCCACCTCCGGCCCGGCGAGACCCTGCTGGTGCACGGCGGCTCCAGCGGCATCGGCACCATGGCGATCCAGCTGGCGAAGGCCGTCGGCGCCAAGGTCGCCGTCACCGCGGGCAGTGCCGAGAAGCTCGACCGGTGTGCCGAGCTGGGCGCGGACATCCTGATCAACTACCGGGAGCAGGACTTCGTGGCCGAGGTGAAGAAGGCCACGGACGGCGCCGGGGCCGACGTCATCCTCGACAACATGGGCGCCAAGTACCTCGACCGCAACGTCAAGGCTCTCGCCGTCAACGGCCGGCTCGCGATCATCGGCATGCAGGGCGGGGTCAAGGGCGAGCTCAACATCGGTGCGCTGCTGGCCAAGCGCGGTGCCATCAGCGCGACCTCGCTGCGCGCTCGCCCGCTCACCGAGAAGGCGGCGATCGTCGCCGCCGTACGCGAGCATGTGTGGCCCCTGCTGGCCGGCGGCCACGTACGTCCCGTCGTCGACCGTGAGATCCCGATGAACGACGCGGCCGAGGCGCACCGGGTGGTGGAGGAGAGCGGGCATGTCGGGAAGGTGCTCCTCGTGGCGCCGCGGGGCTGAGTCCTGAGCGGCCGCCCCGACGGGGCCGTCACCACTGCTCCCGCCGCAGCCGCAGACCGACGAAGGCGAGCCCCAGACCGAGCCCGATGAGCACCAGCCCGCTGCCGAGGGGCAGGACCTCAAGCACGGGCTCGGCGGGTCCCTCGGCGTGCGGGACGGGCTGCCCGCCGGATCGGCTCGGCGGGGCGGAGGGCGCCGCGGAGGCGTCGTCGGCGGCATCCGGGTCCCCGGAATCGCTCCCGTCCGCCTCCCCCTCGGCCTCCGTCGAGCCGTCGCCGTCCCCGCCCTCCTCGTCGCGTTCGTCCCGTTCGCGGCCGCCGGGCTCGTCGGCCGCCGTTTCCTCGTCCTCCAACGGCCCCCTCGGCCGTCCGGGCCGCTCCCTTCCCTCACCGGGCCGGCTCCCGGCGCGGGAGGGCTTGTCGGACGGGGCGGGAGGCGAGGTGACGGGGCCGTGTGCGGGCGCGGCGGACGACGCGTCGGACGCCGGGGACTCGCGTCCCTGCTTGGCGTCCCTGTCCTGACCGGTCTCACGGTCCTGGCCGCCCGCACCGGCCTGGCTGCTTTCACCGGCTGCACCGACGGCTTCTGCGGTTTCGACACCGGCGTGACCGGTTTCCCCCACGGGGCCGGGCTCCCCGGACCACCCGGGAGCCGCAGCCGCGGTGGAGGACGCGGAGTGGCTCGCGGACCCGTCAGCGACGGCGGCGGAGGAGGAGGCCGCGGAGCCGGGGGAGTCCGAGACCGCCTCCGCGGAGGAACCCGTGGGCGATCCCGAGGGAGCCGAGGGCACCCTCGACGTGGCAGTGGAGCCGGAATGGGCGGCGGAACCGGGCGACGCCCCGAGTGCGGCCCCGGAGCGCGGGCCGTCGAGCCCCCATGACGTCCCCGTGCCGCACGTCCCCACGACCAACCCGGCCACCAACCCGACCAGCACCCCCGCCGCCCGCGCGACCCGCGGCGCCCCGTGTCCCGCCCGGCGGCGGTGCACAGCGCCCTGGGCACCACAAGCGGCGCGTGGCCGTTCCTGTCCCACTCCCAGCCATGGAGTCATGGGACAAGCCTCACAGTCACCAATGAACCCGGCATTCCAGACTCCGCCACCCGACCGAATCCCCGAAGCGCGGCCGCGGCGGTGCCACCGGCCCGGAACGGACGGGAACGGACAGGAACGGACGGCTCCACCGGGGCGGCGAAGAAAGTCCTGCGGTGCAAACGGTGGATCTTGCCCCGGCGGGGGCACCACGATGATGAGCTGTACGGGTGCGAGAGAATGGCGGCATGGAGATGCCGAGGAACGACAGGCCGTCCGAGAACCCCCAGATCCTGGTCGTGGGCCAGGACGGGATGGCGCTCACCGGCGGCAACGCAGACGAGGACTCCCGCGAGATCCCCGTGACGGAGCAGGTGGAACAGCCGGCGAAGGTCATGCGGATCGGCAGCATGATCAAGCAGCTGCTGGAGGAGGTGCGCGTCGCGCCCCTGGACGAGGCGAGCCGGGTCCGGCTGAAGGAGATCCACGCCAGCTCGGTGAAGGAGCTGGAGGACGGCCTGGCGCCGGAACTCGTCGAGGAACTGGAGCGGCTTTCCCTGCCGTTCACGGACGAGGCGACCCCGAGCGACGCGGAACTGCGTATCGCGCAGGCTCAGTTGGTCGGCTGGCTGGAGGGCCTCTTCCACGGCATCCAGACCACGCTCTTCGCCCAGCAGATGGCCGCTCGCGCCCAGTTGGAGCAGATGCGCCGCGCCCTCCCGCCGGGCGTCGGCGGCCACGAGGACGGCGAACACCGCCAGGCGGGCCGCACGGGCGGCCCGTACCTGTAACCACCCGTTCCGGACGGATCGAGGGCCCGGCAGCCGACGCTGCCGGGCCCTTTCACCTGGTGGCCGTCACTCCGGATTGCCCGTGGAGACCTCGAACGTCATCTCCGGCGGATCGTCAGGATCGAAGTTCGCGCGCACCTCGGGCGTGTGCTTCAGCACGGTGCCTTGGCCGAAGGTGTTCTCGTTCTTGTCGATCTTCTCGTAGTCCCACCCGGCGGCCTTGAGGCAGGCTTCGACCGACGGCCAGTACTTGTAGGTGAAGTCCGGCATCTGCACCTGGTCCGGGTCGGTGTACGACTCCGTCGGCTCGGTGCACACGGTCGTCTTGACCGTCTTCGAGCTGTCCCCTTCCCGGTACCCCGGCGCCTTCGTCGCCGCGGCCGTCGCCGTCGAATCGCCGCCCTTGCCCGGGTCGTCCCCGCTCCCGCCGTCCTTCAGCGACAGCGCCACGATCAGACCGCCCACGACGGCGAGGGACACGATGATCGAGCCGATGACGACGGGCCGGTTGTTCTTGTTGCCGCCCGAAGGTCCCTGCGGCTGGGGGGAGATGGTGTACGGCGGCGGGGTCGCGTGGCCCGGCTGAGGTGCGTACGAGCCGGGCGGCGGTGTCTGGTAGCCGGGCTGCTGCGGGTATCCGTACGAGGGCGAGGGCATCGACGGAGGCGGCGTGCCGTACGGGTTCGGAGCCGGGGTCGACTGGTTCGGGGGGTACGGCGTCTGGACCGGGCCCGAGGGCGGGGGCGTCTGCCCGACCGGCGGGAACACCGAGGCGCCGACGCCCTGGCCGCTCTGCGTCTGCGCGCCCGGCACGATGCTCGGCGGGGCCGCCTGGAAGGACGCGGCCACGCGCAGGCACTCGTCGCGCATGGCCTCGGCGCTCGGGAAGCGCTCGTTCGGATTCTTCTTCAGCGCGCGGGCCACCAGCGCGTCCACGGCCGGGGGCAGCGCCCGGTTGATCGAGGACGGAGCCACCGGCTCCTCCTGCACATGCGCGTACGCGATGGCCAGCGGCGAGTCCGCGTCGAACGGCAGCCGCCCGGTGACGAGTTGGAACAGCATGATGCCGACCGAGTACAGGTCCGAGCGGGCGTCCACGGCCCGGCCCAGTGCCTGCTCCGGCGAGAGGTACTGCGGGGTGCCGACCACCATGCCGGTCTGGGTCATCGACGTCACACCGGACTGCATGGCCCGCGCGATGCCGAAGTCCATCACCTTGACGACGCCGCGCTTGTTCATCATCACGTTGCCCGGCTTGATGTCCCGGTGGACCAGGCCCATCTCGTGGCTGATCTCCAGGGCCGCGAGCACGTCCGCGGTGATCTTCAACGCCTTGTCGGCGGGCATCGCGCCGAGCTGCCGTACGTCCTCGTCGAAGACCGAGCTGAGCGGCCGGCCCTCGATGTACTCCATGACGATGTACGGCGTCGTCATTCCGTCGACGGTGTCCTCGCCGGTGTCGAAGACGGAGACGATGTTGGTGTGCGTGAGCTTCGCCACGGCCTGGGCCTCGCGGCGGAACCGCTCGCGGAACGCCTGCTCGCGGCCCAGCTCGGTGTGCAGGGTCTTGACCGCGACCTGCCGGTCGAGCACGGAGTCGTACGCGAGGTGCACCGAGGCCATGCCGCCCTCGCCGAGCAAGTCGCGCAGCTGGTAGCGGCCGCCCGCGAGTGCCTGCCCCGCGTACCGGCCCTGCGCGCCGTCCTGGCTCATGTTCTGCGTCCCCCGTAGCCTCTCGGGCGCCTGCGATCGCGGTGGATCGGGTGATCCGAGTGATCCAATGTGCTAATCCCCGGCCAAGTCTGCCCCACGGCACCGACAGGTCAAGCACGGTGCCCGTTCCGTGACCGTACGCGAAAGAAGCACCGCGGAAGCGTTACCGGGGCGGTACGGCCAGTACACAGAATTTGCACGAGGAGACGGGGTACCGGTTTGATGGCCGGTCCGTCTCCGTCCGGTCGGGGCGACCGTCTCGGGCCGACGGCTTGCGCGGAGGCTGTAGCGTGGCCGACGGAGACCGTAACAACACCGCGCGCACCGCGGGCAGAAACGACGGCGAGGACCGATGGCACAGCAGCAGCGCGCTCAGGGCCCGTCCGACCCCGAGGCGGCTGGCGGCGGTATGTCAGACGCGCCGGAAATGTGGGGTAATGGCGGACTTGTCGGGGACGGCCGGTATCGGCTGACCCGCAGACTCGGCCGGGGCGGCATGGCCGAGGTGTTCGCGGCCGAGGACGTGCGCCTCGGACGCACCGTGGCGGTGAAGTTGCTGCGCTCCGACCTCGCCGAGGACCCGGTGTCCAAGGCCCGCTTCACGCGCGAGGCGCAGTCGGTCGCCGGGCTCAACCACCACGCGATCGTCGCCGTGTACGACTCCGGCGAGGACTTCGTGAACGGCCACAGCGTGCCGTACATCGTGATGGAGATCGTCGAGGGCCGGACCATCCGCGACCTCCTGATCAACGCCGAGGCGCCCGGTCCCGAGCAGGCCCTGATCATCGTCTCCGGTGTCCTGGAGGCGCTCGCCTACTCCCATCAGCACGGCATCGTGCACCGCGACATCAAGCCGGCCAACGTCATCATCACCAACAACGGCGCCGTGAAGGTGATGGACTTCGGCATCGCCCGCGCCCTGCACGGCGCGCAGTCGACGATGACGCAGACCGGCATGGTCATGGGCACGCCCCAGTACCTGTCGCCCGAGCAGGCGCTCGGCAAGGCGGTCGACCACCGCTCCGACCTGTACGCGACCGGCTGCCTGCTCTACGAACTGCTCGCCCTGCGTCCGCCGTTCACCGGCGAGACCCCGCTGTCGGTGGTCTACCAGCACGTCCAGGACATCCCGACCCCGCCGTCCGAGGTCTCCGACGCCTCGCCGCCGGAACTCGACGGCCTTGTCATGCGCTCGCTCGCCAAGGAGCCGGACGACCGGTTCCAGACGGCCGAGGAGATGCGCGGCCTCGTCCAGTACGGCCTGCAGATGCTGTACGACCAGGGCGGCCACACCGGCACCTGGAACACCGGCCCGGTGACGATGCACGAGGGCCGGCACACCCCGGCGTCGGGCTTCGCCCACACCGCCGTGATGGGGCACCCCGGGGACCCCGGCTCCGGTACGACGCAGATCCCGCAGCCGATCCTGCCGTCCGGTTACGGCGGCGGGGACGACGGCGGTTTCGAGGGGCACGGCAACAGGGGCAGCGGCCGCGGCAAGCTCTGGATCCTGGCCGTCCTCGCGGTGATCGCGATCGCGGCGGGCGTCGCGCTGGCGTTGAACAAGGACAACGACAAGGACCCCGGCAAGGGAACCACCCAGACGCCGACCGTCTCGCAGACCAAGGACGAGGACAAGGCGACCGAGGACCCGACCGACGATCCGACCCAGAACCCGACCGACGAGTTCACGGACGACGGCGGCGACACAGGCACCGACCCGGAGTACACGGAGTCGTACCCGCCCACCGACACGCCGTCGCAGCCCGAGACGCAGGAGCCGACGGAGGAGCCGACGACGCCCGAGCCGACGGAGGAGCCGACGACGCCCGAGCCGACGGAGGAGCCCACCGAGCAGCCCACCGACCCGGCGACGCTGCCGACGGATCCCACGGGCGGCGGCGCCGGCTGACCCGCCGGGACCCGCGTCCCACCGAGAACACCCCCACGCGCGCGTGTGAGCCCGAACGGGTACACACGCGCGCGTGTCGTTGGCCGGAATGCATACGGCCGTCTCAGCCGCCACGGCGGCCTCCACGGAAACCCCGGTCGTCGGTCCGGCTCCGATCTCGCCCCCCGGCAACTCTTCCCGTGACCTGGGTCACCGATATAACGTGCCGTTGTTCCGGCCCCCTGCAAGGCTGTGACCAGGACTTGTTCCGGACTTTCGCGATTTACTTGGAAATCCAAGCAAAAACGCAGGTCAGGAGGGGTTTCACAGAAATGTGGAGCACTGGGTAACGTGCCTGTTGCAGGGCGCTCGCCGGGGCACCTGTCACGCCTGTCCCCCAACGAGCCGCACCCACCCTGTGCGTCCGTAGGGCTTCAGGTGAGCCGCACTGGCACCCGGCGAACCCGGGTAGCCGGACCGACGGAGGAGCACACGTGACCGTGGAGAGCACTGCCGCGCGAAAGCCGCGACGCAGCGCCGGTACCAAGAGCACGGCCGGCAAGCGCACGACCGCAAGGAAATCGCCAGGCACCGACCCCGAGCTCGTTCAGCTGCTGACGCCCGAGGGCGAGCGCGTCAAGAACGCCGAGTTCGACAAGTACGTGGCCGGCATCACCCCCGAAGAGCTCCGCGGCCTCTACCGCGACATGGTGCTCACCCGCCGCTTCGACGCCGAGGCCACCTCCCTGCAGCGCCAGGGCGAACTGGGCCTGTGGGCGTCGCTGCTCGGCCAGGAGGCCGCCCAGATCGGCTCCGGCCGGGCCACCCGGGAGGACGACTACGTCTTCCCGACCTACCGTGAGCACGGTGTCGCCTGGTGCCGCGGGGTCGACCCCACCAACCTGCTCGGCATGTTCCGCGGAGTGAACAACGGCGGCTGGGACCCCAACAGCAACAACTTCCAGCTCTACACGATCGTCATCGGCTCCCAGACGCTGCACGCCACGGGTTACGCGATGGGCGTCGCCAAGGACGGCACCGACAGCGCGGTGATCGCGTACTTCGGCGACGGCGCCTCCAGCCAGGGCGACGTCGCGGAATCGTTCACCTTCTCCGCGGTCTACAACGCCCCCGTGGTGTTCTTCTGCCAGAACAACCAGTGGGCGATCTCCGAGCCGACCGAGAAGCAGACCCGCGTGCCGCTCTACCAGCGCGCGCAGGGCTTCGGCTTCCCCGGCGTCCGCGTCGACGGCAACGACGTCCTGGCCTGCCTCGCCGTGACGAAGTGGGCGTTGGAGCGCGCCCGCGCCGGCGAGGGCCCGACGCTGGTCGAGGCGTACACGTACCGCATGGGCGCCCACACCACCTCCGACGACCCCACCCGCTACCGGGGTGACGAGGAGCGGGTGGCCTGGGAGGCGAAGGACCCGATCCTGCGCCTGCGCCGGTACCTGGAGGCTTCAAACCACGCGGACGAGGGATTCTTCGCGGAACTGGAGACCGAGAGCGAGGCGTTGGGCAAACGAGTGCGCGAGGCGGTCCGCGCCATGCCGGACCCGGACCACTTCGCGATCTTCGAGAACGTGTACGCGGACGGGCACGCGCTCGTCGACGAGGAGCGCGCCCAGTTCGCCGCCTACCAGGCGTCGTTCGCGGACGTGGAGGGGGTCTGACATGGCAGCGGACAAGATGGCTCTGGCCAAGGCGATCAACGAGTCGCTGCGGCGCGCCCTGGACTCCGACCCCAAGGTCCTGATCATGGGTGAGGACGTCGGCAAGCTCGGCGGCGTCTTCCGGGTGACGGACGGCCTGCAGAAGGACTTCGGCGAGAGCCGCGTCATCGACACCCCGCTGGCCGAGTCGGGCATCGTGGGCACGGCGATCGGCCTCGCCCTGCGCGGCTACCGCCCGGTGGTGGAGATCCAGTTCGACGGCTTCGTCTTCCCCGCCTACGACCAGATCGTCACCCAGCTCGCGAAGATGCACGCCCGCTCGCTGGGCAAGGTCAAACTCCCGGTCGTCGTCCGTATCCCCTACGGCGGCGGCATCGGCGCGGTCGAGCACCACTCGGAGTCCCCCGAGGCGCTCTTCGCGCACGTGGCGGGCCTGAAGGTCGTCAGCCCGTCGAACGCGTCGGACGCGTACTGGATGATGCAGCAGGCCATCCAGAGCGACGACCCGGTGATCTTCTTCGAGCCCAAGCGGCGCTACTGGGACAAGGGCGAGGTCAACACCGAGGCCATCCCGGGCCCGCTGCACAAGGCGAAGGTCGTCCGCGAGGGCGGTGACCTCACGCTGGCCGCGTACGGCCCGATGGTGAAGCTCTGCCAGGAGGTCGCCGACGCGGCCGCCGAGGAGGGCCGGAACCTGGAGGTCCTGGACCTGCGCTCGGTCTCCCCGATCGACTTCGACTCCATCCAGGCGTCGGTGGAGAAGACCCGCCGCCTGGTCGTGGTCCACGAGGCGCCGGTGTTCTTCGGTTCGGGCGCGGAGATCGCCGCCCGGATCACGGAGCGCTGCTTCTACCACCTGGAGGCCCCGGTGCTGCGGGTGGGCGGTTACCACGCCCCGTATCCGCCGGCGCGTCTGGAGGAGGAGTACCTGCCGGGACTGGACCGGGTGCTCGACGCCGTCGACCGTGCCCTGGCGTACTGAGGAGAGGGTCGTGACGACGATGACTGAAGCGTCCGTGCGTGAGTTCAAGATGCCCGACGTGGGCGAGGGACTCACCGAGGCCGAGATCCTCAAGTGGTACGTCCAGCCGGGCGACACGGTCACCGACGGTCAGGTGGTGTGCGAGGTCGAGACGGCCAAGGCGGCCGTCGAGCTGCCCATCCCGTACGACGGGGTGGTCCGTGCGCTGCACTTCCCCGAGGGCACGACGGTGGACGTCGGTACGGCGATCATCGCGGTGGACGTGGCGGGTGGGGCGGCGCCCGCCGCTCCCGCGCCGGCCGCCTCGGCGCCCGCCCCGCAGCCCGAGGCCCCGCAGGAGGAGCCCAAGCCGGAGGGCCGCCAGCCGGTGCTGGTGGGCTATGGCGTGGCCACCTCCTCGACGAAGCGCCGCCCCCGCAAGGGAGCGGAGCCCGCGCGTCAGGCGGCCCCGGCCGCCGCGCAGGCCCCGCAGCCGGAGCTGAACGGCCACGGCCGCACCGGGGTGGTCACGCCTCCCAGGCCGCTGGCCAAGCCGCCGGTGCGCAAGCTGGCGAAGGATCTGGGCGTCGACCTGGCCACGGTCACCCCGACCGGTCCCGACGGCATCATCACCCGCGAGGACGTCCACGCCGCGGTGGCCCCGCAGGCCCCGGCCGCCGAGCCGGTGCCGCAGGCCGCTCCCGCCCCGGTCGCCCCCGCGCCGGTGGTCGGCCACGACACGGCCCGGGAGACCCGTGTCCCCGTCAAGGGCGTCCGCAAGGCCACCGCGGCCGCGATGGTCGGCTCGGCGTTCACGGCGCCGCACGTCACGGAGTTCGTGACGGTGGACGTGACCCGCACCATGAAGCTGGTCGAGGAGCTCAAGGGCGACAAGGAGTTCGCGGGCCTGCGCGTGAACCCCCTGCTGCTGATCGCCAAGGCCCTCCTGGTCGCGATCAAGCGCAACCCGGACGTCAACGCGTCCTGGGACGAGGCCAACCAGGAGATCGTGCAGAAGCACTACGTCAACCTGGGCATCGCCGCGGCGACCCCGCGCGGCCTGATCGTCCCGAACATCAAGGACGCCCACGCCAAGACGCTCCCGCAGCTGGCCGAAGCACTCGGCGAGCTGGTGTCGACGGCCCGGGAAGGCAGGACCAGCCCGGCCGCGATGCAGGGCGGCACGGTGACCATCACCAACGTCGGCGTCTTCGGTGTCGACACCGGCACCCCGATCCTCAACCCCGGGGAGTCCGCGATCCTCGCGGTCGGCGCCATCAAGCTCCAGCCGTGGGTCCACAAGGGCAAGGTGAAGCCGCGTCAGGTGACGACACTGGCACTCAGCTTCGACCACCGGTTGGTGGACGGGGAACTGGGCTCCAAGGTGCTGGCCGACGTGGCCGCCATCCTCGAACAGCCCAAACGGCTCATCACCTGGGCGTGAACCGAGGACGGCCCCCGCTGGTGCGGGGGCCGTCGTCGTCTCGGGTCGTCGCGGGTCAGTCCCGCTGTGCCCCCTGAGGCAGCGTGCGCAGCTGCATCGTGCTCGCCGAGGCCGAGCCGAAGGCGTAGTCCATCAGCTTCGCGGCGTCCGTGAAGCGGTACTGGTCATTGAGCAGGACGCCGATGACCGTCTTGCCGTCGCGGGTTCCGGCGAAGACCAGGCAGGGACCGGCCGGGGTGTTGGTGCCCGTCTTCACGCCGATCGCGCCGCTGTAGGAGCCCAGCAGCTGGTTGGTGTTGTACCAGGTGTAGGTGCGGGTGCCGCCGGTGCTCGTCGTCGCGTACTGCACCGTCTTCTGCTTCTTCACGATGCCCGCGAAGGTCGTGTACTTCATCGCGCTGCGGGTGAGCTTGGCGAGGTCGCGCGGGGTCGTGTAGTTCGTGTTCTGCGTCGAGTTGCCGTCGAACGAGTCGAAGTGCGTGTTCGTCAGGCCGAGCGTGTCCGCCTTGGCGTTCATCTTGCTGATGAAGGACTTGGTGCGCGCCGAGACGGTAGTACCGGTGCCGAAGGCGTCCGCGAGGGCCATGGCGGCATCGCAGCCGGACGGCAGCATCAGCGCGTGCAGCAGCTGGCGGACGGTGACCTTGTCGCCCGTCTTCAGGTCCGCGGTGCTCGCGCCCTTGGCGGCGACGTAGTCCCGGTAGGCCTGCTTGACGGTGATCTTGCGGTCGAGGTTCAGGTCGGGCGTGCTCAGCACGACGCGAGCCGTCATGATCTTCGTCGTGCTCGCCATGGGCCGCTTGGTGTCGGCGTACTTGCTGTACAGCGTGGAGCCTGTCGCACTGTTGAGCATGAAGGCGCCCTTGGCGCTGACCGTCGGTGCGGTCGCTGCCTGGGCGGGCGCGGACAGGGCGCCGCCCGCGACCAGCGCGCCGGTGGTGGCGACGACGGCTGCGGCTCTGCGAAGACGTACGCTCCTGATGCCGGTTATCACTATGAACGCTCCGAAGGTGCGAAATGCCTCTTTTGGCATCTGCGAGTTGGAGGGGGGCGCTCAGGAGACTCGCGAGGAGTGCGAAGGGTTGTACGGCGGGCGGAAGTGATGCACGGGGCGAGGGCGACCACTGGTGTGTGGCCGCCCTCGCGCGGGTGCGCCGCGAGCGTCAGCTGATCTTCGCGTAGCCGTAGTTGATGAGCTTCTTCACGTCCTCGGTGCGCTTGACCTCCGAGGGGGCCGTGAGCACGGCGCCCATCACGGACTCGCCGTTCTTGGTGGCGGCGAAGACGAGGCAGTACTGGGCCTCGGTGCCGGAGCCGGTCTTGATGCCGAGCACGCCGTTCCAGCCGATCAACGGCGCGTTGGTGTTCTTCCAGGTCGCCATCGTGCGGATGGAGCCCGTCTTGGTGATCGTCTTGGCCGTGTAGGCCTTGGTCTTCACGACGGTCTTGAAGGTGGAGCTCTTCATCGCGCTGCGGGCGAGCTTGGTCAGGTCGCGCGGCGTCGAGTAGTTGGAGCCGTTGCTGATGCCGTCGAACGAGTCGAAGTGCGTGTTGGCCATGCCCAGGTTCTTGGCCGTGGTGTTCATCTTGCCGATGAAGCTCTGCACGCGGGCCTTGACGGTCGAGCCGGTGCCGAACTTGTCGGCGAGGGCCATCGCGGCGTCGCAGCCGGACGGCAGCATCAGCCCGTACAGGAGCTGGCGGACGGTGACCTTGTCACCGACGATCAGCCTGGCCGTCGAGGGGTAGCCCTTGGCGACCATGTAGTCGCTGACCTCCTTCCTGATGGTGACCTTGGTGTCGAGGTTCAGGTTGGACTGCGACAGCACGACCTTGGCGGTCATGATCTTGGTCGTGGAGGCCGTCAGCCTCTTGGTGTCGGCGGCCTTGGTGAACAGGGTCTTGCCGTTCGCGCCGTTCATCACGAAGCCGCCCTTGGCGGTGATGGTGGGCGTCGTCACGGCCTGCGCGGGCGCCGCGGTGAATGCTCCGGTCACGAGCACCGCACCGGTGGTCACGGCGACTGCGGCGGCTCTGCGAACGCGAAAGCCCTTGGTGGCAGTTATCAACTGAAATTACCCCGATTACGTCGAATGCCCCTGAGTGCGGCCGAGTTCGGTGGGGGAAGACAAGTAGGCCGCACGTACGTGACACGTAACTAGCACAGAAGGTTGTCCGGCGGATGCGATGGGCCCCTGTCGGCGGGTCCGGACGGCTGACGCCCTGTCGGAGGCTTCGTCCGGTGAGGTGACGCCCTGATGGAACTTTCGTCCGCATGCTGGACGAGATCCATGATGGGTACCTGTTGTATCTATGCTGTGCGCATGTCTGCCGTCGCGTCCCCGTCCCTCAAGCGGCCCCCCGCGGCCGACCGCGTCTACACCCACGTCAAACAGGGCGTCCTGGAGCGCCGTTACGAGGGCGGCACACTGCTCACCGAGGGCGAGCTCGCCGAGGCCGTCGGAGTCTCGCGCACCCCGGTGCGGGAGGCGTTGCTGCGGCTGGAGGTCGAAGGGCTGATCAAGCTCTACCCGAAGAAGGGCGCGCTGGTCCTGCCGGTCTCCGCGCAGGAGATCAAGGACGTGGTGGAGACGCGGATGCTCGTCGAGGAGCACGCGGCGCGCAAGGCCGTACCCGCGCCGGCCGGACTCATCGAGCGCCTGGAGGAACTGCTCGCCCGGCAGAAGGCGCAGGCCGCCGCCGGCGACCTCGCGGGAGCCGCCGTCACCGACCGGTGCTTCCACGCGGAGATCGTCCGCAGCGGCGGCAACGAGATCCTGTCGCGGCTGTACGACCAACTGCGCGACCGACAGCTGCGCATGGGCGTCGCCGTGCTGCACTCCCACCCCGACCGGATCGCCAAGACCCTCTCGGAGCACGAGGAGATCCTTCAGGCCTTGCGCTCGGGGAACGCCGAGGCGGCCGTGTCGACGGTCCACCGGCACATCGGCTGGTTCTCGCACCTCGCGCGAGGTGAGGAGCGATGAAGCCCGCCGCACAGCCCGGCCATCCTCCCCCGAAGGGGGCACCCCCGGGCGGCCGTCGTGCCATGGCCGTCTGGGGCATAGGCGTCTCGGTCTACTTCGTCGCCGTCATCTTCCGTACGTCACTCGGCGTCGCCGGTCTCGACGCCGCGGACCGCTTCGACGTCAACGCCTCGGCCCTGTCGACGTTCTCCATCCTCCAGCTCCTCGTCTACGCGGGCATGCAGATACCCGTAGGCCTGCTGGTCGACCGGCTCGGCACCAAGAAGGTGCTGACCCTGGGCGTGGTGCTGTTCACGGCGGGCCAACTGGGCTTCGCCTTCTCGCCGTCGTACGGCATGGCCCTCGCCTCGCGGGCACTGCTGGGCTGCGGCGACGCGATGACGTTCATCAGCGTGCTGCGGCTCGGCACGCGGTGGTTCCCCGCACGGCGCGGTCCGCTGATCGCGCAGCTCGCGGGTCTCGCGGGCATGGCGGGCAACCTCGTCTCCACGCTCCTGCTGGCACGGCTGCTGCACGGCGTGGGCTGGACGGCGGCGTTCGCGGGCAGCGCGGCGGCGGGCGTCGTCGTCCTCGTCCTGCTGCTGCTGTTCCTGAAGGACCAACCCGAGGGACACGAGCCGGCGCCGCTCCCGCACCTGGGCGCGGCCTACGTACGGCGTCAGATCGCCGCGTCCTGGCGGGAGCCCGGCACCCGGCTGGGACTGTGGGTGCACTTCACCACGCAGTTCCCGGCGATGGTGTTCCTGCTGCTGTGGGGGCTGCCCTTCCTGGTGGAGGCGCAGGGGCTGTCGCGCGCGACGGCCGGTCAGCTCCTGACCCTCGTCGTCCTGTCGAACATGGTCGTGGGCCTGGTCTACGGCCAGGTCGTCGCCCGGCACCACGAGGCGCGGCTCCCGCTGGCACTGGGGACCGTGGCGGCGACGGCGGCGGTGTGGGCGACGACGCTGGCCTGGCCCGGCGAGCGGGCGCCGATGGCGCTGCTGATCGTGCTGTGCACGGTGCTCGGGGCGTGCGGGCCGGCCTCGATGATCGGCTTCGACTTCGCACGGCCGGCGAATCCGCCGGAGCGGCAGGGGACGGCGTCCGGGATCACCAACATGGGCGGATTCGTCGCCTCGATGACCACGCTGTTCGCGGTCGGGGTGCTGCTGGACGCGACAGGGGACGACTACACCGTCGCCTTCTCGGTGGTGTTCGTCCTCCAGGCGCTCGGGGTCGGGCAGATCCTGAGGCTGCGCAAGCGGGCGGCGCGCAGGGAGCGGGAACGGCTGGTCGCCAGCAGGGTGGAGACGGTGCACGTTCCCGCCTGAACCGGCGGCCGGTGCGCGGGTACGGTCCTACAGGGCAGGGACGAGGGTGAGGTACGCGAGGTTCAGCACCCCGCGGTAGCTCATCCACTGGGCACGATGCCGGTCGAGGCGCTCACGGGTCTCGGCCGCGAGCGGGTGGCCGGGGTGCTCGGCGAGCCAGACCTCGACGTCCGCCTGGTACGCCGACTCGAACTCCTCCCACTCGTCGGCGTTCGCCGTCTCGGTCCACTCGGGCCGGAAACCGGCGTCGACCGCGAGGTCGAGCAGGGTCGCGAGGTCGTGGTGGTCCGTGGCGGCGGCCTTCGGCCACATGCCGGAGAGTTCGGCGGGGGTCGGGGTGCGCTCCCAGAAGCCCTCGCCGAGCAGCACGCGGCCGCCGTCGGTGACCAGACGGCGCAGGGCACGCAGGGCGTCGATGGTGTGATGCGGGGGCTGCGCCGTGCTCAGGGCCTGGCTCGCTCCCACGCACAGGACGAGGTCGGCGGGGCCGCGCGAGGTGCCCAGGGCCGACTCCTCGACGAACTCGACCCTTTGCGCCAGCCCTCTGGCCTCGGCGTTGCGGCGGCCACGGGCGAGGTCCTCGGCCTTGATGTCGATGCCGACGCCGTTCGCGTCGGGCGCGGCCGCCAGGACACGCAGCATCAACTCGCCCCAGCCGCAGCCGATGTCGAGGACCGTGGCGGGCTTCGTGCGGGTGAGTCGCTCGACGAGTCTGTGCGCGCGGGCCTCGGACAGCGGGCCGTGGAAGGCCAGCCGGGTGAGGCGGGGCGGTTGGTCGGTACGGGGGCCGGGGGCGGCCTCGGTTTCGTTTGTCGTCTCGGTCACGGCATGCACGCTAACCGCGCGCCGCCCGCCCCCGACAACGAATAACGGGCCGCCACCGCTCGGCCTCCGGCGCCCGGACGGTCCTACGGCGTCACCGTGAAGTTGCGCAGGATCGCCGCCGTCAGGTTCGGGTCGCCCTCCGCCTTCAACCGGTCCGCCACCGCTTCCGCCGTGACCCGGCCGCAGGCCAGGCGGACGTAGGTCTCCCAGTCGAGGGTGAAGGTGGCGGCGGGGCCCAGGGCGGGTGCCGTCTCCAAAGTGCCGCGACCCTGGATGTCGATGCGGATCGTCCGCAGGAACTCGATCGGGCCGTGGACGTCGAAGACGATCGCCGAGCTGCGCGGTGCGTCCGCTTTGGTCGCGACGATCTCGGGCAGCTTGCCGAGCAGCACGTCACGGGCCACGTGGGCGCCCGGGGAGTCGAGGTTGCCGGGGCGGCCGAGGGCGGTGCGCAGGTCCTGTTCGTGGACCCAGACGTCGAACGCGTGGGACCGCATGGACTCTTCGAGGGTCAGCTCCGCCCCGAGCGGGCCGCGCACCTTGGTGCCGGGGTCGCGGGACTCGTTCCGCAGCTGGCGGTTGCGGCGGATGATCGTGTACTCCAGCTCGGACGTCATCTCCGGCGCCGTGTGGTGGCGGCGGACGTCGACCTGCATCTCCATGTAGCGCTGGTGCTCGTTGGTGACATGGAAGAGGTCCCGCGGGAGGGTGTGGATGGGGCGGGGGTCGCCGAGCATCTCGCAGTCCAGGCCGATGACGTGGGACACCACGTCACGGACCGACCAGCCGGGGCAGGGGGTACGCCGGTTCCACTCGCCCTCCACAAGCGGCGTCACCAGCTCGGATATCGCTTCGATGGAGTGGGTCCAGGCGTCGGCGTAGGGCTGGAGGGTGGGATGCAGACTCACGGAACGGGACCCCTCGGCGGTTGGTACGTCGGTACGCGGGCAGGTTGTGGCGTCGGTGCCAGTGGGAGGCGGCTGCTGTCGGCGGGTGTCTTGGAACGCTAAGTTACGCTGCTGTGAGGCACCCCGGCAGTGCTTTCGTGTGACGATCGTAGGCCCGCTCGGAAGCCCATGTGGACCGCTCGAATGCCAGGACGGTGGTAGTGTGCGCGCCTCTCTGCTCCAGATCGACGTCAAAGAGGACGAATCGGTCGACTCCCGTCGTGTGAGGGTCGCCTCTCTGGTACGCGCACAGGCAGGGGCGGACCTGGTCGTCCTGCCCGAGCTGTGGACCACCGGGGCGTTCGCCTACGAGAAGTTCGGCTCCGAGGCCGAGCCGCTGGACGGGCCGACGTACGACGCGATGGCGAAGGCCGCCGGCGACGCGGGCGTATGGCTGCACGCGGGCTCGATTCCCGAGCGCGACCCTGAGGGACCGCTCTACAACACCTCACTCGTCTTCTCCCCCTCCGGTGATCTGGTCGCCGCCTACCGCAAGATCCACCGGTTCGGCTTCGACAAGGGCGAGGCGGTGCTGATGGGCGCGGGCGAGGAACTGGTGACGTTCCGTCTGCCCGGACAGCCCGGCACCACCGTCGGTGTGGGCACCTGTTACGACCTCCGTTTCCCCGAACTGTTCCGTGGGCTCGTCGACGCCGGTGCCGAGACCCTGGTCGTCCCGGCGGGCTGGCCGGAACGCCGCCGGGCGCACTGGACGCTGCTGGCTCAGGCGCGGGCGGTGGAGAACCAGGCGTTCGTGCTCGCCTGTGGAACGGCCGGGACGCACGCGGGAGTTCCGCAGGCCGGTCACTCGATCGTGGTGGATCCGTGGGGCGAGGTGCTCGCGGAGGCCGGGGCGGGGGAGCAGGTCCTCACGGTGGAGTTCGACCCGGGGAAGGTCGCCGTGACGCGGGACCAGTTCCCGGCACTGAAGGACCGGGTGCTGGGTCTGGCGCCACCGCGTCACTGACGGACACCTCTGCGCTCCCCCACGGGCGCTCCTCAGTCCGCCGCGTGCTCCTTCTCCGCCAGGTGGATCACGCACACCGCCACCGCGATCAGCAGCGCGGGGTCCGCGTCGTCCCGGACGACGTCCACGCCGTACGTCTCCCGCACCCGCAGCCACCGCCGGGAGACGACGGCCAGCAGTTCGCCGTCGTACTCGACGGCGAACTCCCGGTCGAGGATCTTGCCGCTGACGTCGAGTTCCGTCCGGCCGTCCGCCAGGGACACCCGGTAGTGGTTGCGCAGCAGGGACAGCCGCTTGCGGCGGATCCTCGCCAGCGGCTCGCCGTCCCGCTCGATCACCATCGTGTCGCGCAGGGAGAGCATCTTCTGATGGATGTCGATGAGGACGCGTCCCTGCGGGTCCTTCAGCTCGAAGGTGTCCCGCAGCCGCATCGCCTTGCCGTCGACGAGGAACACCTTGTTGCCCTGGTCGTCCTCGATCCAGTAGTCGTCACCGATGCCGAGGAGCCGGTCGCGTACGAGGAATCTCATGGACGAGCAGTTCCCCGCCGCCGCCCGCGCCCACACGCCGCCTGTAGGCCGAGGGGCTGACTCCGCCGCCTGTCGGACGACACCAGGTACGGCCCCTCGACCCGGCTGCTGGTCTCCGCCACCCCGCCGGAGCTGCTGCGCACGGGTGAGGGTGCGGGCACCGAACTCTCCCGCACCCTCGTACTCGATCCCTCCGTCGCGGAGGGAGTCCTGCATGTCTCCGCGACGGCCGCGTCCTGCGACGAGGACCCGGGCAACCCGTACCCGGCCTGCCATGTCCATCAGCCGGACCGGGGTGTGCCGGTCCGCCTCAACGAGGCCGGCGCCGACCGTCTTCCGCTGGTGCTCGCCGGGATGGACGGCACGGCCGACGAGGTGACGGGCGTTCAGACGCCGTAACCGTCGCTGTAGCCGTCCCGCCGGTGGTGGTGTGCCTCGTCGCTGACCACGGGCGTCGCGGGTGGCACCACCACGCGCCTGCGCCTGGCGATGCTGCTGAACGTCGTGACGCCGATCAGCCCCACGATCATCAAGATGATCCCGACCAGGTCGAGGTTGACCCCCTCCATGTCCCAGTCGGTCGCGAACGTGAGGATGGCTCCCGCGGCGATGAGGATGATGCATCCGCCGAGGCCCATGAGTGTCGCCTCCCTGTCCGGTCCGGTCGTTCCGGTCCGGACGTCCGGGTACCCCGGTCGGCTCCACCCATGCGGCCGCCGTCGCGAACTACCCCTCCAGGAACGCCACCAGCGCGTTCGCCAGCAGATGCGGGTCGTCCACGCCGCACAACTCCCGCGCGCTGTGCATGGACAGGATCGCCACACCGATGTCGACGGTCCTGATGCCGTGCCGGGCGGCGGTGATGGGCCCGATGGTGGTCCCGCAGGGCATGGAGTTGTTGGAGACGAAGGACTGGAAGGGCACGTCCGCCTTCTCGCAGGCCGCCGCCCACACCGCCCGGCCCGAACCGTCGGTCGCGTAGCGGTTGTTGACGTTCACCTTCAGGATCGGCCCGCCGTTGACGCGCGGGTGGTGCGTCGGGTCGTGGCGCTCGGCGTAGTTGGGGTGGACCGCGTGGCCCGTGTCGGAGGACAGGCAGACGGTGCCCGCGAAGGCGCGCGCCTTGTCCTCGTACGATCCGCCGCGCGCGAACACCGAACGCTCCAGGACGCCGCCCAGCAGCGGCCCGTCGGCACCCGTGTCGCTCTGCGAACCGTTCTCCTCGTGGTCGAAGGCGGCCAGCACCGGGATGCAGGGCAGCTCGGCACCGGAGCCCGCGACCGCGGCCAGCGCCGCGGCACCCGCGTGCACCGAGAGCAGGTTGTCCATCCGCGGACCGGCGACCAGTTCCTTGTCCCGGCCCAGGTACGCCGGCGGCTCCACGGAGTGCACCATCAGGTCCCAGCCGGTGACCTCGCCCGCGGCCAGCCCGGCGGTCTCCTCCAGGAAGGAGATGAGGTCGCCGTCACGTGCCTCGCCCAGGCCCCAGACCGGCTGGAGGTGGCGCTGCTTGTCGAGCTTGAGTCCCTCCGACGACACCGTCCGGTCCAGGTGGATCGCGAGCTGGGGGACGCGCAGCAGCGGCCGGTCCACGTTCACCAGCCGCGACGAGCCGTCCCGCAGCGTCAGCCGGCCCGCCAGGCCCAGGTCGCGGTCGAGCCAGGAGTTCAGCAGCGGTCCGCCGTAGATCTCCACGGCCACCTGCCGCCAGCCGTGCGTCCCGCTGTCGGGCAGCGGCTTCACGCGCAGGTTGGGGGAGTCGGTGTGCGCGCCGACGATCCGGAACGGCGTGTGGGGCGCCGCACCCTCGGGGACGTACCAGGCCACGATCGCGCCACCGCGCAGCACGTACCTGCCGCCGCTCCCCGCGGCGGAGCCCGCTGATGTCACGTCCCAGGCGTCCGTCTCCGCGACCTGCCGGAAGCCGGCCTTCTCCAGCCGCTCGGCGGTGTTCGCCACGGCGTGGTACGGCGTCGGGCTCGCCGTCAGGAAGGACATCAGGTCGTCGGTGTGGCCGCGGTCGAAGCGGGGGGGTGCGCTCATGGGTTCACCTTAACGACGGACGAGGGCCCGCTCCCGGTGAAGGGGAGCGGGCCCTCGTGAGGGCGATGTGGATTGTCCGTGAGTGCCTGGAAGGAGTGGCCGGAACCAGTCCTAGAAGGCGGCCTCGTCCAGCTCCATCAGGTCCAGCTCGACGTTCTCGGCGAGCTTGCGGGCGCCCGTGACACCCGGCAGGACGTTCGCCGCGAAGAACTTCGCCGCCGCGATCTTGCCCTGGTAGAACGCCTTGTCCTTGCTGGAGGCCGTCGGGAGCTTCTCGGCGGCGACCGCGGCGCCCTTGAGCAGCAGGTAGCCGACGACGACGTCACCGGAGGCCATCAGCAGGCGGGTGGTGTTCAGGCCCACCTTGTAGATGTTCTTGACGTCCTGCTCGGTGGCCGCGAGGTCGGTCAGCATCAGACCGACGATGGCCTCCAGCTCCACGGCCGCCTTGGCGAGCTGCTCGCGGGCGGTGCCCAGCTCCTCGCCGCCCTCGCCGAGCGCCAGGAACTTCTTGATGTCCTCGGCGAGCGAGTTCAGCGCGGCACCCTGGTTGCGGACGATCTTCCGGAAGAAGTAGTCCTGGCCCTGGATGGCCGTGGTGCCCTCGTAGAGGGTGTCGATCTTGGAGTCCCGGATGTACTGCTCGATCGGGTACTCCTGCAGGAAGCCGGAGCCGCCGAAGGTCTGCAGCGACTGGGCGAGCTGCTCGTAGCCCTTCTCGGAGCCGTAGCCCTTGACGATCGGCAGGAGCAGGTCGTTCAGCGCGTGCTCGGCCTTGGCGTCCTCACCGGCCGCCTCCTTGACCGCGATCGCGTCCTGCACCGACGCCGTGTACAGCACCAGCGCGCGCATGCCCTCCGCGTACGCCTTCTGCGTCATCAGCGAGCGGCGCACGTCGGGGTGGTGGGTGATGGTGACCTTGGGCGCGGTCTTGTCCATGAAGTTCGCCAGGTCCGGCCCCTGGACGCGCTCCTTGGCGTACTCCAGGGCGTTCAGGTAACCGGTGGACAGCGTGGAGATCGCCTTCGTGCCGACCATCATGCGGGCGAACTCGATGATGCGGAACATCTGGCGGATGCCGTCGTGCTTGTCGCCGATCAGCCAGCCCTTGGCGGGGTGCTGGTCGCCGAAGGTCATCTCGCAGGTGTTGGAGGCCTTCAGGCCCATCTTGTGCTCGACGTTGGTGGCGTAGACGCCGTTGCGCTCGCCCAGCTCGCCGGTCTCGAAGTCGAAGAGGTACTTCGGGACGAGGAAGAGGGACAGGCCCTTGGTGCCGGGGCCGGCACCCTCGGGACGGGCGAGGACGTAGTGGAGGATGTTCTCCTCCATGTCGTGCTCACCGGACGTGATGAAGCGCTTGACGCCCTCGATGTGCCAGGAGCCGTCCTCCTGCTGGATGGCCTTGGTGCGGCCGGCGCCGACGTCCGAACCGGCGTCCGGCTCGGTCAGCACCATGGTGGAGCCCCAGGTCCGCTCGACCGCGATCTGGGCGATCTTCTTCTGGACGTCGTTGCCCTCCTCGTAGAGGACACCGGCGAACGCCGGGCCGGAGGAGTACATCCACACGGCCGGGTTCGAGCCGAGGATCAGCTCCGCGTACGACCAGATCAGGGACGGCGGGGCGACGGTGCCGCCGATTCCCTCCGGCAGCCCCAGCCGCCAGTACTCGGAGTCCATGAAGGCCTTGTAGCTCTTCTTGAAGGACGCCGGGACCGGCGCGGTGTTGGTCTCCGGGTCGAAGACCGGCGGGTTGCGGTCGGCGTCCGCGAAGGACTCCGCCAGCTCGTTCTCCGCGAGCCGCGTCAGCTCCTCGAGGATGCTCTTCGCGGTCTCGACGTCCATCTCCTCGAACGGACCCGTGCCGTACAGCTTGTCGCGTCCGAGTACTTCGAAGAGGTTGAACTCGATGTCGCGGAGATTGGACTTGTAGTGCCCCATGGCGTCGGCTCCGTAGAGGGTCGGCGAGGCACGTGGATCCTCGCGCTCGTTCGCATACCAACAAGTAGCTACGATGATGCTACCCGTCAGTAATAAGACGCAACCCCGATCCGCGATCTGTGACAGGTCACACCGGAACGGTCAGCGTCGCCCTGTAGCCCTGCGTCGCGTCGCCCTTCAGCGTCGCCATCTGCTGCTCGTGGCCGTCGCTGAAGACGTTGTCCGTCTCCAGGGAGAGCTGCCCCAGGTTCCGCACGCTGTCGCCGTAACCGTCCGTGGCGTAGACGGTGTCGCAGACGTCCTTCGGGAAGGCCAGCTGGGAGGTGCTGGTGATCGAGCCGGCGGCCGTGGCGTCGGCCAGGCTGCCGTACACCTCGAAGTGGATGTGCGGCCAGCGCCCCTGGTAACAGCCGGGGAAGACGCTCTCGAAGGTGACCTGTCCCCGGTCGTCGGCCTCCTGTACGCCCCGCAGGTAGTTCTCTTCCGTGACGCCCTCGGAGTACAGGGAGTACCGGCCCTCCCGGTCGCAGTGCCAGAGGTAGACCGCGGCGCCCTTCTTCGGGGTGCCGCAGCCGGCGGCGGCGTCGACGACCGTGAGCGTGATCGTCAGCGGCACGCCCGCGGCGGTGCCGCCCGCGGAGTCACCGAAGCTCCGGGTGATGTCGCTGCGGACGACGCCGCTCTCCTTCAGGACGTTCACGCCGTTCGAGCCGTCACCGGGGTAGGGGCCGGCGGTCTCGTCCGGGATGGTCGCGCACTCGGCGGAAGCGGAGGAACTGCCGGAGGAGTCGGCCGAGGACGCGGAGGAGGAGGACGAGGGGGACGCAGCGGTGTCCTCCTCGGAACTGCACCCCACCAGCGGGATCAGGCCCGCTCCCACCATCAGCCGGATCATGCGGCGGCGGGCGAGGACGGGAAGGTCGTGGGACAGACCCCGGTCGTGCTCGTGGACCTCGTCGTCGTGGTGTCGGTGCATGGCTGTCCCTTCGCTGGTGTGCTGCCGCTTTCGGCACTCGCCTCCGCATCGCCGACGCTATGAGCGGTGCCTGTGGGAAGCCAGGGAAGTGGCTGTCGGGTCGCTGTCGGTTTCACCAGGACGCCCGTCCCGGTCCGGCGCGCAGCCACTCTCGGTACGCTTGCGCCCATGTACGGATACGGCCAGCCCATGGATGGCGGTGCTGCACAGCAGCAGTACGCCCCGCCGCAGCAGCCGGGCGGTGTCGGCGGGTACGGCCAGCAGCCGCCGCTCTATCCCGAGCCGTCCCCGCCCTCGCTGGCGGACGCGGTGCGTGCCTTCACCACCGGGCAGATGTCCGCCGAGGACTTCCAGCAGGTCTTCGCGACGTCGAAGGTCTACTGCCCGCGCGGTGACAACCCCGGCTTCCTCGCCCTGCACAACACCCAGCAGCCGGTGATCCCGATGTTCACCTCGCTGAAGGAGCTGCGCCGGTACGCGGGCAAGGAGTCCAAGTACTTCGTCATCACCGGCGCCGAGGTCATCGACCTGCTGCCGACCGGCTACGGCTTCGTCCTGGACATGGAGGGCGAGCACCGGATGGTGTTCGACGCGAAGGCGGTCGAGCAGATGGTCGAGTTCGCGATGCGCCGTATGTACGGCTGACGTCAACGCGTCAGACGCAGTGCCAGTCCGTCGAGGACGATCTCCAGGGCGGAGGTGAACTTCGCGTCCCGCAGCGCGGCCGGATCCGTGGTGGCCGCCCCCTCGGTCTCGGCGTAGCCCCGCGCGAGGTGCTCGTGGCCGGCGACCGCCTGCTGTGCCGCAGGCAGCAGGCGCGCGATGAAGTCGGCCTCCGTCTCGCCGGAGCGGGCCACCGTGATGAGCCAGGCGGCCTCGGTGGTGCTCATGCCGATGACGTACGAGAGCACCACGTCGATCGCCCCCGTGGGATCGGGGAATCCCGCGCCGGTGAACAGGGCCGCCAGGCGCTCCGAGTACGACATGAGGTTGGGTCCGAGGTAGGCGAGGCCCGCCTGGCCGAGGACCGAGGACAGCCACGGGTGCCGTAGGGCCGTCCTGCGGAAGGAGTGCGCCGCCTCGCTGACGGCCGCGCGCCAGTCGGGGCCGCCCGCCTGCGGTACGTGGATCTCGGCGGCGACCTCGTCCACGGCGAGTTCCATCAGCTCGTCCTTGGTCGCCACGTGCCGGTAGAGGGAGGCCGCGCCGGCGTTCAGCCGGGTGGCCAGCTTGCGCATGCTCAGCGCCTCCACGCCCTCCGCGTCCAGCATGACGATCGCCTCGCGCACGATCGTGGCCCGGCTGAGCGCGGGCTGGTCGGGCTCGCGCTGCGGGCGGGCCCAGACGGAGGGGAGGGGGCTGGGCTTCGTCGTCCTGTCGGCCATCGGCACTCCTTCACACGCTGTGCGTACATCGTTCGCATCGAGCGTACAGGAATCGAGAGTTGCGAACACTGTTCCGGCATGCGTACAGTGTTCGCATCGAAGGAACGGTGTTCGCGAAGTCGGAGGGGAACGTCATGGACGTCAAGGGAATGCGTGATCCACGCCGCTGGTGGATCCTGATCGTGCTCTGCCTGAGCACGCTGGTGCTGGTCGTCGACAGCATGGCGCTGACCGTCGCGGTGCCCGTGATGACCGGGGAGCTCGGGGCGAGCGCCCAGCAGACGCAGTGGATCCTGGACTCCTACATCCTCGTCTTCGCCGGTCTTCTGCTCACCTCCGGCAGCCTCGGCGACCGGTTCGGGCGGCGGAGGGTGATGCTGATCGGGCTCCTGCTGTTCGGGGCGGCCTCCCTGGCCGCGACCTGGTGCACCAGCCCCGGTGAGGTGATCGCCGTACGGGTCGCGATGGGCGTCGGTGGGGCGCTGATCATGCCGTCCACCCTCTCGATCCTCATCACCGTCTTCGACGAGGAGGAGCGCGGCAAGGCGATGGCCGCCTGGAGCTCGGTGTCGATGCTCGGCCTGGTCGGCAGCCCGGTGCTCGGCGGTGTCCTGATCGACCACTTCTCCTGGCAGTCGATCTTCTTCATCAACGTCCCGATCGTGGTGCTCGCGATCGTCGCCGGTCTGACGCTGATGCCGGAGTCCAAGGCGCCCTGGCAGAAGGCCGACCCGCTGGGCGCGGTGCTGTCGGCGGCCGGGATGACGGCCCTGGTCTGGTGGATCATCGAGCTTCCGCAGCACGGTGCACTGGGCGGCCGCTCCACCCTCACGCTGGTGGTGGCGATCGCGTCCCTGGTCGGCTTCGTGATCTGGGAGAACGTCACCAAGTCGCCGATGGTCCCGCTGGTCCTGTTCAAGCACCGCAACTTCAGTGGCGGTTCGCTCTCGCTGGCCCTCGTCCAGATCGGCAACGGCGGTCTGCTGCTGGTCCTCACCCAGTACCTGCAGTTCGTGCTCGGCTACTCGCCCATCAAGGCGGGCCTGGCCTTCCTGCCCCTGGCGATCACGGCCCTGCTCGGCAACGGCGTGGGCGTCAAGCTCGCCGCGAAGTACGGCAACCGGTGGGTGATCCTCGCGGGGATGCTGGTGATGGTGGCCTGCTTCGCCCTGCTGACCACGGTCTCGGCGGACTCCGGCTTCACCGTCCCTTCGGTGGCGCTCGGCCTGCTCGGTCTCGGTGCGGGCCTCGCGATGCCCGCCGCGATCGGCGCGCTGATGGGCACCATCCCCGAGGACAAGGCGGGCGTGGGCTCGGCCCTGAACGACACCATCCAGCAGGCCGGTACCGCGCTCGGCATCGCGATCCTCGGCTCGCTGCTGTCGAACGGCTTCGCCGACCGGATGCCCGAGGGGACGCCGGACGAGGTGAAGCACTCGATCGCCGGAGTGGTGGCGGGCGGTGACGCCGGTCTGGTCGCGGCGGCCCGAGAGGCCTTCACCGCCTCGATGTCCACCACCTTCACGGTCAGCGCGGTCGGTGTCCTCGCGGCGGCGCTGCTGGCGACGCTGGTGATGCGGGACGACCGGCGGGCGCCGAAGGCGGCGGACGTCACCGCCGGGGCGGATCGCACGCCCGAGGAGCGGCCGGAACTGGTCGTCTGACCCCGCGGGCCCAGCTCCTGCTGGAAGACTGAGCCCTTCCCGACACACCGGGTCCTCATGACGAAGGCCGGCACCCCCGCGGGTGCCGGCCTTCGGCTGTGCCCGGAGGGAATGCCCTCCGGGTTCCCGGCGTTCCTGGTGGCAGAAAGTTCAATGCTCAACTAAACTGGCCGCACAAGGAGGTACCGACATGCCTGCAGTGACCGTCGAGAACCCGCTGACGCTGGCCCGCGTCGCCGCACCCGCGGAGGCCGTGGCCCGTCCCGTGCTCGCCGTCACGACCGCGCCGAGCGGTTTCGAGGGTGAGGGATTCCCGGTGCGCCGCGCGTTCGCCGGGATCAACTACCGCTATCTGGACCCGTTCATCATGATGGACCAGATGGGCGAGGTGGACTACGCGCCGGGCGAGCCCAAGGGCACTCCCTGGCATCCGCACCGCGGCTTCGAGACCGTCACGTACATCATCGACGGGATCTTCGACCACCAGGACTCCAACGGCGGTGGCGGCACCATCACCAACGGGGACACCCAGTGGATGACCGCCGGCTCCGGGCTGCTGCACATCGAGGCCCCGCCGGAGCACCTCGTCATGTCCGGCGGGCTCTTCCACGGTCTGCAGCTGTGGGTGAACCTTCCGGCCAAGGACAAGATGATGCCTCCGCGCTACCAGGACATCCGCGGCGGCAACGTCCAGCTGCTGACGACGCCCGACGGCGGCGCGCTGCTCCGCGTCATCGCCGGCGAGCTGGACGGGCACGCCGGTCCCGGCATCACGCACACCCCGATCACGATGATCCACGCGACGGTGGCGCCGGGCGCTGAGGTCACACTGCCGTGGCGGGAGGACTTCAACGGCCTCGCGTACGTCCTCGCCGGGCGGGGCTCGGTGGGTGCCGAGCGCCGGCCGATCCAGCTCGGGCAGACGGCGGTCTTCGGCGCCGGCGGCTCGCTGACCGTCCGCGCCGACGAGAAGCAGGACTCCCACACGCCGGACCTCGAGGTCGTCCTGCTCGGTGGGCAGCCCATCCGGGAGCCGATGGCACACTACGGGCCGTTCGTGATGAACACCCGGGAAGAACTCCAGCAGGCGTTCGACGACTTCCAGAAGGGGCGGCTCGGGACGATCCCCGCGGTGCACGGCATGAGCGAGAGCGGGCCCGCCGGGAACTGACCTCGCGTCCGTAACCCCAGCCTGCAACGGCGGCCCCGCCACCAGGGCCCGAAGCCGCGACCCCGTGGTCGCGGCTTCGGGCCTGCCGCGTTCATCACCCACCCGGTCCGCCCGCACACGACAGCCCCGCCGGGCTCGTGGTCCGCTGGAGTCGTGCAGGCCCCCACCCCGCTGCTCCCCGAGCCCGTACGGCGGTTCGCCGCCTGGTGTGCCGTCGTGCTGCTCGTCGCCGGGGTCGTCTACGTCGGGATCCGGCTGGCCGACGAGTTCCGTACGGCTGTCGTGCCCGTGCTGCTCGCCCTGCTGGGGACGGCGTTGCTCCGGCCGCTGCACCAGCGGCTGGTGCAGGCCCGGGTGAACAGGTCCGTGGCCGCGGGGCTCACCTGCGTCGCCGTCGTGGCCGTGGTCGGCGGGGCCGTCTACATCGTCGTCGCCGCGATCGTCGACAGCGGCGAGGAGATCGTCACCTCGCTCAAGCAGGCGGGGCAGGATCTCGCCGGGCACTTCGGGGCCGCGGGTACCTCGTTGGACGATCTCGCCTCCAACTCCAGGGAACTGCTCACCAAGTTCGGGGGTACGGCCGCCTCCGGGGTCATCAGCGGGGTGAGCGTCGTCGGCGAGACCATCGCCATGGCCGTGCTCGCGCTGCTGCTCGTCTTCTTCTTCCTGCGGGACTCCCACCGGGCCGTCGACGCCCTGCGGTCCGTCGTCCCGCGTCAGGCCGGGGACACCGCGGAGGCCATGGCCCGACGTGCGTTCCGGGCGGTCGAGGGGTTCATGCGGGGGACCACCCTGATCGCCCTCATCGACGCCGTCTGCATCACCGTGGGCCTGCTCGTCCTCGACGTGCCGGGTGCGGTCGGGCTGGGCGCGCTCGTCTTCATCGGGGCCTACATCCCCTACCTCGGCGCCTTCATCTCGGGAGCGGTGGCCGTGCTGGTGGCGCTCGCCGACCGGGGGTTCGTCATCGCGCTGTGGGTGCTGGGGATCGTGCTCGCCGTGCAGCAGCTGGAGGGGCATGTGCTGACGCCGATGATCCAGAGCCGGACGGTGCAGATGCACCCGGCCGTGGTCATGGTGGCGATCACCGCGGGCGCTTCGGTGGCGGGGGTCCTGGGCATGCTGCTCGCCGTACCGCTCACCGCCGCCGCGACCGGGGTCGTCCACGAGCTGCGGGAGCGTTACGCGGGCAAGGCGGCCCCCGGTGCGTCCCCGCCCGCGGAACCGTCCGCGCCCTTGGACTCGTAGAACTCGAACCAGGTGCTCTTGCCCTCGCCCCGGGGGTCGACTCCCCACGCCTGCGCCAGCAGCTCGATCAGCACCAAGCCCCTTCCGGACGAGGCCAGTTCCCCGGGCCGCCGCTTGTGCGGCAGGTCGTCGCTGGTGTCCGTCACCTCCACACGCAACCGGCGGTCCCCCTCCTCGCCGCGCACCTCCGCGAGCAGCAGGGCGTCGGAGTCGGTGTGCACGAGGACGTTGGTGAGCGTCTCGGACAGCAGCAGGACCGCGGAGTCCACCTGGTCCTCGTACGCCCAGTCGTGCAGCAGCTCCCGCAGTTGCTGACGGGCCGCCGCGACCCGCTCCGGCTCGGCCTGCGCGACGGTGAGCATCGTGCGCCGGATCGTCGGCCGTACGACGGCCGGGGCACCGCAGCCGCACCCCTCCCCCTCCCGGCACAGCAGCAGTACCGCTATGTCGTCCTCGCGCCGGTCGGCGAGCGGGCCGGTGGTGTGGTGGGAGGAGGGGCCGTGGACGGCCTGGACGAGGGCGTCGGCGAGGGCCTCCAGGTCGCCGTCGTGCTCCTCCAGGATCGCGCGGATGCGCTTCCAGCCGGACTCCAGATCGTGGCCACCGGTCTCGATCAGGCCGTCCGTGCAGATCAGCATCGTCTCGCCGGGTTCCAGGGTGATCCTGGTCGTCGGGTAGTCGGCGTCCGGGTCGATGCCGAGGGGGAGGCCGCCGGCCGTCGGACGGGCCAGCACCGTGCCGTCGGCCATGCGGATCGCCGGATCCGGATGCCCGGCACGGGCGATGTCCAGCAGGCCGTTCGCGGGGTCGACCTCGACGTAGAGGCAGGTGGCGAAGCGCAGGTCGGACGGGTCCTCGTCGACGGAACCGAAGGTCATGCCGTGCAGAAAACGGGAGGCGCGGGAGAGGACCGCGTCGGGGCGGTGGCCCTCGGCGGCGTAGGCCCGCAGCGCTATCCGGAGCTGGCCCATCAGACCCGCCGCCCGGACGTCATGTCCCTGGACGTCGCCGATGACCAGGGCGAAGCGGCTGTTGGGCAACGGGATCATGTCGTACCAGTCGCCGCCGACCTGGAGGCCGCCGCCGGTCGGTACGTAGCGTGCGGCGATGCTCATGCCGGGTATCTCCGGGCCCAGCTTGGGCAGCATCGAGCGCTGGAGGCCGTCGGTCAGCTCGCGTGCCGACTCGGCGGCCTCGGCCCGGGACAGGGCCTGGGCGAGCATGCGGGCCACCGTCGTCAGCACCGACCGCTCGTCCGGTGTGAACGCCACCGGATAGGTGAAAGCGGCCATCCAGGCGCCCATCGTGCGGCCGGCCACGGTCAGCGGCAGGAACGCCCAGGACTGCCGGTTGAAGTGCGCGGCGAGCGGCCAGGTGACCGGATAGCGGTCCTTGTACTGCTCGGGAGTGGAGAGGTAGACGGCTCGGCCGGTGCGCACCACCTCGGCCGCCGGGTAGTCCGTGTCCAGGGCCATGTGTGTGAAGGGGTTCTCGTCGCCGGGCTGGTGGCCGTGGTGGCCGATGATCGTCAGGCGATCGCCCGTGACGCCGAACACCGCGAGGCCGTCCGGTGAGAATCCCGGCATCGACAGGCCGGCGGCGACCCGCAGCACCTCCGCCGTGGACCGTGCCTCGGCCAGCGCCCGCCCCGCGTCCAGCAGGAACGCCTCCCGTGAGCGCCGCCAGTCGCCGGTGACCGCCGTACGCCCGGCGGGTGTGCCCGGCCTGGGCTCGGTGACCTCCTGCAGGGAGCCGATGACCTCGTACGCCCGCTTCTCCCGGTCGAAGGCCGCGTGGAAGCGGCTGCGGGCCACCCGGACGACCCCGCCCCGCTCGTCCATGATCCGCACGCGTACCTCGCCGAGCGTGCCCTCGGCGACGGCGAGCTGGATCACACCCGTGATCTCGTTCCAGTCGACGGGATGCAGCCGGGCGCGTACCTGGGCCTGGCTGAGAGTGGCCTGCTCGGCGGGCAGCCCGAGCAGCCGTGCCGCCTCCGCGTCGACCGTGACCAGTCCCGTGGCGGTGTTCCAGTGCCACAGCCCGGTCGCGAGGGCGGCGAGGACCTCCCCCACGGCGGGCAGGGGCTCACCAGTGCGCATTGCCCCACTTTAAGAACAGGTGATCGCACGCTGCCACCGAAGCTGTATGGGGCATCTGATCGGGAGCGGGCCGAAGGGCGCGGGGAAATGGTGGGGAGGCGATCTTGGGGTCCCCGGTAGGCTTGGGTGAGGTTTCACGGAAAGTTTCACGTGAAACACGCCCCCCGATCCGCGAAGACTGGATGAACGACGATGCATCGGTACAGGTCCCACACCTGCGGCGAGCTCCGCTCCTCTGACGTCGGCACCGACGTCCGGCTGAGTGGCTGGCTGCACAATCGGCGCGACCTGGGCGGCATCCTCTTCATCGATCTGCGCGACCACTACGGCATCACGCAGCTCGTCGCCCGTCCCGGTACGCCCGCGTACGAGGCCCTCGACAAGCTCTCCAAGGAGTCGACCGTCCGCGTGGACGGCAAGGTCGTCTCCCGCGGCGCCGAGAACATCAACCCCGACCTGCCGACCGGAGAGGTCGAGGTCGAGGTCGGCGAGGTGGAGCTGCTCGGCGCGGCCGCCCCGCTGCCGTTCACGATCAACGCCGAGGACGGGGTCAACGAGGAGCGGCGCCTGGAGTACCGCTTCCTGGACCTGCGCCGCGAGCGCATGCACAAGAACATCATGCTGCGTACGGCCGTCATCTCGGCCATCCGGCACAAGATGACGGCGCTGGGCTTCAACGAGATGGCGACGCCGATCCTGTCCGCGACCTCCCCCGAGGGCGCCCGCGACTTCGTCGTCCCGTCCCGTCTGCACCCGGGCAAGTTCTACGCCCTGCCGCAGGCGCCGCAGCAGTTCAAGCAGCTGCTGATGATCTCGGGCTTCGACCGGTACTTCCAGATCGCGCCCTGCTTCCGTGACGAGGACGCGCGCGCCGACCGTTCGCCGGGCGAGTTCTACCAGCTCGACATCGAGATGAGCTTCGTCGAGCAGGAGGACGTCTTCCAGCCCGTCGAGAAGCTGATGACCGAGCTGTTCGAGGAGTTCGGCGGCGGCCGTCACGTCACGTCCCCGTTCCCGCGGATCCCGTTCCGCGAGGCGATGCTGAAGTACGGCTCCGACAAGCCGGACCTGCGCGCCCAGCTGGAGCTCGTCGACATCACCGACGTCTTCGAGGGCTCGGAGTTCAAGGCGTTCGCCGGTAAGCACGTGCGCGCGCTGCCCGTCCCGGCCGTCCAGGACCAGCCCCGCAAGTTCTTCGACCAGCTCGGGGACTTCGCGGTCTCGCAGGGCGCCAAGGGCCTGGCCTGGGTCCGCGTGGCCGAGGACGGCTCGCTGACCGGCCCGATCGCGAAGTTCCTCACCGAGGAGAACATCAAGGTCCTCACCGAGCGTCTCGGCCTGGAGGCCGGTCACGCCGTGTTCTTCGGCGCGGGCGAGTTCGACGAGGTCTCGAAGATCATGGGCGCGGTCCGCGTCGAGGCCGCCAAGCGCGCCGGGCACTTCGAGGAGGGCGTCTTCCGGTTCTGCTGGATCGTCGACTTCCCGATGTACGAGAAGGACGAGGAGACCGGCGCGATCGACTTCTCGCACAACCCGTTCTCCATGCCGCAGGGCGGTCTGGAGGCCCTCCAGACCCAGGACCCGCTGGACATCCTGGGCTGGCAGTACGACATCGTCTGCAACGGCGTCGAGCTGTCCTCGGGCGCGATCCGTAACCACGAGCCGGAGATCATGCTCAAGGCCTTCGAGATCGCGGGCTACGACCGCGAGACCGTCGAGGAGAAGTTCGCCGGCATGCTGCGCGCCTTCCGCTTCGGCGCCCCGCCGCACGGCGGCATCGCACCGGGCGTGGACCGCATCGTCATGCTCCTCGCCAACGAGCCGAACATCCGCGAGACCATCGCCTTCCCGCTCAACGGCAACGCCCAGGACCTGATGATGGGCGCGCCGACGGAGCTGGAGGAGGCGCGGCTGAAGGAGCTGCACCTGTCGGTGCGCAAGCCGCAGCCGAAGTAGGCGGCAGGCCGAAACGGGCGTTGACGGTGAGTGGCTCGGAACCGGACCGGTTCCGAGCCACTTCCATGTCGTCCTCGGCTAGGACAGGAACTTGTAGCCGCTCCAGCCGCTCGCGATCTGCGCCCGCGAACCGAACGACCCCTTCCCGTCCCCGCTGTTGCGCCACACGTTGCCGCTGGTGTCGCGGGAGACGAGGTCCGGGCGGCCGTCGTCCGTGATGTCGCCGATGCCGACGACGACGTTGTAGCTGCCGCCCCAGTCGCCGAACACCTTCACGCGGGCGGCGAAGGTGCCGTCGCCCTTGCCGTCGTAGCGCCACAGGGTGTTCGCCGTGTCCTGGGCGAGGAGGTCGGGCTTGCCGTCGCCGGTGATGTCGCCGACGCCGACGATCTTCCGGTAGCCCTTCCAGTTGTCGTACAGCTTCACCCGCGCGGACAGCTTGCCGTCGCTGGTGCCCTTGTAGAGGTAGACCGCGCCGGTGGAGGAGTTGCGCGCGATCAGGTCCGGGCGGCCGTCGCCGCTCACGTCACCGGGCGAGGTGAGCGCGTTGTACTGGGTCCAGCCGCTGCTCGCCAGCGTGGTGTACGACGTGGACGGCTTGACCGCCGAACCGCAGCCCGGCTTGTACAGCCGCAGGGCGCCGCTGCTGTAGCGGACCAGGACGTCGTTGCAACGGTCGCCGCTCAGGTCGCCGAAGGGGACGGCCATGATCGTGGTGGCCCAGCCGGTGCCGGTGTACTTGGAGTTGACCTTGCCCGTGCCGGTGCCGCTGTGGAAGGTCAGGCCGCCGGAGGAGTTCAGGGTGAGCAGGTCGCCGCGGCCGTCGGGGCCGTCGGGGCTGGTGTGGTCGCGGCGCACGGCGGCGCCCCGGGTGAGGAACCCCTCGCCGGTGGTGACCGTGGCGGCCGTGGAGCTGCCGAGGCCGGTCGCCTTGAGGGCCCAGGTGAACTCGCCGTTCGGGAAGTAGCCGCCGCTCGCCGTCCTGCCGTTCCAGGCCGCCTCCACCAGGCCCGTGCTCGCACCGCCGGTGACCGTGCGGGTCGCCTTGCCGTTCGCGCCGCTCTGGACCGAGGTGAAGGTGAGGGACCAGGAGGTCACCGGGCGGGACAGGAACCACAGGCCGTTCCAGGGGTCCGAGCCGGGCGGGTACGCGTGGTCCTCGGCGTCCGAGTGCAGGGCCGTCGGCGCGGACGGGGCGACGCCGGTGGTGGCGACGTGCGTCTGCTCGTACGCGTCGAACCAGGCGACCAGGCCCGTGTACTCGTCGAGGGTCCAGCGGAAGCGGCGGTCCTGGGCGAGGCCCGTGTCGGGCAGCCGGGAGGCGATCACACGGGTGGTGCCCGTGGCCGCCTCGGTCAGCACCAGCTGGTCGGCGTCGTGGTCGTGGCGGACGGTGAAACCGTCGCCGAGGAGGACGTCACCGGCGGGAACCGGCCGCGCTGTACCGGCCTTGGTGTCGTACACCCCGGCCGACGCGTTCCCGCACGCCCAGTACAGCCAGCGGCCGGCCGTCTGGAGCTCGCTCGGCACGCAGGCCAGACCCGGGACGGTCACCGTGGCGAGGGTCTTGTTCTCGGTGAGGCTGTAGGAGGTCAGCTTGCCGGTGGTCGTGGTGGCGCTCCACAGCGTGGGGCCGCTCAGGGCGGCGGCGCGGATGGAGCGCTTCAGCAGCTGCCCCTGACCGAACTCGCCGACGTACTGCGCGGGGGTGGAGCCGCCGGAGTTGTAGACGGCGTAGTCGTCGGAGACGTCGACGATGGCGCCGCCCTCCGTGGGGAACTCCATGCGCTGGCCGCCGATGGAGACCAGCACATCGGCGTGGGACAGGCCGCTGCCGCCCTCGTCACCGTCGTAGTACGTGTCGAGGTAGACGTCCCTGGAGCTGTCGCCGTCGTGCATGCCCCACAGTGCCGAGCAGACGGCGCCCGGGTACGGGCACTCCGGGCTGATCGTGGCGCTGTCCGTGGCGGCGGACGCGGTGAGCTGGGTGCCGCCTTCGGTGGTGAGCGTGCGCAGCGAGGTGGTGTCGGAGCCGCTGTTCGGGTTGTCCTCGGCGACGCGCAGGGTGCCGCGGCTGATCGCGAGACCGGTCTTGGCGTTCTCGTACGGCGCGACCTTGTACAGCTTCTCCAGCCGCGGGGCGCCGTCGGTGCCCAGGGAGACCCGCTGGATCCACCAGTCGCTCGCGCCGGTGCCGCCGGTGACGAGCGCATTGCCGTCGGGGGTGGCCAGCGAGGTGCCGTAGGACCTGGTCAGCAGCGTCTTGTTGGTGCCGTCGGTCAGGGAGTAGGCGGCCACGCGGATGGGGGAGGTGAGCACGAGCCAGTCGCCGACGAGGGTCGGATGGCCGTCGAACGCCATCCCCGCGCCCACCGGCACCGTCTCCTCTGCGGTGAGGCCGGCGCGCGGCTTCAGATGCAGGCCGCCCGAGGCGGTGTACCAGCCGATGCGGTCGTCGGTGAGGACGAGCTCCGGCTTGCCCGGCAGACCGGTGAAGACCGTGGTGAACTGCGCGGTGGCGAAGTCGACATAGCCCACGGAGTACGACTCGATGTCGCCGATCTCGTCGAGGTTGGGGTGGGCGAGGAGCATGCCGGTCTCGTCACCGGTGCGGGCGTTGTCCTTCCACCAGGACTGCTGGGACGGGTAGCCCAGCACCGGACGCTGGCGCACCTTGCCGTCGACGAGGTCGAACAGGTGCAGCCAGGTGCCGTCGAGGGGCTCACCGTTGAAGGAACCCTGGAAGTCGGCCGCGACGACCGTCTCGCCGTACGTCCCGACGTAGGTGTCGGTGGACCCCGTGTCGACGGTCCGCAGCGCGCCGCCGCCCGGACGCCACAGCGACACCGGGTCCGTGTAGGTGATGTGCGGCAGCGCCACGGTGTCGGTGGCCTGCCCGTACATGCCCGAGGCGCAGTACGCGGAGATGTCCCAGCAACTGGTCGTGGTCGGCTTGTAGACGCCGGACGGGCCCTCGACGGTGACCGTCGTGCCGTCGTCGTAGTCGGTCCACAGCAGCCCGGCGACCCCGGCCTGGCGGTGCAGGAACCCGGTCTCGCCGGCCGAGAGCAGCCGGTCGGAGCGCGTGGTGTCGTTGCGTGGATCGTCCAGGACGATCTCGGTGGTGCCGGCCGACGTCGTGGTGGCGGCCCGGGCGCCGTTGTCCCGCGTACTGGAGAACAAGGTGATGGATCCGGCCGCGACGGCGACCGTGAGCGCGGAGACGAGGACGGCCCGACCGCCCCGTCTCGGGGCGTGTCTGCCCACGTGAACTTCCCTCCCCTACGAGGGCCCGTGCCCTCGCACAAGTGGCCGGATCCTATCAGTGGAACGATGGCCGGAAGGGGCGGTGTTCACGCAGGTGAAGGGCTGTCCCGTCACTCCTCCGGCGGTGGCCCGAGGGCCTCCTCCTCCAGGAGGCGTTCGGCGATGTCGTCCGCCCAGGCCCGTACCCAGCGGCGCAGGGCCGGCAGCGCGGGTTCGGGCAGGCCTCGGGCGGTGAACTCCCTGTCGTCCAGGAGTTCCGTCGCCTCCAGACGGGACTGGAGGTCCGCCGGGTCGAACTCGTCCCAGGCATGGCGGCGGCCCAGTTCCTCCAGGTCGGGGAAGCTCCAGCCGGGGGCGGCCAGGTGTACGTCGACGACGTCGCGCGCCGAGCCCCGGTCGGTCAGGGCGCGGACCTTGGTGCCGATGAGGTCCTCCAGCGCGAGGGCCGGGCCGAGGTCGGTGGTGACCGGTGGCCGCCAGAAGGTCTCCTTGAGGAGGTCGACCGTACGTTCCTCACCGGTGTCGGGGTCCGTCACGAGCAGGCGGGCGGAGAGCGGGTCGGTCTCCAACACGCGCACCAGCCAGCCCCGTTCCGTCAGGCCGGCGCGGATCACCGCCGCGATCCGGTCCATGGGCTGCGGGGTCTGCGTCGCCACTTCCAGCGGTTCGCCGTGCGACGCCCGGCGGTTCCTCGCCACCCGGTCCTCCCCCGGCTCCGCCAAGGGCTCCCCGCCCGGGAGTTCCAGCGGTTCGCCACCCGGCTCCCGCGCCGGGGCAGGGTGTGACGGCCGCTGGGTCAGACCGTGGGCCCGGATCGCGCACTCGCCGGCCAGGACGAGCGGGTAGCGGGCGCCGAGGCTGAGGACGTCGGTGGGCAGATGGCGGCGGTGCGGGATCATCGTGCGCCGATTATGGCGTGCGGCCGGAGCCGCGGCGCGCAATGACCGCCGTCGGCCGCGCCGGGCGGACGACCCGGGCGCGACCGGCGGGAGGCGGGCTACCTGGCCACGAACTGCGTGAGGATCGCCTGCACCTCGTAGATGTCGACACCCTTCGTGAACGTCTTCTCGATGGGCGTCGCCGAACCCGAGAGCCAGATCTTCAGCTCGGCGTCCAGGTCGAAGGTGCCCGCGGTCTCCACCGCGAAATGCGTGATGCTGCGGTAGGGGATGGAGTGGTACTCCACCTTCTTGCCGGTGATGCCCTGCTTGTCGACCAGGATGAGACGGCGGTCGGTGAACAGGATGGTGTCCCGTATCAGCAGGTAAGCGGCGTGCACCTGCTCACCGTGGCCCAGCAGACGCGCGTAGTCCTGCTGCGCCTGCCCCTGGTCGACGGTGTGCGCGTTCCCGAACAGTGCCATGGATGGAATCCCCCCACGCATCGGCTTCGATGTCTGGTCATGTCCCGGCAAGCCACCGGATTCACATGATCTTCGCCATGTATAGCGCTTCGGGAGCCGCACCGCACAGGGGTACAAGCAGGCGCAGAGGGTCAGGTGTCGTACGAACCGTCCCAGGGCGCGCCGAAGCCCAGCTGGTCCGGGTAGAGCTCGGCCCAGGGCTCGCCCTCGTCCTCCCCGGTCACCATCCCGAACAGCACGTTCTCGAAGGTGAGCTGGAAGGGGCGTATCGCGATGTCCGTGTACGTGCGCCGCGGGAGGCTGCGCAGCAGGGTCGCGAGGTGGACGCGGGCACGGGCCACGACGGAGTCCGGGCTCCCCGGGTCGCGCTGCTGCTCGGCCCAGCTGCCGGCGCACCAGATCTCCGAGTCGCGGTGCCTGCCGTCGGCGTCGAAGGTGTGGAGGACGGCGTAGAGGCGTTTGTGCTCTTCCCAGCCGGCGTCGAGGACGAATCCCTTGGGGAAGGCGTAGGTGACCGAACCCAGGAACTGCCCGTCCGCGTAACGGCCGATCGCCTCGGTGCGGCCGTGCGGTTCGTAGGCGATCGGGATGACCTCAGGGACTGCCATGGCGGAAACCATACGTTCGTGGCGGAGGGCATGGTGCCGGTGAGGCGCGATCGATGCCAAGCCAATGGACAACATCCGCGTGATGCGCGCGGATTGACCACGAGTCGGCCGAAAAATTCACGGCAGCCTTGCGGATCTCCGCGACCACCGGAAGCCAGCCGTCGCCGGTCACGGTCGCTCAGTGCTGCTCGCTGTCCCCGACCTGGTAGCGCGGCAGATTCTGCGTCGAGATGGTCCAGTCGGAGATGGTGACGTCCTCGCCGTAGACGAAGTCCTTGCGGGTGGCGTAACGGGGGCCGTCGGGCGTTGAGTGGATGTCGCTGAGGACGGCGCCGGTGCCGGTGCGGGGGTCGAAGACGGCGTAGACGGGAATGCCCATCAAGGGGTAGTCGCGCATCTTGGTGACCCAGTCGTTGTCCGGGTTGGAGCGGGAGACGATCTCGACGGCGGCGATGAGCGTGCGAGGATCGAAGGCTCCCTCTCCCTCCATGTCCGCCTCGGCGATCACCATGATGTCGGGGCGGCGCATGATGCCTTCCGGCTCCATCTCTACGTCGGGCTCGCCCGTGTGAGCCACGATCTCCTCGGGCATGACCTGCTCCAGGCGCTTCCGTAGACGCAGCGCGGTGAGCTCGTGCGGCCGCACAGGCGACATCATGTCGAGGACGATTCCTTCTTTGGTGATCTCGAACTTGCCGGGGAGGGTGCCGTCCGTGGACTCCACGAAGTCGCGCATGGCCCGGTACAGACGAGAGGCGCCCTGCCGCGCGTTGTCCGGTGCGATGGTCATGGCGCTCGCTCCTCGTCGTCTGTGCCCAGGGGCAAGGATCGTCGCTCTCATGCTAGGCGGCCTCCGCGAGATCGGTCGGCTCGGCAGTCGCGGCAGCGGCCTGGAGCAGGGGCCCGGAAGGCGCGGTCGCAGCCCTCGCAGGTCCGAAGGGGATGGCGGGGCTCGGGCACCGGCGAGGCCGGGGGCCGCAGCGGCGGTGGCGGCGGGAGCTGGGCGCTCAGACGGTGGGCGAGGAGGGAGGCGGGTCGGATCAAGGGCTCGTCCGGCAGGTTCGCGGTCAGGGCGTGGCGTACGGCGGTGGGGGTGAGGTCGCGTTCCAGCCAGGCGGCGACGCCCGGGGCGAGGTGCTCGGCATCGGTGGCGGAGAGGAGCAGGCGGGGGTCCTGGCGACGGAGGCCGGCGAGGACGTCGACGGCTGTCTGGAGGAGGGCGGGGGCGGGGTACGAGGGCTGGGGGACGGCGGGGAGGCGCCTGCGTGGCGCGGGCTCGTCCAGGGACGTGCGCCGGGTGGCGGACCTGCGGGTGGGTGCCTCCCGGGCGGCGGTTCGGTGGCCGGGCCTGTTGCAGGAGACCGTGCGGGTGACGATCCGGCCGGTGGTGGTGCGCTCGCGGCTGCGGCGCAGGTAGCCGTGGGCTTCCAGTTCCCGCAGGGCGGCGGCGATGCGAGTGGGTCCCTCGGGGAAGCGGGCTGCGAGCGTCTTGATGTCGACGGCGGTGCCGGGTCGCACCGACTGGATGTAGCAGGCCAGTCCGATGGCGAGCAGGGACAGCTCCGGGTGCTGGGCCAGGTCGTTGCCGATCACCGTGAAGTTCTCGGTGTGGCGTACGTGGTCGTGGACGACACCGGCGGTGCGGTGCTCATCGGGGTGGTTTTTCGCCGGGATACGGGACTCGGCGCGCGCGGGCGCGCTACGGTTTTCGGTGTCCATCGGGAAGGTCCTGCTTCCTCGGTGGTCAGGCCCTCGCACTGGGATGCCAGTCCCGGCGAGGGCCGTCGCATGTCTGGGGTTTGTGGTGTGCTGCTGGCGCTGAGCGTAAGGCAGGCAACCGGGCCGAAATCCAGCCCAGTTGGGCATATTCACTCGCGGGAGTGAGCCCGCCCTGCGGGAGGGAGGGGTGGGGCTTGGCGGGGTGCTTTCTCCCCGGTGGGTGGTTCATAGGGAGCGCAGGTCCGGCCGGAGCGTGGGCCGTGGTGTTCCGGTGATGGCGGTGCGGTGAGGGTGAGTTCGGCCCAGACCGTCTTACGGGGTGGCAGGCCCGGGATCACGCCCCAGCGGTCGGCCAGAGCGGCCACAAAGGGGTGAGACCACTGCCCGATGCGTCGGTCGGGTCGGCGAGGCGGTGCTGCGGAAGCCGGTCACCGCGCGTGTCCGTGACCTCGATGCGGAGGGTCTCGCCGACGACGGAGAGCAGGAGCCGGAAGCTACGGCCGGGGACGCGGCCGTGGGTGGCGGCGTTGTTGGCCAGCTCGGCCACGATGAGCTGCGTCGGGTCCAACGGGATGTCCCACGTGCGGAGTTGTCCCACGGTGAGCAGGCGGGCGAGGCGGGCGCCTCGGGGTGTGGGGGACAGCAGGACGCTGAAGTTGCGGATGCGGCTGTCGTATGGGGGGAGCTTCGGATTCACGTCACTCAGCGTGGCCGGATGTGCTTACCGTGAGGCGTCACGTCGCGGTTGCGTACGGTGACTGTCCAGTGCTTGTCCGGCGGTGTCCGGGCTTGTCGGGGCGAGGCGTACGGGTAGGGCGTGGCTGGGACAAGGCGGTACGACGAAGGGGCGCGCATGTCGGTGGACGGCGAGGTTCGGCGGCTGAGGACCGAAGCTGACGAGCCGGGGTGGGAGGTCGACCCGGACGACGAGTGGGGCGTGGCCGTCGTGGCCACCGTGGGGCGGCAGTTGAAGCTGCGGCGCGAGGCCGTGGGGATGCGCGCCGGCGACTTCGGGAAGGCCGTGGGCTACGGGGAGGACCTCGTCTACAAGATCGAGGGCGGGAAGCGGATTCCTCGGCCTGAGTTCCTGGACAGGGCGGACGAGGTACTGGGGGCGGGTGGGCTGCTCGCTGCGATGAAGGAGGACGTGGCGAAGGTCCGGTATCCGAAGAAGGTGCGGGATCTGGCGGAGGTCGAGGCACGGGCGGTTGAGATCGGGGTGTATGTGTGTCACAGCATCAGCGGGTTGTTGCAGACGCCTGAGCACGCCAGGGCAGCTTTCGAGTCACGGCAACCTCCGTACTCGGAGGAGGAGGTCGAGCGGATGGTTGCCGCTCGCATGGCTCGGCAGTCGATCTTCGATCGGAACCCTGCGCCCGCCCTCAGCTTCGTCCTGGAAGAGGCGCCGCTCCGGAGGCCGCTCGGAGGCACAATGGTGTGGCGGCAGCAGCTCGAACGTCTGTTGGGCGTAGGGCGGTTGCGTAACGTCTCCCTCCAGGTGATGCCGACGCACCGCGAGACCCATCCGGGCCTGGACGGCAAGATCGAACTGTTGAAGTTCGAGGACGGAACGGCCGTGGGACGCTCCGATGGCGCGTTCAACGGGCGGCCGATCTCAGACCCGAGGCAGCTCCGCATTCTTGAGCTGCGGTATGGCACCATCCGGGCGCAGGCCCTCCCGCCGGGGGAGTCGCTGGCCTTCATCGAACAACTGCTTGGAGAAACATGATCCGCAAGGCCCCCGCCGGGGACGCCTCCGAACTGGCGTGGTTCAAGAGCAGCTACAGCGACGGGAACGAAGGTGACTCCTGTGTCGAAGTTGCCACTACCCCCGGCACCATCCACGTCCGTGACTCCAAGTACCGCGACTCCAGCCCGCGCCTTGCGCTGGCGCGGGAGGCCTGGGCGGACTTCGTGGCGTACGCGTCGGGGAGCTGACTCCTCAACCGCAGGCGCCCCGCGCCTGATGGTCACCAGGTGCGGGGCGCTGCCGTACCGCTCAGAACAGGGCGTCCGGGCGTCGGTACCTGAGAGCTATGCCGGTGCCGGCTCGCCGCCGAAGCGCTCCTTGTACGTCTCCAGGTCCTCGTCCGTCAGCTTGGCGAAGAGGACCGGCGGGACCGTGAAGGGGGTGCCGGCGGGGACGGAGGTGAGGGAGCGGGCCTCGTCCGCGCTCACCCAGGTCGCCGTGTCGTCCTTGAGCGCGAACGCCTGGCGCATGGCGGCCGCCGTCGTCGGGATGAAGGGCTCCGAGACCACCGCGTAGAGGTGGATCAGGTTCATCGCCGTACGGAGGGTGAGGGCGGCGGCGTCCTTGTCGGTCTTGATCTCCAGCCAGGGGGCCTTCTCCTCCAGGTAGGAGTTGCCCGCGGACCACAGGGCGCGCAGGGCCGAGGCGGCCTTGCGGAACTGGAGGGTCTCCATGTGCTGCTCGTACTCGGCGAGCAGCTCGGCGATCTGCTCGCCCAGCCTCGTCTCCGCCTCACCGGCCTCGGCGCCCGCCGGGACCTCCTCGCCGAAGCGCTTCTTCGAGAAGGACAGGACGCGGTTGACGAAGTTGCCGAGCGTGTCGGCCAGGTCCTTGTTGACCGTCGCCGTGAAGTGCTCCCAGGTGAAGGACGAGTCGTCCGACTCCGGGGCGTTGGCGATCAGGAAGTAGCGCCAGTAGTCGGCGGGGAGGATCTCCAGGGCCTGGTCGGTGAAGACGCCGCGCTTCTGGGAGGTGGAGAACTTGCCGCCGTAGTACGTCAGCCAGTTGAAGGCCTTGACGAAGTCGACCTTCTTCCACGGCTCGCGGATGCCGAGCTCGGTGGCCGGGAACATCACGGTGTGGAAGGGGACGTTGTCCTTCGCCATGAACTGCGTGTAGCGGACGTCGGTGTCGACGTCGTACCACCACGACTTCCAGTCGCGGTTGGCCGGGTCCTGGTCCGACCACTCCTTCGTCGCGCCGAGGTACTCGATCGGGGCGTCGAACCAGACGTAGAAGACCTTGCCCTCGGCCGCCAGCTCCGGCCAGGTGTCCGCGGGGACCGGGACGCCCCAGTCCAGGTCGCGGGTGATGGCGCGGTCGTGCAGGCCCTCCGTCAGCCACTTGTGGGCGATGGAGGACGCCAGGTGCGGCCAGACGCCGTCGTGCCGGGCGACCCACTCCATGACCTCGCGCTGGAGCTTGGACTGGAGGAGGAAGAGGTGCTTGGTCTCGCGGACCTCCAGGTCCGTCGAGCCGGAGATCGCGCTGCGGGGCTCGATCAGGTCCGTGGGGTCGAGGACGCGGGTGCAGTTCTCGCACTGGTCGCCGCGGGCCTTGTCGTAGCCGCAGTGGGGGCAGGTGCCCTCGACGTAGCGGTCCGGCAGGAAGCGGCCGTCTGCGGGCGAGTACACCTGGCGGATGGCGCGCTCTTCGATGAAGCCGTTCTCGTTGAGCTTGCGGGCGAAGTGCTGGGTGATCTCGACGTTCTGCGGGCTGGAGCTGCGGCCGAAGTAGTCGAAGGCCAGCGCGAAGCCGTCGTAGACCGCCTTCTGGGCGTCGTGCGCCTGCGCGCAGAAGTCCGCCACGGGCAGGCCCTGCTCCTTCGCGGCCAGCTCGGCCGGGGTGCCGTGCTCGTCCGTCGCGCAGATGTAGAGGACGTCGTGGCCGCGCTGGCGGAGGTACCTGGAGTACACGTCCGCCGGGAGCATGGACCCCACCATGTTGCCCAGGTGCTTGATTCCGTTGATGTACGGAAGGGCGCTGGTGATGAGGTGTCGAGCCATCGCGGGCTGCTCCCAAGTCGCTACGTGGGGTGACGGGCGCCGGGTCTCGGGGCGTCTGTCGTCGTATTCGAACCTTGAAATCGTAGCCGACATGGGTGGGCCGCCCGCTTCCCGTTCTGAGGGGTGGGCGGGCGGCCGCGGTCGGGGTGGTGGCGGGAGGGCCGGTGGGGCCGCCCGGTGGGGCTACGGGCGCCAGTTCGCGAGGATGCCCTCGTAGAGCTGCTTGTCGGTCAGCTCCAGCGGGGCCTCGCCCGCCATGAAGTGGGCGGTGTTGCCCGTCTTGAGCTTGCGGAGGTAGTCGAAGGCCTTCTGCTCGGGGTCACCGAAGGCGACGAAGGAGAAGAACACGGAGGGGTGGTTCTTGGCGGCCTCGGTGAGGGCCTGGGTGGCGGGGGTCTTGGCGTCGGGGGCGCCGTCGGTCTGGAAGACCACGAGGGCGGGGGTGTCGGGGGCCGTCTTGTGGTGGTGGGCGACGACTTCCTCGACGGCCACGTGGTAGCTGGTACGGCCCATGCGGCCGAGGCCCGCGTGCAGCTCGTCGATCTTGTTCTCGTGCTCGGTGAGGGTGAGCTCGCCGGTGCCGTCGAGTTCGGTGGAGAAGAAGACGACGTGGACCTTGGGGGCTGCGGCCTCGGGGTCGAGGTGGGCGGCGAGGGCGAGGGTCTGGTCGCCGAGGGCCTGGGCGGAGCCGTCCTTGTAGTACGGGCGCATGGAGGCCGAGCGGTCCAGGACGAGGTAGACCTTGGCCCGGGTGCCGGTCAGGTCGTGCTTCTTGAGGGCGGCGGCCGCGGCGCGGTGGGCTGTGCGCAGGGTGCGGGGGATGGGGGGCGTGGCGGCCTCGGCTTCGCCTTCGGCCTGGGTGTTCCCACCCGCACCACCCGTGCGGCTCTCGTCGTCGGCCGCGGGTGCCTCCTGGGGGGCGTCCTCGCCGTCGGCGGCCGCGGGTACCTCCGCGGTCGGCTCGGGCGAGGAGGTCTGGGCGGCGGCGGGCGCCTCGGCGAGCGGCTCCTCCGCCGCCGGTGCCTCGGCGGCGGGCTCGGCCTTGGCGGGCTCCTCGGCCACCGGCTCCTCGACCACCGCCGTCTCCGCGGCGGGCTCGGCCTTGGCGGGCTCCTCCGCGGCAGGCGTCTCGGCCACCGGCTCCTCGGTGACCGGCGCCTCCCCGGCGGGCTCGGCCTGGGCCGGTACCTCGGCGGCGGGCTCGGTCTTGGCGGGAGTCTCCGCGACCGGCTCCTCGTCAGCGGGCTCCTCGGCGGCAGGGGCTTCATCGGCGGGCTTCTGCGCCACCGGCTCCTCGACCACCGGCTCCTCGACCACCGGCTCCTCGATCACCGGCTCCTCGACCACCGCCGTCTCCGCGGCCGGCTCGGCCTTGGCAGGCTCCTCCGCGGCCGGCTCAGGCTTGGCGGGCTCCTCCGCGGCGGGCTCGGTCTCCACGGCGGGCTCGGCCTCCGCGGCCGGCTTCTCCGCGGACGGCGTCGGCTTCTCCGTGGCCGGAACCTCACCCTGCGTCTCCACCGGCTGAGCCGGCTTGGGGACCGCGACGTTGTCGAAAGCGGCCGAGACCAGCTCGTGCTCCCCGTCCTCCGGATCATCCGGCGTCGTGGGGGCAGCCGGCTCCGACGTCCGCGGCTCCGGCACCGGGGCGGTGGCCGTGGGCTGGGGCTCCGGGGACGGGGAGGGGACGGTCGGCTGCGGTTCCGGCGAAGGAGTCGCACCCTCTGCTTCGGCGGTACGCCCCTTGCGTGACCGGCCCAACGCGTTCCGCAGGAGAGTGAGAATGCCCATGTGCGCAACCCTTCGCGTGAGTTGATGCCCGTAGATCCCTGGCCAGGACGGACACGTAAGGTTAGCGGCCCCGGAAGGCGATCTTGGGGAGGGGCGGGCACGGAGGCCCCCGTACGTCAAGGACCGCATCGCGCCGAACCCGGGTGAGGACTCGGCCGCGGGCTCAACTCCCGTACGGCCACATCTGGTTCACCTGCCGTTCATGCAGCCGCTCCGCTACCGCACAGACGTGCCCCTAGCGTCCCTCACGCTGCACTTCATGGGGAAGCAGGGAGAAAGACACACCATGCGCATTCCGTTGCCGATCATCAGCACGAACAATGACTCGCACCACGGCGGCCGGGCCGCCCTGACCTGCCGGTTCCGGTGTGGTGACGCCTGCTTCCACGAGGTGCCCAATACCACCACGAACCCGTACGTAGGCGACGTCATAGCCGACGCCGTCAGCCGCCGTACGACGCTGCGCGCCGCCGCCGTCGTCACCGCTGCCGCCGCCGTGGGCGCCTCCGCCACCGTCGCCGCGCCGGAGGCGAAGGCCGCCGGGGGCGCCGCCGGGGAGGCGGAGCAGGGGCGTCACGCGCAGGGCGCGCGCGGGCTGCGCTTCCCGCCCGTCGCACCCAACACCGCCGATACGGTGACGATCCCGGACGGTTACGCGCAGAACATCGTCATCCGCTGGGGCGATCCCATTCTGCGCGGCGCGCCCGCCTTCGACCCGGACAAGCAGACGGCCGAGGCGCAGTCCAAGCAGTTCGGGTACAACAACGACTTCCTCGCCCTGCTCCCGCTGCCGGGCGAGCGCAACCGGCAGATCCTCGTCGCGAACCACGAGTACACCGACGAGGTGCTCATGTTCCGCGGGTACGACGCCGCCAACCCGACCCGGCAGCAGGTCGAGGTCGCGTGGGCCGCTCACGGCCTGTCCGCCGTCGTCGTCGAGGGCGACCGCCGCAGCGGGAAGCTCACGCCCGTGCCCCGGCATCCGCTCAACCGCCGGGTGACCGCCACGACCGAGTTCAAGGTCACCGGGCCGGCCGCCGGCTCCGAGCTGCTGAAGACCTCCGCCGACCCGACCGGCACCAAGGTCCTCGGCACCCTCAACAACTGCTCCGGCGGTGTCACCCCGTGGGGCACCACGCTGCACGGCGAGGAGAACTTCAACCAGTACTTCGCGAACGCCACCCGGGCGACGGACAAGCGCTACGGGCTCGGGACCGGTGCCAGCGAGCGCAAGTGGGAGAGGTTCGACAAGCGGTTCGACGTCGCCCAGGAGCCGAACGAGCCGCACCGCTTCGGGTACGTCGTCGAGCTCGACCCCTACGACCCGGACTCCAAGCCGCGCAAGCACACCGCGCTCGGCCGCTTCAAGCACGAGGGCGCGACCGTGCGGCTGACCGACGACGGCCGGCCGGTCGTGTACTCCGGTGACGACGAGCGCTTCGACTACTTCTACAAGTTCGTCGGCAGCAAGCGGATGAAGCAGGGGTCGAGCCGGGCCGTGCGCGAGCACAACCTGTCGCTGCTCGACGAGGGGACGCTGTACGTCGCCAAGCTCACCGGTGACTCCCCCGCCATCGAGATCGACGGCACCGGCAAGCTTCCGTCCGACGGCGAGTTCGACGGCAGCGGTGAGTGGATCCCGCTGGCCACGGCGACGGCGAAGGGCGCCGTCTCGCACGTCGAGGGGATGACGGCGCAGGAGGTGTTCGTCTTCACGCGCCTCGCCGGTGACAAGGTGGGCGCCACGAAGATGGACCGGCCCGAGGACATCGAGCCCAACCCGCACACCGGCAAGGTGTACGTCGCCCTCACCAACAACTCCAACCGCGGCAAGACCGGCTTCGCCGCCGCCGACGAGGCCAACCCGCGCAACAGCAACAAGCACGGCCAGGTCCTGGAGCTGACCGAGCGCTGGAACCGGGCCGACAGCAAGAAGTTCGCCTGGAAGCTCTTCCTCGTGGCGGGTGACCCGAACGACCCGGCCACCTACTTCGCCGGGTTCCCGAAGGAGCACGTCTCCCCGATCTCCTGCCCGGACAACGTCGCCTTCGACGCGTACGGCAACCTGTGGATCTCCACCGACGGCAACGCCCTCGGCTTCCACGACGGCCTCTTCGGTGTCGCCACCCGCGGTGACCGGCGCGGTGAGCTCAAGCAGTTCCTGACGATGCCGAAGGGCGCGGAGACCTGCGGCCCGGTCATCCAGGACCGCCGGGTGCTGGTCGCCGTGCAGCACCCGGGCGAGATCGACGGAGCGACGGCCGAGAAGCCGCTGAGCGCCTGGCCCGACGGAGCCGGGAAGCTCAACCGTCCGGCCGTCGTGGCGGTCTGGCGCAAGGACGGCTGCGACATCGGCGTCTGACGGCGGCCGCCCCCTCACGGGATGGCTGGGACCGGCGGCTGCCGCTCACCGTCGTGTTCCAGCCACTCCCGGTACGCAGGGGACCGCCGGGCCACCTCCCCGTACGCCTCCGCCAGCGCGGGATAGGCGCCGTCCAGGTCCGTCTCCGTACGGGCCGCGAGGAGCAGGCGTACCCCGAGCGGGTCGCCACGCAGTCGCCGTACGGCCATCTCGGCGCTGGAGGCGTGGGTCGGCTGGCAGACGGTGACCACCTCACCGGTGGCGACCAGGGCGCCGGCCGTGTGGTAGTCGCCGTGCAGGACATGGGGGCTGACGCCGGCCGCGCGGAACATGCGCTGCACGGCGTCCCACTCGCCGTCGACGGTGGGGTCGACCATCCAGCGGTCGCCGGCCAGGTCCCGCAGGTCGACCTCGGGTTCGGCCGCCGCCGGGTGGTCGGCCGGCAGGGACACGAACTGCGGTTCGCGTTCCATCAGCACCCGCAGCCGCAGCTCCGGCGGGATGCGCAGCGGGCAGCCCTCCACCTCGTGCACGAAGGCGACGTCCAGCTGGCCGTCGGCGACCATGCGCAGCAGGGCGTTGGGGGAGACGTTCATGTGGAGGGTCGGGTCCTGGCCCTGGCCGCGCAGTCTGCGCAGCCAGCCCGCCAGGGCCCTGCTGGCCGTCGAGCCGACGCGCAGCCCCGGGCCGCCCGCCGCGGCGGCCCGCGCCTCGGCGACCAGGGCGCGCATGTCGGCCACCAGCGGGCGGGCGCGGCTGAGGACCAGGCGGCCCAGCGGGGTGGGGTGGCAGCCGGCCCGGGTGCGCAGGAACAGCGCGCCGCCGAGCTCCTGCTCGATCCTGCGCAGCTGCGTGCTCAACGAGGGCTGGGCCACACCCAGGTGGCGGGCGGCGCGGTGCAGACTGCCGGTGTCGGCTATGGCGCACAGTGCGCGGAGGTGCCTGACCTCAAGGTCCATGTCCTCGGAGACTAAAGCGGAACCGAGGGTTTCACCAGCCGCACAAACCGCCACGGACTTCTGTGAATTGGGCACGTGATAGGGCGGTGCTATCACCGGTTGCCATCATCACAGCGGGCGCACAGGGGCCGAAACTCACGTGTTGAACGACTCACCCCCCACCCAGGAGTCTTCAATGCGTATGCGTACGTCCCTGTCCGCCCGCACGGCGGCCGTCCTCACCCTCACTCTCACAACGGCCGGGCTGGGCACCGCGGTTCCCGCCGCAGCTGCTCCCGTTCACGCCGGGCACGCCGGGTACGCCGCCGGGTCGGCGGACGCCGAGGCGAGCCGGGCGTTCTTCCAGGCCGTCGTGGAGTCCGTCGCCGAGAAGCGTGCCGCGAACCCGCGCATCAAGGCCGTCACCGTCGTCTACGACGCCTCCGCGGCGCCGACGTTCAGGACGCAGATAGCCCGCAGCACCCAGATATGGAACGGCGCGGTGTCCAACGTCCGGCTCCAGGAGGCGTCGAACGCCGACTTCACCTACCGCGAGGGCAACGACCCGCGCGGCTCCTACGCCTCGACCGACGGGCACGGCAAGGGGTACATCTTCCTCGACCACCGGCAGAACCAGCAGTACGACTCCACCCGGGTCACCACGCACGAGACGGGCCACGTGCTCGGACTGCCCGACCACTACGAAGGCCCGTGCAGCGAGCTGATGTCGGGCGGCGGTCCCGGCCCGTCCTGCACGAACGCCAACCCGGACGCGCGCGAGCGCGCCCGCGTCGACCAGCTGTGGGCCGACGGTCTCGCGGCGGCCATGGACAAGGCCCTGCACAAGGACAAGGCCCTGCACAAGTCCGCGCACTAGTTCCACCGGAACCCACCCCCCACACCCGGCGCGGTCGCCCTCCTGCACAGGGCGGCCGCGCCGACGTGTGCGCTCATCGGCGGGCGTGCAGCGTGACGTCGGTCAGGAGCGCGCGGTGGTCCGTGCCGGGCAGGTCGAGGAAGCGTGTGGCGGCTGCGGAGAAGTCGGCGGAGAGCAGCACATGGTCGATCTGCGCCCCGAGCGTCGGTGCCGTGCGGGCCGGCCAGGTGGGCGTGCGGTCGTGGCCGGTGAGCCGGGCGGCGTCGCGCAGGCCGGTGTCGAGGACGCGGCGGAAGGCGGCGTGGTCCTGGGAGGCGTTGAAGTCCCCGGCGAGGATCAGGGGCGCCCGGCCGGCCCCGGCGGCGAAGTCCCGTAGCCCGTCGAGTTCCCGGCGCCACTGGTCGATCCGGCCGGGCAGCGGCGGCCCGGGGTGGGCGAGCTGGAGTCGTACGGGGTGACCCTCCACGTCGGCGGTCGCACCGGGCATGGCCATGGCGCCGTCGACACCCTCGGCGGGCTCCAGCGGGAAGCGGCTGAGGACGACCGACCCGGCCGAACCGGCGGCGACCCGGGCCACGCGGTGCGGGTACGCGGCACCGAGGGCCTGCCGGAGCGTGGCGTCGCAGGTGTACTCGCACTCCTGGACGAACACGATGTCCGGCCGCTCGCGGCGTACCGCGGCCGCGAGCGCGTCGGTCGCCTGTCCGAACTCGACGTTCGAGGTCAGCACCCGGAACGAGGCGAGCGGGCGTCCGCCCGGCTGCTCGCTCGTCCCGTACGGCTCGATGAACCAGGCCAGCAGCCCCAGCACGACCACGCCCCAGAACAGGCCGGTCCACCAGCGTCCGAGCAGGGAGAGCAGCAGCGCGCACCCGGTGGGGACGAGCAGCCAGGGGAGGAAGGCGAGGAGCTGCGGGACCGGGGTGACGCCGTCGCTGTCGGCGACCCGGCACCCCATCACGACGGTCACGCCGACGAGGAGGAGGGCGGCGAGCCACCGCCCGGCCCGTCGTCGGGGCCTGCCGTCGCGGGAGGCCGTCCACTGGGCAGCCGCAGTCTCCACGTCCCGGCCTTCCGCTCGCGGATGGGATGCCCGCATCCTCTCTCACCGGTGGCGGCGAACGGGCCTGGGCCGTGTCCCGGGCCGTGTCCCGGATCCGAGGGCGCGGTGTGCGGACCGGACGTCGGGTCAGCCGTCGACCCGCGCCAGGAAAGCCCTCAGCGCCTCGTTGAACTCCTCCGGCCGCTCCAGGTTCGGCATGTGCGCCGCCCCCTCGATCACCCGCAGGGTCGAGTCGGGGAGCGCGGCGTGCATCGACTCCGCGTCCGGGACGGGCGTGAAGGCGTCGTCCTCGCCCACGACGACCAGGGCGGGGACCCCGATCCGGGTCAGCAGGTCGCGGTAGTCGGGGCGTTCGGCGCGTCCGCGCAGGGCCGCCGCGGCGCCCTCGGGCGATGTGGCCGTCATCATGCCGTGCACGTGGGCCTTGACCTCGGGGTCTGCGTACGGCGCGACCATCTTCTCCAGCACCTCGTCGGCGTATCCGCGCATCCCCTCGCGCAGCAGCCGGTCCGCCATGGCACCCCGGTCCCGCTTGCCCCGCGCCGTCTCCGGCGCCGCGAAGGTGTCCGCGAGGACGAGGCCCCGTATCCGGTGGGGGAAGCGGTCGTAGCACTCCATGACGATCTGGCCGCCCATCGACAGGCCCGCCAGGACGAAGGTCTCCACCTCCAGATCGTCCAGGAGCGCCTCGATGTCCCCGGCGAAGACGGACAGGGGGGTGACACCGGGGACGACGGGGGAGGCGCCGTAGCCGCGCAGGTCGGGGGCGACGACCCGGCGGGCGCCGGAGAACGCCTCGATCTGCGGGGCCCACATCGTGTGGTCGAAGGGATGGCCGTGGACGAGAACGAGGGGAACCGAGGAGGTGTCGGCGCCTTTGTCCTCGTATGCGAGGAAGGGGCTCATGTGATCGACCCTAGATCGCCCCAATTGCTCGGTGCAATAAGATCTTTGCCCTCGGTGCAATCGGAACGGCCTGGGCGGGAGGCGGCTCGTGGAGGACTATCGGCGGCTCGCCGACCGGATGGCCGACGAGATCGTCTCCGGACGGCTCAAGCCCGGTGAACGGCTGCCGCCGCAGCGGGTGTTCGCACGGCGGCGCGGGATCGCCGCGTCGACCGCGGGACGGGTGTACGCCGAACTCGTACGCCGGGGACTCGTCGTCGGCGAGGTCGGCCGCGGCACCTTCGTACGGGCCGCCCCGGCGGGAACAGGGCAGTCCCTCGTCGAGGCGGCGACCGCCGCGCCGGTCAACCTGGAGCTCAACTACCCCTCCGTTCCCGGCCAGTCGGAGCTGCTCGCCCGCTCGCTCGCACCGCTGCTGCGCCCCGACGTCCTGACCGAGAGCCTCCGCCCGGCCCCGGCCACCGGCACCCCCGAGGCCCGTGAGGCGGCCGCCGCCCTGCTCGCCACGCCCGGCTGGCACCCGGCCCCCGACCGGCTGCTCTTCACCGGCAACGCCCGCCAGGCCGTCGCCGCCACCCTCGCCGCCCTGGTCCGGCCGGGCGGCCGGGTCGGCGCCGAGACGCTGACGTACCCCGTGGTCAAGGAGATCGCCGCCCGACTCGGCATCACCCTGGTGCCGTTGGCCACGGACGGGCAGGGCCCGCTCCCGGAGTCCGTCGCCGCCGCCCACCGCACCGCCCCCCTGTCCGCGCTGTACCTCCAGCCGACCCTGCACAACCCGACGTCGCTGACCACCGGCCCCGAGCGCCGGCGCGTCCTCGCCCGGCTCGCGGCCGACCTGGACATCCCCGTCGTCGAGGACCGCATCTGGTCCTTCCTCACCGACGACGACCCCCTCGCCGTTCACGCGCCCCACCTCACCCACGTCGTGGACGGCCTCTCCAAGCGCGTCGCCCCCGGACTCACGGTCGGCTTCGCCGTCGTGCCCGAGGCACGTGTCGAGGCGGTCGCGGCCGCCGTGCGGTCCGGTGGGTGGAGCGCCGGGCGGTTCGCGCTGGAAGCGGCCGTACGGTGGATCGGGGACGGGACGGTGCGGCGGCTGGTGGCCGCCAAGCGGGCCGACGCGGCCCACCGGCAGCGCGTCCTCGGCGAGGAACTGGGCGGATTCGCCGTACGGTCCGATCCGCGCGCCCCGTTCGCCTGGTGGGAGCTGCCCGCGCCGTGGCGCGCGGACCCCTTCACGGCCGCCGCGTCCGCGCACGGCATCGCGGTGACGCCGGGCCCCGCCTTCGCCGTCGACCCGAGCCGTACCCCGGATGCCGTCAGGCTCGGGCTCGGGTCGGCTCCTGAGCCGGATCTGCGGTGGGCGTTGCGGACGCTCGCCGGCGTCGCGCGTACAGCTCCGTGAGCCGGCAGGCGAGGGCGACCGTCAGGCCGGTGGCGATCAGCAGCCAGGACACCGTGCGCAGGGTCTCGGTCAGGGCGTCGTAGACCGCGCCCGCGGCCGGGCGGTGGGCCGCCTCGGGCAGGTCGGCCAGCGTGAGCCGGCGGGCGACGGCCACGGCGAGGAGCAGGAAGGCGCCGCCGAGGGCCGTGCCCAGCGCGGTCGCCGTGATCGCGCGCCGGCGGCACGCGGCGACCGCGATGCCGGCGGCGGCGAGGACGGCGGCCGAGACGGGCAGCCAGAAACCGGCGACTTCCAGCACGTCGTACCCCTTTCTCAGCCGGTCCAGCTCGTGCGCCGGGAGCACCGGAACCTCGGTGTGCTCGACCGGGATGCGATGCGCGAGCGGCACGTTGTCCTCGGTGAGCCGGCGTTTGACCTGGGCGGTGATCGGAGCCAGGTCCACGGTGACCGCGCGCTCGCGCCCGTCCTGAAGGGCGCTCAGCACGGCGTCGTGGACCGCTGCGTTGCCCGCCTCCCACGCCGTGCGGAAAGCGTCGGTACGGGTGAAGGAGCGCACCGCGTCCCGCACGAAGGGCCGCACGGCGCCGCGCTCGTCGCGGACGTGGAACTCCTCGTCGAGCCGGGGCGCGACCTCCTGCACGATCCCGTCCCCGACGGTGTCGGCCACCGCGCCCTGCACGGCCGGATCCGCGGCGAGCGGCGCCATCGCGGTGACGTACCGCCCGGTGTCCGCCAGCCCGTACGCCACCCAGGCCGCGGGCGCGCCGAACGGCACGAGGAGGCACGACAGCGCGATCAGCGCTGCCGACAGGGCGTTCCGCAGGCGGGTGGGCACCCTCCCAGGCAAAGAGCGGCGGGCCGGGGGCGCCAGCGGTGTGACTGCATACGGCCGCACACATCCGCTCTCCGGTGGAGAGTTCACCCGAACGGGTGTCTCATGGATCAGGAGGGCTCAAAGGGCCCCGCCGAGTGCACGGGAGTGAGGCGAGCGATCGCGTGGGTGGATGAAGGGGAACGGTTCGGCCCCGGCGAGCAGCCGGGGCCGAACCGCGCGCCCTCAGCCGATCCGGCGGCCCTGGGCGTCCTCGTGGGTGTAGTAGCGGTAGAACAGCGCGGCGAAGCAGGCCGCGGCGATCAGGATCCCCAGGAGCGCGGGGCCCAGGACGCTCTCGGTGCTCTGGCTGTACAGGAAGCCGACCGCGCTGCCCGCGAACCCGGCCCACAGCAGCGCGTGCAGCTCGCGCCTCATGTGGGGTGCCAGCATGTGCACGACGAGGTAGAGCGCCGTGAACACGAACGCGGTGACGAAGCCGAAGAGCAGGTTCCAGCCGGTGATCTCCCCGCCGAAACGGCGGTTCGCCGCGCACCAGTAGCCGTACACGAGGCCGAGGACGATCGCCACGGCGACGTTCGCGACACGGTGGGCGCGTGCGCTGAAGACATCGGGCGGGCGGCCGGTGCCGACCGTGGCGGCCGTACCGGTCGTGGTCGCGGCCCGACCGGACCGTCCGCCGGGCACGGGTGCCGCATGAGCCATGAGAGCACTCCTTCCTCCTCGCCCCCGCATCCAGGGCACACCTGCGCCCGCCGCCGGGCAAGTCGTACGGCCCCGCGTACCCGGATGCGGCATGCCGGACGCCGTGTTTCGCTGAGGCTCATGAGGGCCGTCAGCGACGGCGGAGCCGACTCGCTGGGCGGCGGCCGCCGCCCGCAGCTGCTGCGCGTGCGCGGCCGCAGCGTCGCCTGGGTGCCGCCGCTGCTGCTGCTCGTCGGCATCGTGCTGGTCGACTTCCGTACCAGCAGCGACTTCCGGATCCTGTCCTGGATCGTGCTGGTGCCCGGTATCGCCGCCGCGATCTGCGGGGTGTGGGGCACGGCGGTGTTCGCCGTGCTCGCGCCCGCCACGTACGTCGCCGCGGACGCCGCCCTGCCGCACGAGTACCAGGCCGGCCTCCCCGACCTCGTCCTCGCCGGCATCGGTGGCGTCCTCGCCACGCTGGCCTGCGTGGTCCGGGTGCGCGGCGAGCAGCGCATGCTGCACATGCAGGACGTCGCGGAGACCATCCGCCGTACCGTGCTGCGCCCGCTGCCCCCGGGCTGGGGCGGCCTGGACCACGCGGCCGTCTACCTCGCCGCCGACAGCGAGGCCAGGGTCGGCGGCGACTTCTACGACATCCAGACCGGCCTGCACGGCACGCGCGTCATCCTCGGCGACGTCCAGGGCAAGGGACTCGGTGCCGTGGAGGCGGCCGCCGCGCTGCTCGGCACGTTCCGGGAGACCGCCTACCACGAGCCCGACCTGGCGACGGTCGCCCTGCGCCTGGAGGTGCGGATGCAGCGCCACATCCGGATGCGCGCGGCCCTCGGTGGCGCGGAGGAGGACCGGTTCGCCACTGCCGTCCTGCTGGGCTTCCCCGAGGAGCGGTCGGGCGTGCTGGACGCCGTCGTACTCGGTCACGAGACCCCGCTCCTCGTCCGCGCCGGGGGCGTACGGCCGCTGCCGCCCGGCCGCGGCCTGCCCCTCGGCTACGGCGGGCTCGCCCCCGCCGACGGCCCGCCGCCGGTGCTGCACGTACCCCTCGCCCCCGACGACACGCTGCTGCTGACCACGGACGGCGTGACCGAGGCCCGGGACGGCGGCGGCGTTTTCTACCCGCTCGCCGACGAGGTGGCCGCCGCCGTCGCCGCCGATCCGGGCCTCGCACAGCCCCGGCGGCTGGTCGCCTTCGTCCGGGAGAGCACGCTGCGGCACTGCGCCGGTCATCTGGACGACGACACGACCGTGTTCGCCGTCCGGCTCGGGGCCGGTGCGGGGAGTGGCACGGGAGCCCGTGCGAGGGCCGGTGCGGGGAATGGGGACGGAATCGGACGTAAACAGTCTTGAGATCCCGCTTTGCAGCCGCACCGGTTACGGTGCTGCCGTACGTGATCGACGGGGGATGGGGAGGGACCGATGCCCGGAACCGTTCTGCTGCTGGCCGCCGCACCGGCGGGCAAGAGCTGTCTGGTGGACGCCGCTTCCGTGCTCCCCGTCCTGGCCGCCGTACCGCCCGCGGTGCTGTCCGGCGCGGACACCGCCAACGTGGTGGAACTGGCCGACCCCCTGGAACCGCAGGCCGTCCTCACCCGGCTGCGCGCCGCGGCGGCGGCACCGGGCCCGCTGACCGTCTTCGTCACCGGCCAGCTGCAACTCGACCGCCGCCAGCACCTCCCCCACCTCGCGCTGGCCCGGACCACCCCGTCGACCGTCCGCTACACCGGCTTCCCCTGGCACTGGATCCGTGAGGAACTGCGCCTGCGCGCACCGGGTTCCACGTCCCTCCTCCTCGACCTGCACGCCGACGCCGAGACCTGGGAGTGGCTGCGCGCCAACCCCCTCGACTCCGGCCGCAACAACGTGGTGTACGGCCGTGTCGCACCGCCGCCGCAGCGCCGTACGGTGGCGGGGCCCGCGTACATGAAGGCCGTGGCGACCCTCCTTCGCAGCGGCCACCGCCCACCGCTGGACCAGCTGCACCAAGAGGCACTGTCCCGCATCGCCCCCGAGGCGGGCGTGGGCACCGACATCGTCCTGACCGCCCAGAGCGCCCCTCAGCTCCCCCCGCGGCCCCTGCCACAGGCACCGGGCTTCGAGCGGGTCGCTCCGCGGGGGGCGCCGCTCGCGAGGGGGCCCCGGCAGGAGGCGCCGCCGGGCGGGGGGTTCGAGCAGGGCGGGCCACAGGGGGCACCGCTGCCGCCGGAGGTGCCGCCGGGCACGGGCCCGCGCCACGTGGTGCCGAGCCCGAGTCCCCGGCAGAACCACCCGGGGACGGCTGTACCGACGCTCCCGCACCTCCTTCCGCAGAGCCGGCCGCTCCCGGCGGAGGGCTCGCTCCGGGAACCGGTGCCGAGCATGGTGCCGGTGCCGGTGCCGGTGCCGGTGCCGGTGCCGGTGTCGGGTGCCGCGCCGCCGCCTGCGCCGGGTGCCTCGCTGCCTGCGCCGGGTGCGCCGGGTGCCGCGCCGAATCCGGGGCGTGCCGCCCAGGGCCCCATGGACGCAGCGCCGGCCCTCGTGCCGGGTCCGGCTCAGGGCCCCGGTTCGGCGGGGGAGTCCGAGCCGCGGACCACCCGGCTTCCCGCGCTGGATCCGGCGCGTGGCGAGGCGGGTGCGGGGGCGGATTCCGCGCCCGCTGCCGTGCCGGGCGCACCGCACCGCATCCCCCCGGTCCCCACCCGGCCTCCCGCCCCCACGCCGTCGGCGGCGAGCCCTGGGTCCGGTGACCCGCACGCCGCCATCAGCGCTGCTGTGGAAGCGGGGCGGCACGGGGAGGCCGACGCGTTGGCGGCGCATCATGAGCAGGTCGCGCTGCGGGCTCATGGGCATGCCTCCGAGGAGGCGCTGCACTGGATCGAGGTGCGGGCGGATCTGGCGATGCTGGCGGGGGACCCGGTGCGCAGCTGCCGGAGTTGGCTGACCGTCGCCTCGGCCCGGCTCTCCGCCGGGCAGACCCCGGACACGCCCGCCGTGGAGGCCGCCGTGGACCGGGCCCATCATCAGTGGGGGCTGATCCACGACGCCTCGCTCGCGCGGGAGCTGGGCTCCTTCCTGGCGGAGTTGCGCGGCCGGGTGCCAGGGCGTCGGCGGGGCGCCCTGAAGAACGTCCACGAGCGGCTGCGGCAGTTGCAGGTCAGCTCCGGGCGTTGAGGGTGTTGCCGGCCCGCGGCTCCCCAGGGTGTCGTGGGGAACCAGGGCCGGACGGCCGCGGCTGCCGTCGCCCCGTGCCCCGCCCCGCCCGCAGCCTTCGCCAAGGGGAGGCAGTGGCGCCGCAGCGGGCCGGCCGGGTGCCTGCCGTCCGTGTGGTGGACGGCCTCGGGCACCCCGGTGGAACTTCTGACGTGCGGTGGGCGTTGATCCGGATGACCCCGACGAATACCGAGGTGACGTCAATGGCGTTGTTCGACCGGCTCAAGGACCAGGCGAAGAATCTGCAGCAGCAGGTCCAGGGTGGCCACGGAGCGAGTGGTGGGCACGGAGGGCACGGTGGGCACGGCGGCTCCGGGTCCGGCGGCTCGCGGGGCGCTTCACGCGCCCAGCTGGTGGGTCTGCTCAAGACGCAGCTCGGCTCCCTCAAGACCGAGCTGAAGAGCGGGGCGTACCGGGACGCCAGCATGGCGATGTGTGCCCTGGTCGCGGCGGCGGACGGGCATGTGGACCCGGCCGAGCAGCAGCAGATGGAGTCGATGATCCTCAGCAACGACGTGTTGCAGAACTTCCCTCCGGACCAGCTGCGCCAGCGTTTCCACAAGCATGTGGACCTGCTCATGCGCAACTTCCCGCAGGGGAAGGCCGAGGCGATGCAGGAGATCGCCAAGGCCGCGAAGAAGCCCACCGAGGCCCGGGCGGTCATCCAGACCGGCATCGTCATCGCGGGGGCCGACGGCTACGTCTCCCAGGCGGAGCAGACGGTCCTCAGGGAAGCCTGCGCGGCACTGGGCGTCTCGCCGGCCGAGTTCCAGCTCTGACCCGCGCGAGGAGGGGCCTTCGGCTCCCGTGGAACACCTTCTGGCGCGAGGTCGTGTCCGCAAAGTCCCGCCTGCCCCGCGACGCCTGGCACGCACTCTCGCCGCACCGGGCGAAAGCCCACGTACAACCAGTACGAGGGCTT